>JAZSFW010000039.1:0-4764 GCA_045532445.1 Acetatifactor sp. | reverse complement strand
CTCATTAGGTACCTGCCTTTCCAGTAGCTGTCAGGTACTATAAGTGTAAGACTAAATGCCACATTTAGGGAAGTGGAAGTTTGTGAAAGACTAACGTCTACTTTGCCCCCTTCAAAGTGGAAGTAAACTTTTCACTTCACTATTTTTGAAAAAAATAAAAAAAATAGAAAAAATGCTTGCAATTTTTCTTAAGATGTATTATTATATGCAAGTACCACTTATGTGGTTGCAGATGGCTGATTGGTCAAGCGGTCAAGACGCCGCCCTCTCACGGCGGAAACAGGGGTTCGATTCCCCTATCAGCTGTTGCTATTATGAATAGCGTGGTTTACGGAATCCTTAAAGCCTGATTGATGGTTTTGAGGGTTTTTTTGTAAAAACTTAAGAGAAAATTTATTGTATAATGAAAATGGAAAGAGTATAATCACCTTATAAGGTACCGAAAGGAGATTCGTGATATGGAATTTTTTGGCAAGTTGAATGAAGTGATCACCACTAAGAGTAAGGAAGTAGCAAATAAAGCGAAAGAAATCGCAGAAGTCACCAGTCTGACCGGCAAAGTTTCTGCACAGGAGAGTCTGATTGAAAAGTATTACAAAGAGATTGGACGTTTTGTATACGAGAATAGAGAAGATGCATGTGACAATGGTCTCGAGGAGAGATTTAAGCTGGTAGATGCAGCTTATGAGGAAATTGAGCGTTTGAAGAGTGAGATCCGCAAGATAAAAGGTGTCAAGCTCTGCGAGAACTGTGGCAATGAGGTGTCAGGTGAAGATCTGTTCTGTTCTAAGTGTGGCACTGCCGTACCGCAGGAGGTGCCTACAGAAGTGGTGGCAGAAGAAGTGCGTGATATGACAGAAGCAGAAGATGCTGAGGATTTTTTTGAGGAAGCGGCTGTAAGCGAGGATGCAAAAGAGGCTGAGGTGTAACGTAAATGGGGCGTTTGATACGTCCCATTTTTGGTTTTCTTCTATATATATTGTGGTAAAATATAAATTTTTCTTAAGGAATAAAAATTTAACTTGCGCGATAAAATTTTTTAGTGTATAGTGATTCACGATTACAGTTAGCAGCAAGGACTGGGGGACATCAA
Source organism: Acetatifactor sp. (assembly GCA_045532445.1). Lineage (GTDB taxonomy): Bacteria > Bacillota > Clostridia > Lachnospirales > Lachnospiraceae > Acetatifactor. The sequence goes on along the minus strand of JAZSFW010000039.1, from coordinate 3,671 downwards.
ATGGCAAAGTATTTAGTTATCGTAGAGTCACCGGCTAAGGTGAAGACAATAAAAAAGTTTTTGGGCGCCAATTATCAGGTGGCAGCCAGTAATGGACATGTCAGAGATCTGCCCAAAAGCCAGTTGGGAATCGATGTAGAGCATGATTATGAACCTAAGTATATAACCATCAGAGGAAAAGGCGATATTTTGGCGGCCCTTCGCAAGGAGGTAAAGAAGGCAGACAAGATCTATCTTGCGACAGACCCTGACCGTGAGGGAGAAGCGATCTCATGGCATCTGTTGTATGCCCTGAAATTGGAAAATAAGAAGGTATACCGCATTACCTTTAACGAGATTACAAAGAATGCAGTGAAAGAGTCGTTGAAGAATGCCCGGGAGATTGACATGGATCTTGTGGATGCGCAGCAGGCAAGAAGAGTGTTGGACCGTATGGTGGGTTATCGGATTTCTCCCCTGCTTTGGGCAAAGGTTAAGAGAGGTTTGAGCGCCGGAAGAGTCCAGTCTGTGGCACTTCGCATCATATGCGACAGAGAGGATGAGATTGACGCTTTTATTCCGGAGGAATGCTGGTCCCTGGACGTGAATCTTAAGGTCAATGGGGAGAAAAAACCGTTAACAGCCAAATACTATGGGACGAAAGATGGCAAAAAAGTCATTGGCAGTAAGGCAGAAGCGGATGAGATTATGAAGTCCCTTGAAGGGGCAGAGTATCGTGTGGAAGAGGTAAAGAAGGGGGAACGATCCAAGAAGGCACCCTTGCCCTTTACCACATCTACGCTGCAGCAGGAAGCCAGCAAGGTGCTGAATTTTTCCACGCAAAAAACCATGCGTTTGGCGCAGCAGTTATATGAAGGGGTTGACATTAAAGGAGAAGGTACCGTGGGTCTGATCACGTATCTTCGTACCGATTCTACCCGTGTGTCAGAAGAAGCAGAAAAAATGGCCCGGGAATATATCACATCCCATTATGGGAAGCAATATGCCGCGGAAGCGATGGCAGATAAGAAGAATGGTCAGAAGATTCAGGATGCCCACGAAGCCATCCGTCCAACAGAGCTTTCCAGAACACCCATGGAGATAAAGGATGAGCTCCCGCGAGATTTGTTCCGGTTATATCAATTGATCTGGAAACGCTTTACGGCAAGCTGCATGACGCCGGCACAGTATGAAACCACTTCTGTAAACATTGAAGCGGGGGAGCATGCTTTTCATGTGTCTGCCTCCAAGTGCACTTTTGAGGGCTTTATGAGTGTTTATGTTCAGGAGGATGACAAGGAGGAGGAAAATCGCCTGTTCGGTGAAGTGAAGCCGGATAGCCGCCTGGAGTTTGTTTCATTTGATCCCAGACAGCATTTTACACAGCCTCCTGCACATTATACAGAGGCAACCCTTGTGCGCGCGCTGGAGGAGCTGGGAATTGGACGTCCCAGTACCTATGCCCCTACGATTACGACCATATTGGCTCGCCGATATGTGGTCAAAGAAAAAAAGAATCTCTATGTGACGGAACTTGGAGAAGTGGTCAACAATATGATGAAGGAAGCGTTTCCAGCTATTGTGGATGTGAACTTCACGGCTACTATGGAATCCATGTTAGATGCGGTAGAAGAGGGGACTGTTAACTGGAAGACCTTGGTCTCCAATTTCTATCCTGATCTGGAGGAAGCTGTAAGAAACGCAGAAAAGGAATTGGAGCATGTGACCATTGCGGATGAAGAGTCTGATGAAGATTGTGAGCTGTGTGGAAGAAGATTGGTGATCAAATATGGTCCCCACGGCCGTTTCCTTGCCTGTCCCGGTTTCCCGGAATGCAGAAATACGAAGCCTTATTTTGAAAAAACAGGAGTATCCTGTCCTAAGTGTGGTAAGGATATTGTGGTCAAGAAGACCAAGAAGGGCAGAAAGTACTATGGCTGTATCGATAATCCGGATTGTGATTTCATGGTATGGCAAAAGCCCTCTGCGAAAAAGTGTCCCCAGTGTGGCAGTCTGCTCCTGGAAAAAGGAAATAAGTTTGTATGCATGGATGAACAGTGTGGATATGCTGTTACAGCTGAGGAAGAACAAAAAAAGTAGAGTCCTAATGGCCGAAATAAACAGAAGATTTCTCTTAGTGTCAGAATTGTCGGATAAATTAAATTAAACATGAAAAAATTAGCAAAATATGCATTGTAATCTGAATTTATTTGTGGTAAGATAATACCATGAAGCTGGGTAAACGGCTATTACTATGTCGATAATAGGAGGAATGCATATGAGCAGCGTGCAGTTATTGGATAAGACAAGGAAAATCGGTAAACTATTGCACAATAACAATTCCAGTAAAGTGGTTTTTAATGATATCTGCAAAGTTATGAGAGAGATTCTCAATTCCAACGTACTGGTAATCAGCCGAAAGGGTAAAGTGCTTGGCGTGGGCAAGTCGGAAGGGATCGATTCGATTGGGGAGCTCTTGGAAGAAAATGTAGGCGGCTTTATTGATGGAATGTTAAATGAGCGTCTTCTTGCAGTTCTTTCTACCAAGGAGAACGTAAATCTGCAGACATTAGGCTTTGAGACGATCGACATCAACAAGTTCCAGGCTATTATCTGTCCCATTGAAATAGCCGGTGAAAGACTGGGCACCCTGTTCATTTACAAATGCTTCAAACAGTATGACATAGACGATATCATTCTGTGCGAATATGGAAGTACCGTAGTGGGTCTTGAAATGCTTCGCGCAGTAAACGAGGAAAGTGCTGAGGAAAACCGCAAGGTGGCTGTTGTGAAATCCGCCATCAGTACCTTGTCTTTCTCTGAGCTGGAAGCCATTACCCACATCTTTGATGAACTCAATGGAATGGAGGGCATCCTGGTAGCCAGTAAGATCGCAGACCGCGTGGGTATTACCAGATCAGTCATTGTCAATGCACTGCGCAAGTTTGAGAGTGCCGGTGTCATTGAGTCCCGTTCCTCCGGTATGAAGGGAACTTACATCAAGGTGCTTAATGATGTGGTGTTCGAAGAGGTTGAAGAAATCAAGCGGGCAAACCGCAGGTAACGCCATGACCAAGGCTTCTGGCGGCCCGTTTTAAGGACGGGGGACGCCCGTGGATGGATTGTGGGGGGCTTGGATTTTGCGGGGCTTTGGATGATGGTTTGTGGGTTGGAACTGAGGCTTTTGGGGGCGCAGTTGCAAGCCGATAAGAGTTACTAAGAGAAAACAGTTGAACAAAATAGAAGTTAAGGGCAGAGCACAAAATGTCAAAACTCACGCGCAAAGCGCGCTCAAACATGTTGACATTTTGTGCTCTAACACATCTATTTTGTCCAACTGTTTTCTCTAAGTAACTCTAATCGACTCGCAGATGTCGCCCCTCAAAGCCTCAGTCCCAACTCACAAACCATCATCCAAAGCCCCGCAAAATCCAAGCCCCCTACAATCCATCCACGGGCTGTTGCCTGGCAAAGGGGCGACTGAAGCTTGGGAAAGTATATATAATAGGGGAAATTGGAAGCATTAGAATAATAGCAGGGACATATAAGGGCAATGTACGCTTGCTATATCATTATGAAAGTAGTATATGTCTGTATAAGTTTGAATAAGTCTGTGGAGTTTGCAGGATTTTGCTAAAAGGCATTGATAGATTGCAATAGAGCAGCGGGGGAATGGAGGGAAGGCGGGGAGG
>JAZSFW010000175.1:0-4167 GCA_045532445.1 Acetatifactor sp. | reverse complement strand
CCCTTATCCTCTTGCAATTGCAAAAAAAACACTGCTGTCTTACCCTGCCGCAAACTGCCTGCCAAGAACTTACAGAACCATTTATGACGGCGATCCCTTAATCCTGTGGGGTAGCCATATTCTCCAGCTTCCGCTTTTTGTATGCGGCGAATTCCCCCGCATCCAGCGCATCCCGGATCTCTTCCATCATGGTATTGTAAAAATACAGATTATGGAGGACACAAAGGCGCATGCCCAACATTTCTTTGGCTTTTAACAGATGGCGGATATAAGCCCGGGAATAGCGCTTACAAGCCGGACACTGACAGCCTTCTTCAATGGGTCTGTCGTCCAGTTCATATTTTGCATTAAACAGATTGATCTTGCCATGGTTGGTATACAGATGACCGTGACGGCCGTTTCTGGTGGGATAAACACAATCGAAGAAATCCACACCGCGCTCTACACCTTCCAGGATATTGGCCGGCGTACCTACGCCCATCAGGTAGGTAGGCTTTTCTTTGGGAAGGTAAGGCACCACTTCATCCAAAATATGATACATTTCTTCATGGCTCTCTCCCACTGCCAGACCGCCCACTGCATAACCGTCCAGATCCATCTCACGAATAATTTTGGCATGTTCAATTCGAATATCGTCAAAAATAGCACCCTGGTTAATCCCAAACAGCATCTGATTCCGATTGATGGTATCTTCTAAGCTGTTCAACCTTGCCATCTCCCGTTTACAGCGCTCCAGCCATCTGGTGGTACGCTCAACGGATGCCTGCACATATTTGCGGTCTGCCTTACTGGGGGCACACTCATCAAAAGCCATGGCAATGGTAGAGGCAAGATTGGACTGAATCTGCATACTCTCTTCCGGCCCCATGAATATCTTTCTTCCGTCAATATGGGAATTAAAATACACGCCTTCCTCTTTGATCTTTCTTAGTCCCGCAAGGGAAAACACCTGAAATCCGCCGGAATCCGTAAGAATAGGCTTGTCCCAGGACATAAACTTATGAAGCCCTCCAAGCTGCTTGATCAGGCGATCACCCGGACGCACATGCAAGTGGTACGTGTTAGACAGCTCCACCTGTGTCTTGATCTGCTCCAGATCCGAAGTAGCCACGGCGCCCTTGATTGCTGCAACCGTTCCAACATTCATAAACACCGGCGTCTGGATCACCCCATGCACCGTGTGTAGTTCTCCGCGCTTTGCACGCCCCTCTTGCTTTAATAATTTATACATAAATCTCACTTCTCCTATACTATTATCCAATTCGGTCAAGCCTGGTTTGATACGGCTTTTCCCATAATCCTGACTATATTATATTGGATAAAGGATGAAAAATCAAGATTTTGAAAAATAAGGATTGCCATTTTCAATTACTTTCTATATAATCTTCTATAAAACAAATCCATTTTCAGAAACATAGATTAATCATAAGACGGAGGTACTTATGGCCGGATCCACATTTGGAACTATTTTTCGAATCACCACTTGGGGAGAATCCCACGGAAAAGCCCTTGGCGTAGTCATCGACGGCTGTCCGGCAGGACTCCCTCTTTGCGAAGCAGACATCCAACAATATCTGAACCGCCGCAAACCCGGCACAAGCAGCATCACTACCCAGCGCAAAGAAGGGGATGAAGTGGAAATCCTCTCCGGTATCTTTGAGGGCAAAACCACGGGGACTCCCATTTCCTTGATGGTTCGCAACACTTCGCAGATTTCCGGCGACTACAGCAATATTGCCACCTGCTACCGTCCCGGACATGCAGACTATACTTTTGACGCCAAATACGGTTTTCGTGACTACCGAGGAGGCGGACGCTCCTCCGGGCGAGAGACCATTGGCCGCGTGGCCGCAGGCGCTGTGGCAGCCAAGCTCTTGAAACAGCTGGGAATCGAAATTTGCGCCTACACCCGCAGTATCGGACCAATCACAATTGATGACAGCCGTTTTGACAAAGATGCCATCCTAACCACCCCCACTGCCATGCCGGACAGGCAGGCCAACGATTTGGCCATGGAATACCTGCAAAAGACCAGAGAAAGCTGCGATTCCTCCGGCGGCTTAATGGAGTGTGTTATCAAAGGACTCCCTGCCGGCGTCGGTGATCCTGTCTTTGAAAAACTGGATGCCAATTTAGCCAAAGCAATGATGTCCATCGGTGCTGTAAAAGCAGTGGAGATTGGTGACGGCACAGCGGTATCATCCCGTAAAGGAAGCCAAAACAATGACCCGTTCCGCTTAAAGGATGGTCAGATAGAAAAGATCACCAACCACGCCGGCGGTATCCTTGGCGGCATCAGCGACGGAAGCCCTGTCCTTATCCGCGCTCACGTAAAGCCCACGCCGTCTATTTTCCAGACCCAGCAGACCGTCACCCAGACCGGTGAGGAAATTGATCTGAATATCAAGGGGCGTCATGATCCCATCATCGTTCCCAGGGCTGTCGTGGTCATGGAATGTATGGCTGCCATTACCATCCTGGATGCCATGATGTTAAACATGTCAGCCCGGCTCGACTCCTTAAAAACATTTTATTGTCCAGACAGCGAGTAAAGTGAACCGAAAAAAATAACCCCTGCACGAAACACTTGGTTCCTTGCAGGGATTTTGTATACAGATCATTCCGGAAGCTTATAAAACACAATACAATTGGGCTGCTGCACCGCAATCTCCGGTCCGATCATAATGAGCGTATGTGCCTCTGTGTTCACCTTAAAGAAAGTCATCGTATTGGATTCATGATTTAAGGATACCAAAAACTCACTTCCTGGGAACAGCTCCACATCCTTAGGGTATTCTCCACTGATGGGCAAACAGAAGTTTTGGACAAGAGTGCCATCTTCCATATTAACATCATAGACAACCACCGTGTTCCCTCCCGCATTAGAGCTGACCAGATACTTATAATCATCAGAAAAGCTCAAGGCACTGGCAGCGTCAGAGCTGCTATAGTCTGTCGTAGCAATTGTCTGGATCTTTTCAAAGTGCGGTTCTTCCTCATGGTCTTCATAACTGTAGACATCAATATAGCACTTCCATTCATGTACAATATAAATAAACCGTCCATCCTTTGAAATCTTAATATGCCTCGGAGCTGATTCCAGATCACTGCGCAAAACATCCACCAGCTTTACTGTGCCCCACTCCGGATAAAAACGATAGACATTGATATGGTCCATTCCCTGGTCAGCCACCAGCAGATATTTATTGTCATGGGTCATTCTGGCACAATTGATATGCGGACGGAAATTCCTTTCTACTGCACTTCCCATTCCCTTGTGAAAAATCTCATCTGTGATCTTCCCCACTGAGCCATCTTCCCCAAGCGCAAGCACAGTGAGCTTCCCATCATGATACCCTGCCACAAACAGATATCTGTCTGTATAATCTGTTGAAACATAACACCCTCTCATACCATTGATGGAGGCAAAATTGATCAATTCCAAAGTGCCATCTGCCAAAATACGATAAGCATCTACACCGAAATCCGTAATAGAGTACAAATACTTCCTGTTATGAGAAACACAAATATAAGAAGAATTCCTGATCTCTACTTTACCTTTTTCTTTAAATCTGCCCTGCTCCAGATCCACATCATACACGCGGATACCATGATTATCACCCATCGTGTAGGTGGATACATATGCAACATAAGCGTCTTTCTTCTTCATTAGTTTTCCCTCCTGTCCTTCTTGCGTCTAGTATACCACACCCCAATCCAATAGGAAATACCTTTCCTCAACTTTTTCGTTCTAAATGTAAAAAAGTAATTGACGAAATCCCATTGTATGTGCTATAGTGTGAATTGATGGAAAACAGATAAAAAGAGTCTTCCATGTAAATATTTTCGACCACCTGTACCCTAAAGGATGCTCCTGATACAGGTTAATGCATGCGGACAGCAGGTCAACTGCCGAGCGGCAACTTCCGTTGCCTTATTGATTGAGTTAAAAGCTCAAATTTTATAAGTTGGTTACTGTAAATCGGTGCATCGGATGCACATATAACTTGTGAAACGGTCAATAAGAGTAGTAAAAGTAAAATATTTGCTATATAGACTCTAAACCTGATAATCTGTTTATTATAGTTTTCATCCCGGGCTGGGGCAAAATCTTTTGTCGCTTTGAATGGGATGCATGATCGGCAGTTATCACAAGCAGTGTGCGTA
>JAZSFW010000098.1:0-13290 GCA_045532445.1 Acetatifactor sp. | reverse complement strand
AGAGGTACATTGATAGACATCAAAGGTGGTTCGAAAGAGCCACTTTTTTGCGAGCCTGCTGCCTACATGGTTGATATCCATGAAGTTGCTGAGGGGATAGATCCGCGGAGCAGGATCCGGGACACAGGCGTTAAAATTGATCAACACATACCGGCCCTCATCATCGGTGATGCGCTTTACTAGGTAGCTGGCTTCCTTGGGAATAAAAAGCATCTCTCCGGCTTTGTGGGGAAGTGTCAGATCCTCAAAATCGTACCTGCTTTCCCCGCTAAGTCTTAAGACGAATGCATGACTGAAGCGATCCTAAGGGCTCTTTGGCAGTGAGATGCTTCTGAACATGATGATATTTGCCTTGCCTGTGATGCTCTATACATATACCATCGGCTTTAGTATGCTGACCAACCGGAAGTTTACCTGGAAAAAGTTATTGCAGCCCAATTTAATCGCTATAGCCTTAGGGGGTGTGGTGGGCCTTGCGGGAATAAAAATTCCCGGTGTGGCAGAGGCTGTGATCACCAAGTCGGCTGCGTGTATGGCTCCGGTGAGCATGATCCTGGCCGGCATGACGATATCAGAATTCCAACTGAGAGTGCTGCTTTTTAATGTGAAATATTATATGGTTACACTGCTGCGCCTCATCGTGATTCCTTGTGTTTTGGCATTTGCAGTACGGCAATTGGTGGGGCCACAGGAGGGATTATTGACGATTTTGCTTTACGCCATGCCTTGTGGCATGAACACCATTGTATTTCCGAAACTGGTGGGAGAAAATTGCGAGATTGGGGCAGGACTTGCCTTTATTTCCAGTGTTCTTGCCTGCATCAGCATACCAATCTGTGTGGGGCTGTTTGCTTAGAGTCTTTGTAAAAGAAAGATGCGCGCCTTTCAGGGACGCGCATGGGGGCATTTTTATAAACCGAGAGATTCTAACGGTGCCTGCAACTGATTAAATTGATCCTGATACACCATTGACAGCAGATCGTTCACTTTCCTGAGCGATCTGCTGATTTGTTCTGCTGTCAGGATTCCTTGTTCCAGTAAATCTGCAAGCTCATCCAAGTCTACCACTTGCAAGCGTCCATCAGGATAAAGGATCACATCTGCCAATAGGTCTGTGACTGTCAGTGTATGTGCATCTGCATCGTACTCATAATCTACAATATCGCAATACCAGCATACCAATGTGCCGTCTGCACGGTAATATTTGCTGACCTTCCAGCCTTTCTTCAGAAAATAGCAGGAAGAGCCGTACTGAAAGGCAGTTTTGGGATTTAAGGTATTCCATTTGGTGATAATGGTGTCTTCGTTTTGACAGATGATGATATCATCCTTTAACAGAATGCATTCAGAGGGGATGAAGCGTTTGCGGTAGATTTTCAGATGATCGCGGGTAATCATAAGTACCTCTTTCCGACAGGGGCTATGTCTGCATGTGCTTGATCTTCGAGTGGCTGAAATGAAATTATATATTTATACTACTAGTTTGGCGGGATAAAGACAAGAGCATAATATTTCTCAAATATTCACTTTTGGAGGGAAAGAAAAGCAGTTAAGACAAATTTTATCTTTAGTATTTTAATATATCTGGACAATTTCAGCTTTTTTGGATATAATTTATTTTATAAATCTATTGAAGCTACTTCTGAAATGACCACGTGAAAGGAGTTGGGATGAAGAAAGATAAACCCTATGACAGAACCGTATATCAATCTTTGACCATGATCTTTCAGTTTGGCATCAATATGGTTGTTCCCATTGTGATGATGACAGCCTTAGGGATTTGGCTTGACAGAAAATTTGGAGCAGGCTGGTTTACTATTGTACTGTTTATTGTAGGTGCTGTTGCAGGCGCTCAGAATGTTTACCGCATGGCAAAGAGTATCTATAGTACCCCGGACAAGAACAAGAAGAAAGAAAAAGCAAGGGAAGTGCAGCGTAAATGGTGAGATGGAAAGAAGCTCTGAGAAAGAGAAACAGAACACTTTTGGAAATGCACCTGGGAATGCTTTGCTTTGGTTTTTTATGTCAAGTGACGGGTGTGATTTGTGCTCTTGCAGGAGTGAAAGTATTTTCGGATCAGTGGGATTATTCTTTGAGTCTCTGGGTTGGTATTGTTTTGGCTATGTTGTCAGCCATTCACATGTATAGGACATTGGATAGCTCTCTTGATCAGGGTGATGCGGCGGCCAAAATGATATTTAAGGGTTATGTGATCAGATACGTATTAATTGTGCTGATTATGCTAATCATTATTATGACAAAGAGTATGAATCCGCTGGTGGTGTTTTTGGGTTATATGAGTCTGAAGGTATCGGCGCTGATACAGCCCTTTACTCATAAATTCACAAATTGGTTTTTCCATGAAACGGATCCGGAACCGATGGCGATCATGAAAGAGGATCAGCCTGAGGAGGATTTGTACATGGAGAATGGAGAAGAGGCAGGAGGAAAGGAATAGCCTGCCGAAGGGAGGTGAGAGTATGGAACATGGAATTTTGTTATCCGCATCCGCAGATATTGATGTGATGGTGCATGGCGTATTTAAGTATCATTTCTTTGGCCATGAAGTGTGGATAACAACGACACATGTGTGTCTGCTGATCGTAATGATCATTTTGATCGGTTTTTCTATTGTAGCAGGGCGTGTTATGCGAAAAGGAACAGAGGTGCCTTCCGGTTTTCAGAATGTAATAGAATTGATGGTGGAAAAACTGGATGGGATGGTGGACATGACCATGGGGAAAAATGCTGCCAGATATTATAATTATATCGGCACCGTTTTTGTCTTTATCCTGTTTAGTAATATTTCAGGTCTGTTAGGGCTTAGACCGCCCACAGCAGATTATGGTGTCACCTTTCCGTTGGGTGTGCTGACATTTGTATTGATCCATTACAATCAGTTTAAATATCAGAAGCCTAAGGATATCTGGAAAGATATGTGTTCGCCGCTGCCCCCATGGCTTCCTGTATGGCTGCCGATCAATGTGATCAGTGAAATTGCAGTGCCGATCTCCTTGTCCTTGCGTTTGTTTGCCAATATTTTGTCGGGAACCATTATGATGACGTTGGTATACGGACTGCTTGGGTGGTTTGCTACGATATGGCCGGCAGCACTGCATGTGTATTTTGATTTGTTCTCCGGAGCCATTCAGACATACGTTTTCTGTATGCTGACGATGACTTATATCAATAACTCTATTGGAGAAACCGAGTAACAGTTAATACTTAATTTTTAATAATCAGGAGGATATTACAATGGATTTTAATGAGAATTTTATTTTGGGTTGTTCCGCGATCGGTGCAGGTCTGGCAGTAATTGCCGGTATCGGACCTGGTGTTGGACAGGGTATTGCGGCAGGACATGCGGCAGCAGCAGTAGGACGTAATCCTGGTGCCAAGTCTGCTATCACTTCCACCATGCTTCTGGGTCAGGCAGTAGCAGAGACCACCGGTTTGTACGGTCTTTTGATCGCGATCCTGTTATTGTTCGTAAAACCGCTGTTGTGGTAAGATGCCGGAAAGGAGACAGGAAATGATATTATTAACCGGAGGCGCAACTTATGACAGAATGTTTGGCCTTGACTGGCAGCTTCTGGCAGACTCTGTGCTTACGCTGATCGCAGTCTTTATCCTGTTCACACTCATGAGCTACTTCCTGTTCAATCCGGCACGTAAGATGCTTAATGACCGTAAGCAGAAGATCAAGGGGGAACTTGATGAAGCCAAGGCGAACCTGGATCAGGCCATGGATCTGAAGGCGGAATATGAAGGAAAACTGAAAAGCATCAATCAGGAAGCAGAGAGCATCTTAAGTGATGCCCGCCGCAGAGCCCTGGACAATGAAAATCGTATCATTGCTCAGGCGAAGGAAGAAGCTGCACGGATCATGGAGAGAGCCCGCACGGAGGCTGCTTTGGAAAAACAGAAGTTGGCAGATGATGTGAAAAGGGAAATCGTCACAGTGGCATCTTTCATGGCAGGTAAAGTGGTGGCGGCTTCCATCGATACGCAAGTGCAGGATCAGTTGATCAGTGAGACTCTGAAGGAAATGGGTGAGAACACATGGCTAAGCTAGTATCCAAGACATATGGAGAAGCGCTGTTTTCCATTGCTATGGAAGAAGATAGGGGGCTTTCTTACCTGAAAGAGGTGGAAGAGATCCTAAAGATTCTGAGAGAAAATCCGGAATTTGATAAGATGATGCTGCACCCTGCGATTCCCAAGAAAGAGAAGCTTGACCTGGTAGAGCAGGCGTTTGGAGGAAGAGCCAGTCAGGAGCTTACAGGCTTTTTGAAGATTGTAGTCCAGAAAGAAAGATATAGCGAGATCCAGGAGATTTTTCAGTATTTCATTGATAAGGTAAAAGAAGTGCAGAAAATCGGTATTGCTCATGTGACTACAGCAGCAGAGCTTTCAGAAAAGCAAAAAGATCAGGTGCAGGCAAGACTTCTTGAGACCACAGCGTATCGTACCATGGAGATGCATTATCAGGTAGATCCGGGGCTCATCGGAGGGATGATCATTCGGATCGGAGACAGAGTGGTGGATAGCAGTATCCGCAGTAAACTAAATGATTTGACCAGACAGTTATTAGAAATTCAGCTGGGCTGAATGTTAAGTCTAAGAAGCAGAGTCTATGTAAAATAGGCTATCAATTATAAGAAAGGCTACAGAATCATGAATTTAAGACCAGAAGAAATTAGTTCCGTGATCCGCGAGCAGATCAAAAGATATGCTGCGCAGCTGGATGTGTCCGATGTAGGTACGGTTATCCAGGTGGCTGATGGTATCGCGCGTGTACACGGACTGGAAAATGCCATGCAAGGTGAGCTTTTAGAGTTCCCGGGCGGCGTATATGGCATGGTGCTGAACCTGGAAGAAGATAACGTAGGTGCGGTTCTTTTGGGAAGCCAGAAGAATATCAATGAAGGGGATATCGTAAAGACTACCGGACGTGTGGTTGAGGTTCCTGTAGGCGACGCGTTACTTGGCAGAGTTGTGAATGCACTGGGTCAGCCCATAGACGGCAAAGGGCCTGTTGCTACAGACAAATACCGTCAAATAGAGCGTGTGGCAAGTGGTGTTATTACCAGAAAGAGCGTAGACACCCCGCTGCAGACCGGTATCAAGGCCATCGACTCCATGGTCCCTATCGGAAGAGGACAGCGTGAGCTGATCATCGGGGACCGTCAGACCGGTAAGACAGCCATTGCCATTGACACTATTATCAATCAAAAAGGTCAGAATGTTAAATGTATCTATGTGGCAATCGGTCAGAAAGCTTCTACCGTTGCCAATATTGTAAAGACTTTGGAAGAGCATGGTGCGATGAATTATACCACAGTTGTGGTTTCCACGGCAAGTGATCTGGCACCCTTACAGTATATTGCCCCTTATTCCGGCTGTGCCATCGGTGAGGAATGGATGGAGAACGGCGAGGATGTATTGGTGGTATATGACGATCTGAGTAAGCATGCCACCGCTTATCGTACCTTGTCATTACTGCTTCGCCGTCCGCCCGGACGTGAGGCTTATCCCGGTGACGTATTCTATCTGCATTCCAGATTGTTGGAGCGTGCAGCCAGAATGAACGAGGAGTACGGCGGAGGTTCTCTGACAGCCCTTCCCATCATCGAGACCCAGGCTGGAGACGTATCTGCGTACATCCCGACCAATGTGATATCCATCACAGATGGTCAGATCTATCTGGAGACAGAGATGTTTAATGCAGGTTTCCGTCCTGCTGTAAATGCCGGTCTGTCTGTTTCCCGTGTAGGTGGAGCGGCCCAGATCAAGGCTATGAAGAAAATTGCTGCCCCCATTCGTGTGGAGTTGGCACAGTACCGTGAATTGGCAGCATTTTCACAGTTTGGTTCCGAGCTGGATGCAGATACCAAGGAGAAACTGGCCCAGGGTGAGCGGATTAAGGAAGTGTTAAAGCAACCCCAGTATCGTCCCATGCCGGTGCAGTATCAGGTTATCATCATCTATGCGGTGACCAAGAAGTATCTTTTGGATGTGGCAGTGGAGGATATCACTGAGTTTGAAAAGCAATTCTTTGATTTCCTGGATACCCAGTACCCTGAGGTGCCAAACACCATCGCAGAGGAGAAGGTGATGAGCCCTGAGGTGGAGGAGACACTGAAAAAAGCAATTGAAGAATTTAAGAAGCAATGGAATCAATTTAAGTAGAGGAACAAGTTATGGCATCAATGCGAGACATTAAGCGTCGTAGGGGAAGCATACAGAGTACCCAGCAGATCACCAAAGCCATGAAGCTGGTTTCCACGGTTAAACTGCAGCATGCCAGGAGTGAGGCGGAGAAGTCCAAGACCTATTTTGACTGTATGTACGAGACGGTAAACAGTATTCTGTCCCGGGTGGGTGAGCTCGATCACCCCTACCTCGTACCCGGTGAGTCTACGAAGAAAGCAGTGATTGTGATTACTTCCAATCGAGGTCTGGCAGGTGGTTACAATTCCAATATCGTAAAGCTTGTTACCAGGCAGGAAGGTTGGGAAAAAGACGATTTGCAGATCTTTGCTATCGGCAATAAGGGAAGAGAAGCATTTTCAAGAAACGGTTATGAAATTGCAGAAGACCTATCCTTTATGGCGGAAGCCCCTGATTTTCGGGCAGCTATGGAGCTTTCAAAAAGGCTTCTTGAATTATTTTGTTCAGGAAAGATTGGCGAGATCTATCTGGCATATACTTCTTTCAAAAATACGGTGAGCCATGTGCCTACCTTGCTTCGGCTTCTCCCAGTGTCGCAAAAACAACCTGAGCGTGAGAACCAGATGCAGGAGAGTGGATCACAAAGTAACGGCAATGAGGCTCTTATGAATTTTGAGCCTGCGGATGAAGAAGCATTAAATCAGATCATTCCCAAGTATATCACCAGTCTGATCTACGGTGCGCTAAAGGAAGCCATTGCCAGCGAAAATGGGGCCAGAATGCAGGCTATGGATAATGCCACCAGCAATGCAGAGGAAATGATCAGTGATCTGACGCTGAAATATAACAGAGCAAGACAGGGCTCTATCACACAGGAATTGACAGAGATTATTGCAGGAGCAGAGGCAATCTCCTAGCAATCAGAAAGGAAACTTAAAATGGCAGGAACAAATAAAGGAAAGATTACCCAGATCATCGGCGCGGTATTGGACATCCGCTTTGATGAAGGGAAGCTGCCCCAGATCAACGAGGCCATTGTGATCCCCACCAAAGGCGGCGACCTGACTGTAGAAGTATCCCAGCATTTGGGAGATGATACAGTCAGATGTATTGCCATGGGTCCCACAGATGGTATGATAAGAGGAATGGATGCCTTTGCGACCGGAGCACCCATATCCGTTCCCGTAGGTGAAAACACACTGGGACGTATCTTCAATGTACTGGGTAAGCCCATTGATAATAAGCCGGCACCTGAGGGAGTGACCTATGAACCCATTCACAGACCGGCACCAAAGTTTGAGGAGCAGTCCACAGAGACAGAGCTTCTGGAGACCGGTATCAAAGTGGTAGATCTTCTTTGCCCCTATCAAAAGGGCGGTAAAATTGGTCTCTTCGGCGGTGCTGGTGTAGGTAAGACAGTTCTGATCCAGGAGCTGATTCGTAATATTGCAACAGAGCACGGAGGATATTCTGTATTTACAGGTGTGGGTGAGCGTACCCGTGAAGGAAATGATCTGTATCATGAAATGCAGGAATCCGGCGTTATCGATAAAACCACCATGGTATTTGGACAGATGAACGAGCCCCCGGGAGCCAGAATGAGAGTGGGGCTTACAGGGCTTACTATGGCAGAATACTTCCGTGATAAAGGCGGTAAGGATGTGCTGCTTTTCATTGACAATATTTTCCGTTTCACGCAGGCCGGAAGTGAAGTGTCCGCATTGCTGGGACGTATGCCTTCCGCAGTAGGATATCAGCCCACCCTGCAGACGGAGATGGGTGCCTTGCAGGAGCGCATCACCTCCACCAGAAACGGTTCTATTACCTCTGTACAGGCTGTTTATGTGCCGGCAGATGACTTGACCGACCCGGCACCGGCTACTACCTTTGCACACCTGGATGCCACCACTGTATTGTCCCGTTCCATCGTAGAACTGGGTATATATCCGGCAGTAGATCCCTTAGAGTCTACTTCCCGAATTTTGGATCCCAGGATTGTGGGTGAGGAGCATTACAAGACGGCCCGTGGGGTGCAGGAGATTCTGCAGCGTTATAAGGAGCTGCAGGATATTATTGCCATCCTTGGTATGGATGAGCTTTCGGAGGAAGACAAACTGGTGGTATCCAGAGCCCGTAAGGTGCAGAGATTCTTGTCTCAGCCCTTTTTCGTGGCAGGTCAGTTTACCGGTCTGGAAGGAAAGTATGTGCCGATTAACGAAACTATCCGCGGATTCCGTGAGATCCTGGAAGGAAAGCATGACCATATCCCTGAGAGCTATTTCCTCAACGCAGGAAGCATCGACGACGTAATTGCAAACAGCTTAGCCAGATAAGATGGCGTGGGCTAAACGTCACTATAGCGTATAAGAAAGGACCCCCCCATGGCAGAAGACAGAAAATTTACCCTGCGTATCATAGCGCCGGACCGGCTGTTCTATGAGGGCGAGGTGGAAATGGTAGAGTTTACTACCACTGAAGGTGAGATCGGTGTCCTGCCCGGTCATATTCCGCTCACTGTTATTATCAGTCCGGGCGTTTTGACGATTCATGAATCGGATCAGGAAAAAACAGCAGCTCTGCATTCCGGTTTTGCACAGATCCTGCCGCAGGAGATTGTAATACTGGCTGAGATCATTGAATGGCCGGGAGAGATCGATGCACAGCGTGCAGAATCTTCCAGACAAAGAGCAGAGGAGAGATTGCACAACCATGATCCGGAAATAGATTTGGTGAGAGCAGAGGCATCTCTTAAGAGAGCCCTTGCCAGAATCAATGTCCTGAAATAACAAATTCAGGCACAAAAGGCAGACTGTTTGCATATCCTAAGAGAAAAAGGGTTGTGCATATGGATTTTGAACGTAGAATCTTACCCTATTACATGACCTATCCAGGACCCTACGGCACCAGAAGAGAAGATACCGTGATCCGTGATCTGGAGTATCTGCAGCAGCTATATCCTCTGGAAGTCAGGAGATATCAGAGAAGAGTTGCTCAGCTGTTAGACAGAATGGATTATGAAGGCAGTATGATTTATGATGAATATCCTGACAGGTTTACGCTTGAGCGTCTTGCGAGGAATATTATCGCAGTGCTTCAAAGAGAGGAAAGAGAGGCTGCTGTAGAGAATCCCACGTCCCCGGAAAAGTGGGATTGGCTGCTGGATCTGATACAGGTTCTTCTGTACAATGAAGTCTACAAGAGGAGACAAGGCGGCCGAAGGGGCAGTGTGCTCTTCTGAAATGGATTATCCTTATATCCGGTTTGCCGCACCAAATGTATGGTGCGACAGGCCGGATATATTTAATTTGGACAATAAATCTGCAATAAGGTGTTGTAAAACTTTGGGAATCAGCATATAATGAAGATATTTAGACGTCTCGTCTAATGGTACTTACAGGATGGAGAAACAGATTTATGAATGAATTAAAAAGCCTTCTTGAAAATATGCTAAATACCAGTCTTTCACAGATTGTCCTTAGTGATTCCCGGAACAAAGAATTGGCAGTTAAGGTGAAGGTGCGGCCGGTATTGGTGAAAGGTGAGTTAAGGTTCCAGGAAACATTATATCGGGGAACACAAGTGTTTCACCATAATTATGAGGCTGCAGAGATGGCGGGGCGGATCATAGAAATGCTTGAGCGAAACGGGGAATCAGAAACACCTAAGTTTGGGCAGGCACAGTTTGTCTCTCCTGATAAAGAGGCCACTGTCCTGGTAAGTAAGAAAGGCAAAATGACCATTAAGTGCAGGAATCTTACCCGCAGTGATAGGGGGATTCAGTCAAAGGAAGAAGATATTATCACAGGAGAAAAAAGGCAGGATCAGGAAGTTGGAGCCCTTGCACACAATAAAGTGAAGCAATATATTTTGCAGGAAGGACAGCCGGTAGATTTTCTGGTGGGGCTAGGGGTTCAATTGCCAAATGGACAGGTGACTAAGGCCAAATATGATAAATTCCGACAGATCAACAGATACTTAGAATTTATAGAGGATGTGCTGGAAGAGCTCCCATCAGACAGAACCATCCGTATCATCGATTTTGGCTGTGGCAAATCTTACTTGACCTTTGCCATGTATTATTATCTCCATGTACAGAAAGGCAGAGATATTCAGGTGACAGGGCTGGACCTGAAAACGGATGTCATTGACCATTGTAATGAACTTGCTGCAAAATGCGGCTATGACAAGCTGCATTTTGAAAAAGGCGATATCAGTACTTATGCAGGCGCAGACAAAGTAGATATGGTGGTTACCTTACATGCCTGCGATACAGCAACAGATTATGCGCTGGAAAAGGCCGTAAAATGGGGCGCAGAAGTGATCATGGCAGTACCCTGTTGTCAGCATGAAGTAAACAGGCAGATCCATTGTGAGGCTTTGAAGCCGGTATTAAAATATGGTTTGATCAAAGAAAGAATGTCTGCCCTGATCACAGATGCTGTCAGAGCCAATCTTCTGGATTCTTTGGGGTATGATACCCAGATCCTGGAGTTTATTGATATGGAGCATACGCCTAAGAATCTGCTGATCCGGGCAGTAAAGAAAAAGGGCATGCGCCCAAAGAAGAAAGAAGATATCAAGGATTTTTTGGAGTATCTGGGTATTTGTCCTACCCTTGCAAGGCTATTGGAGGAAATGAATGAAAAAGACAATCATTAAGCTTTCTGTGTTTGTTCTGATATTTCTAATTTCCCTGGTGGTGATCAGTAAAGTCATGAATCAGGGGAATGAAAATCTGACCATGGAGATGGCACCGGCTACGCTGCCGGTGGTGACCATGGAAACGGAAGGCGTTTTATACAATCAGCTCCATGGGTATCGCAATGCGATGGATACGTCATATCAGAGAGAGACGGTGACGGAGCTTGGCGATAAAAGAGAGGTATCCTTTATTGTAAACCCTTATGGACTTACGATTCAGGGAATTCAGATCGAGGTGCGAAGTCTCAGCGGAGAGCGGCTGGTGGAAAACTCGCCGGTCACCGATATTTCCATGGCTGACATAGAAGGCAATATGAAATGCGCTATTGCGCTGAAGGATCTGATCGAAAAAGAGAAAGAGTATATGCTGGTCATTCTCCTGAATACAGAGGAGGAAGGGACAATCCGCTATTATACCAGGATTATCTGGAGTGAAGGTACTTATGCACAAGAGAAGCTTACTTTTGTGAAATATTTTCATGACATACTCTATGACAGAGAAGCGGCCAGAGAGCAAAATATCAGCAAATATCTGGAGTCAGATTCCACGGGTGATAACACGACATTTCACAAAGTGAATATTCACAGCAGTTTTCGCCAGATTACCTGGGGGGATTTACAGGTTGTGCAAGAAACAGAACCGGTGATTCAAATGACAGAGCTGGGAACCCAGACGGCCAGTTTTGTGCTGCATTACTATGTGTCCACGGCGCAGGAAAAGGAAAAGACTTATTATCAGGTAAAAGAAGCTTATCGAGTTCGATTCCTGACGAATGCTGATCGACCGTATCTCTTGGATTTTGAAAGAACCATGACCCAGATTCCTGATGTAAAGGGTAATATTTACAGCAATGGCAAACTTCTCCTTGGTATTGTGGATGAGAATCTGTCCTTGACAGAAAGTGTGGATGGTAATGTGGTTCTGTTCCAAGTGGCTGGCAGGTTGTACAGTTACAACGTTGCTACGGGAAAAATGACTGTATTATTTGGCTTTTACGATGAAAAAAATGCGGATGCCAGAACGCTTTACGATCAGCATTCCATAAAGATTTTGGATGTAGATGAAGGTGGCAATGTACGCTTTGCGGTTTATGGATATATGAACCGCGGCCGCCATGAAGGGGAAGCGGGAATTGCAGTCTACCATTACGATAATGCGTTGAATACCATTGAAGAGCTTGTATATATTCCGTCGGATAAGAGCCACCAGGTGATGAAACAGGAGATGGAACAGCTGCTTTTTTTGAGTAGGGAGGATGAACTGTATCTGTACCTTGACCAAACCGTATTTCGGATAGATGTAGCAGACCGAAGTTATCAGGAGATGGTGACCATAACCCGGGATAGCAGCATGATGACTTCAAAAGATCACAGAGTGCTGGTTTGGCAGGAAGGAGAAGATATTTATCATGGTACCGGTTTGGAGATCCGGAATCTGAGCAGCGGTCTGACCAGTAACATTGCGCCGGAAGAAGGCAGCGCCATTAAGCTTTTGGGCTTTATGGATACAGATATTATCTATGGGCTGGCAAGGCTGGACGATATCACAGAAGATGCTGCAGGCAATGTCTTTTTCCCCATGTACAAAATAGGAATCCGCAATTCAGAAGGGGAACTTTTAAAAGAGAGCGGTCAAGACAATATTTATGTGGTGGATTGTACGGTGGATGAGGGGCAAATGACGCTGGAGAGAATGAAGCGAAGGGAAGATGGCAGTTTTGAGAGCACAACCCAGGACTTTATTATGACCAATGAAAAGTCTGTGGCCGTAAAGAACAAGCTGGAGGTAGCCAGTACTGAGGTTTATGAAAAGTATGTACAGATTCAGACCAGACTTGCGATTGATCCTAAGAAGCTGCAAGTCAGAAGCCCGAAAGAGGTGGTCTTCGAAGGCGGAAGAACGCTGGAGATGAAAGCTTCGAATGAAGTAGAGAAGTATTATGTGTATGATATGTACGGCGTGGCAGGGATCTTTACAGAACCGGCCGGCGCAGTCAAACTGGCTTATGAAAAATATGGCGCAGTGGCAGCGGGAACCGGAGAGAAAATATGGGAAAGGGGTAATCTGGTAACCAGAAATCAGATAATGGCGATTAAGGGAGCTAAGGCTGACCAGAATAGAAGCAGTCTGGCGGTGTGCCTGGATGCGATTCTGCAGAAAGAGGGCGTTAGCAGAAATACACAGACGTTTTTGGACGAAGGAAAGTCGGTTGTTGATATTTTGTCTGAAGGCTTGCCCGGCAGCAGGGTATTGGAACTTTCGGGGGTAGACATGGATGCAGTGCTTTACTATCCGAATCGTGACATTCCGGTACTGGCATTACTGAGAAATGGTGAGGCGGTGCTGATCACAGGATTTAACGAATATAATGTGGTCATCATGAATCCTTCCACCGGAGAATTGAGCAAGAAAGG
>JAZSFW010000157.1:0-27583 GCA_045532445.1 Acetatifactor sp. | reverse complement strand
GATCAGAAGCAGGGCAAGATCTCCGATGAAGTGGTGCGCAAGCTGGAGTGTAAATTTGGCTAAAACCAAAGAACGAATCAGGAGATCGTGCAATGACCTTAATATACAAGGATCAGTCTGGTGGGGAAAGAAGATCATTATCTAAGCAGTGCTATGCAGCAGTTTCTTTCCTACTGTAAAAAGCAATCAAAAAAGGGGGATCTATAAGAAGATCCCCTTATCTAATAAATGACTTTCCAGTTTGCGGATATGTTCTGCGGCATCTTGTTTGCGCGATGCAGCGGTAGCACGGCAGATCACATTGATCAGAGACAGACAACCATTGAAGCAGGGAAAATAATTGCTCGAGTTGACTGTACAGTGGAATGCCAGGTCTGCATAAGGATGGGCGGGTGAAAGACCGGTATCTGTGATCAGAACAATGGGAATCCGGCGTTCATGCAGATCTTTCAGTGCGGCTACAACCTGTGC
The DNA here is from genome assembly GCA_045532445.1 of Acetatifactor sp. GTDB lineage: Bacteria > Bacillota > Clostridia > Lachnospirales > Lachnospiraceae > Acetatifactor. Next base: position 27,112 of record JAZSFW010000157.1, on the reverse strand, counting down.
AGTATAACGGGGAAGGGAGATGGCAATGACCAAATCCTCTTTCTCGATCATGGACAGGCGGTCCAGATAATCTCCGATGCCGAAATTTACTTCGTAAACCTTTAGATTCAGGTAGCGGAGCATATTGGCCAAAAGACCGGCCAGCATGGCAGATCCTCTTCCGCCGGTGATATATATATGTTTGGCTTTCTCCATCATGGGGAGGAGCTTATGCAGGTTTTCCTGATTAATCGGATCGCTTAAGGTGGCCTGAATCGCAGTAGAGTCTTCAGTCAGCTGTTGAGAAAACCAACTGCTACCTTCTTCTTGTTCTTCACTCTCTGATAGTTTGTTGAAGATTACCAGCTCCGAGTGGGCATATTCTGCAAATATCTTTTTGAATTCTGTAAATTTCTGATATCCCAGATTGTTGCAAAATTTTACGATGGTATTGTCGCTGACACCAATATTTTCAGCCAGTGCGGTGATCGATAAAAAGGGAATCCGGGTGTAGTTATCTAAAACATAAGCGGCAACCAGGCGCTGAGCTGCTGGAAATCTGGTCTGTTCCTGTCGGATGTGGTTGAGTAATTGTTGTAAATCCATGATTTGCCTCCTTGAGAAGGTGGTTGGGCTAGAGGTGGTTGATCCTGACAATAACCTTCTTTGCCTGAGCTGTTACAATTATATACTAAATAAAAATCGGTGTAAAGAAAATCTGGTAAAATTATGAAGGATGTGGTATAATTACTGACTGTCTGTGTATGTTTTCGCATGCATTTGGATAAAAGGACAGAGAAATAACAGAAAGAGAAGAAGCAATGATTCAGCAAAACAGAGGGACAGTAAAACAAGAATTTGCAAAATATGTATCCCAGAATATTCTGGGAATGTTGGGAATTTCTGCCTATGTGCTGGCAGATACCTTTTTTATTTCGCAGGCAGAAGGCGCCCTTGGGGTTGCAGCCCTGAATCTTGTGCTGCCCATTTACAGTCTGATTTTTGCCATTGGTGCAATGGTAGGAGTAGGCGCGGCTACGAAGTTTAGTATCCAGAGAGCCAGAAAGGAAGCGGATGCAGATGATTATTTTGCCAATGCAATTCTTATTACCCTAGTGATCAGTGTGATCTTTATGGTTGTGGGGATATTGGGAGCAGAGAAGCTGATCGCGCTTTTGGGAGGTGACAGCAAGATTATTGCAGTTGGTGTACCCTATACCAGGATTTTTTTGCTTTTTACCCCTTTTTTTATGTGGAATCACATTGTGAGCGCCTTTGTGAGAAATGATGGGAATCCTTCTCTGGCTATGGTAGCTACGCTTTCCAGCAGTCTGTTTAATATTGTGATGGATTATGTACTGATGTTTCCGCTGCAGCTTGGAATGGCCGGTGCGGCGCTTGCTACAGCATTTTCCCCGGTGGTGGGGATCGGGGTGTGCAGTATTCATTTGTTCTCTGGGAGAAGTACCATTCGATTCCGGTGGAGGCTTCCTTCTCTTAGGCAGTTTCTTCAGTCCTGCCAGTTGGGTGTGGCAGCATTTGTGGGTGAGATCTCTTCCGGTGTGTCTACGGTGGTGTTTAACTTCCTGATCCTATCCCTTGCCGGTAATGAAGGGGTGGCAGCCTTTGGAATCGTGGCGAATACAGCTATTGTAGCCACTGCTTTCTTTAACGGTATTTCGCAGGGGTCGCAGCCTATGGTCAGCGATTATCACGGAAAAGGGGATCACAGAGCCGTGCAGAAAACCTTGCAGCTCTCGGTAGGAACAGCTTTGGTGCTGGGTATTTTGATCGTGGTGATCATGAATCTGGCGGCCAAGGGGATTGTAGCAGTCTTTAACAGTGAAGGGAATGCGCAGATGGCAGCCTATGCAGTAGAGGGCGTGAAATTGTATTTTATCGGATATCTGTTTGCCGGATTTAATATCGTGGGGACCGGGTATCTAAGTGCCACAGAGGCGGCGATGGGAGCATTTATAACTTCAATCATGCGGGGATTTGTGGCGATTATCGTGTGTGCGTTTTTGCTTGCAGGACTTTGGGGGATGACAGGGATATGGCTGGCGTTTCCGGCGGCAGAGCTTATGACAGCGGCAGTGGTGGCTATAGCCATAAGAAAGCGCAGGTAGCATTTATTGAGAAAATATTAAAACAGATATCATACAAAACCCGGCAGCAAAGCTCTATGCTTTGTGCCGGGCTGTTTTTTTATCGGTTCAGGATCAGCTTAGTCAGCTCTACAGGGTCAACGTTCTTGCCATCCTTGTATACACGCATATTGCCGGAAGCAATTTCGTCGATCAGGATAACTTCGTCGTTGTTGTAGCCGAACTCAAATTTGATGTCCCACAGATCCAGTCCGATGGATTTCAAATCGTCAGCAACGATCTTGGTGATCTTCAGGGTCTGTTCTTTCATGCTCTCAAACATTTCAGGGCTCATAATACCCAGAGCAGCCAGTCCTTCACCGGTTACCAGGGGATCACCCAGAGCGTCGTTCTTAAAGGTACACTCTACATAGCCACCCTCCAGAACAGTACCGTTCTCAATGTACTCACCGTATCTACGGATGAAGCTGCCGGTAGCAACCAGACGGCAGATGACTTCCAGACCGTGGCCGAATACTTTGCCGGGAAGAACTTCCATAGTAGCGTTCTCTACATCAGCGCTTACATAGTGGGTCTTGATGCCTGCTTCCTTCAGCAATTCAAAATAATGAATGGAGGTCTGCAGATTCGCTTTACCGATCCCTTCAATTGTCAAACCGACACTATTCTCACCGGGATCGAACACACCGTCCTTACCAGTACAGTCATCTTTGAATTTCAGCATTACATTGCCGTTGTCCAGACTATATACGTCTTTGGTCTTGCCTTCATAAATTTTCTTCATTAGATCCATCTCCTTTTTATAAAGATAAAAATGTTTTCACCAATACTACTTTACCACAGTTTGAGCAATATGAAAATGTTTTTTTTGACAAAATCTAAGAAGTTGTTTCAAAAAAATTTGTGGACATATTCTTAATCTTTTTAGCATAAGTATGTACAACAAAATGGAAACGGCAGGGTGGGCATGATATTGTTTGAGAGTCAGAGGATAGAAGAGGTCATTGACTGTTTTGCGAGTCATGGAGAAAATGGGCTTCCTGAAGCTGAGGCAGCTGCAAGGCTTAGGCGGGATGGAAAGAATGAGATGAAAGAGGCACGCAAAAAGACCATTGCAGCGTCTTTTTTTGAGCAGCTGAATGATCCGCTGATTTATGTGTTGATTGGGGCTTCGGTGGTTTCAGTAGCACTTAAGGAAGTCAGTGACGCGATCATTATCGGGGTGGTGGTTTTTGTCAATGCCATTGTGGGAATGGTTCAGGAGGGGAAAGCACAGAAAGCTCTGGAAAGTCTGAAGAAGCTGACCAGTCCCAGGGCGGTGGTGATCAGAGATGGTGTCAGAAGAGAAGTGGCGGCAGCGGAGCTGGTGGTTGGTGATCTGGTGTGTCTGGAAGCCGGATGTCAGGTGCCGGCTGATATGAGACTGATCAGAACCAATAATCTGAAGGTAGAGGAATCCTCCCTGACTGGAGAATCCTTGCCGGTGGAGAAATCTGCAGCATTTGTGGCAAAAGGAAATGTGCCGTTGGGAGACCGACAGAATATGGCTTATATGTCTACCATTGTGACGTATGGCAGAGGTGAGGGCATTGTCACGGCTACAGGCATGCAGACGCAGATTGGACAGATCGCAGGAATGATCACGGAAAGCAAAGAAGAAATGACACCGTTGCAGAAGCGCTTGGGAGAACTGGGAACCATGCTTAGTGTGTTGTCTCTTTTATTGTGTGGTGCTTTGTTTTTGATTGCAGTGGTGCAAAAGCGCGACATTCTGAAAATGTTGCTTACAGCCATCTCTCTGGCGGTGGCAGCTGTGCCGGAAGGGCTTCCGGCAGTGGTAACCATCTGTCTGGCACTGAGTGTGACCAGAATGGTACGGGTAAATACCATCGTCAGGCGTCTTCCATCTGTGGAGACCTTGGGAGCAGTCAGTGTGGTATGCTCCGATAAGACAGGTACTTTAACTCAGAATAAGATGACTGTGGAAGTTTGCTGCATAAATGGCAGAGAGTACACAGGCGGTTTTGAACTGTCTGGAAAAGGGAGAGATCTGTTACAAGGCTTAGTGCTGTGTAATGATGCCGTGATCAATGCAGAAAGCAGGCTGGGCGATCCCACAGAGCTTGCACTTTTGGATCTGGCTTATCGTTATGGCATTCATAAGGAAGAACTGGAGAAGACCATGCCGCGTCTTCAGGAGATTTCCTTTGATTCGGAGCGAAAGATGATGTCTACTCGACACAGCCTGCCCGGTGGAAGAAATGTTGTTTATACAAAAGGCGCACCGGAGAGAGTTTTAAACAAGTGTACCACAATCTGGTACCAGGGCAGAAAAGTTCCTATGACAGATGTTCACCGCAGAAAGATTCTTGCACAGGTGGAGAAGCTTTCAGGAGAAGCGCTCAGAACGTTGGCGCTTGCAGAAAAAGAGGAGAGCAGGGCAGATAGAAATTTAACAGAGGAAAATCTGACCTTTATCGGTATGGTGGGCATGAAGGATCCGCCTCGCCCGGAAGCAGCAGAGGCAGTGCAGATTTTCCGTGAGGCCGGTGTAAGCACGGTGATGATCACCGGAGATCATGTGGATACGGCATGCACTATTGGAAAACAACTGGGGATCGTGGAAGGCTTAGACCAGTGTATGACAGGAGAGGAATTGGAGCATACTGCGGCGGGGGAACTTGTGAATAGATTAAAGCAGGTGAGAGTGTTTGCCAGAGTATCGCCTGCTCAGAAGGTGCAGATCGTAAAAGGCTTTCAGGAGAGTGGGCATATTGTGGCTATGACGGGAGACGGAGTCAATGATGCCCCATCCTTAAAAACGGCAGATATCGGCATTGCCATGGGTGTGACCGGTACAGATGTGGCAAAGCAGGCGTCAGACATGATATTGACGGACGACAATTTTGCTACCATTGAAAAGGCTATTGAGGAGGGGCGCGGTGTCTATGAAAATATCCGGAAATCTGTAATCTTCCTGTTATCGTCCAATCTGGGAGAAATTATGACTATGTTCATCGCAGTGATCTTAGGGTTGGCATCCCCTTTAAAGTCCAGTCATATTTTGTGGATTAATCTGATTACAGACTCCCTGCCTGCGTTGGCCCTTGGAGTAGACCATAATGATACAAAAAGCCTGATGCGCAACAGTCCCAGAAAGCCAAAGGAAAGCCTGTTTGCAAGAGGCGGACTTATGTGCACCTGTTTTTACGGTGCGCTGATCACTTGCGCCAGCCTGACAGCGTTTTTCATGCTTCCAATGGGAATCATGAAAACAAGAGGTATAGAAGTCAGCCTTCCGGCTTTTATGCAGCTGCTGCAAAATGAGGTTATACTGGCAAAAGCCCAGACCTATGCCTTTACGGTCCTTGGCATGTCCCAGCTGTTTCACGCTGTGGGAATGCGGGATGCCCAAAAGTCTGTATTTCGAATGAACCATCTGGAGAATAAATTAATGATTTTGGCGTGTATCCTGGGATTTTTACTGCAGTTTGCCGTGACAGAAGTTCCATTTTTAATCAATGCTTTTGGAACCTCCCATTTGAGCACAAGAGAGTGGATGAACTTGACAATGTTGGCAGCCAGTCCCATGGCGGCCCATGAAATCGCAGTGATCGCAGGAAAAATAGGAAAAGGAAGAAGCTAGGGGGTCTAAATTATTTAAGGCGGTAAGGAATAAAATTCTTGCCGCCTAACTTTTGCCGCTTAACTTTTGTTGCGCAAGGTATTATCCTATGGTATAATCTGCTTAACAAGTAAGTAAGAAATAGTTGTAACCTAAGGGGGAATGATCCATGAAATATCTGATCGTAGTTGATATGCAGGTGGATTTTATCACCGGAAGCTTGGGCAGTGACATGGCAAATGCCATTGTTCCCGGTGTTGTTGAAAAAGTAAAGAATTTTGATGGTAAGATTATTTTTACCCGTGACACGCATTTTGACAATTATATGGCAACGCAGGAAGGGGAAAAGCTGCCGGTTCCTCACTGCATCAAAGATTCCGCCGGATGGCAGTTGTGTGAAGAATTGCAGCCTTATGCGGAAATGGTGATTGATAAGGTGTCCTTCGGAAGTGTGGAGCTTCCTCAAATTCTGAAGGATTACGGTGAACCGATGGAAGAAATTGAATTGTGCGGCCTTTGCACAGACATTTGCGTAATTTCCAATGCAATGATCTTAAAGGCAGCCTTTCCGGAGGTTAAGATTACCGTTGATGGATCCTGCTGCGCAGGTGTTACGGCTGAGAGTCATAATACCGCATTAAATGCAATGAAAGCTGTGCAGATAGAAGTGAAATAACAGGACATTGTGTGGGCTACGGTATATATGAAATTGATATCAAATAAGAATTAGAAATGGAGGAATATTTATGTTAAAAGGAATTCCCAAAATTTTATCCCCAGAACTTTTAAAAGTGCTCTGTGAGATGGGACATAGTGACAGAATCGTTATTGCAGATGGTAATTTCCCGGCCGAAACTATGGGAAAGAATGCCATAGTGATCCGCATGGACGGTCACGGTGCCTGCGATGTATTGGAAGCAATTTTGCAGGTGTTCCCACTGGATACCTACGTTGAAAAGCCGGTGAGCCTGATGCAGGTGATGCCGGGGGATCAGGTGGAGACGCCAATCTGGGATGAGTATGAGAAGCTGGTGGCAGCAGTGGATCCAAGAGGCGGTTCAGCCATCGGACAGATTGAGAGATTTGCTTTCTATGAGGAAGCAAAGAAGGCTTATGCCATCATTGCCACCGGAGAAGGTGCGTTGTATGCGAATGTGATGCTGCAGAAGGGTGTTGTAATCTAGGGAGCGAGAATATGGTATGCCCTTTTGGGGTGAAGAAAAGGTCAAGATAAATGAAGCTTAAATTATCGCAAGACTCATATTGACAAACTACAAGCATCAATGTTATACTACTCATGATACAGAGATTAGGAGACGTATCAAAACGCATGGAGGCGTATGCCTTTTTGTTTTGTTGCGTCTTTTCTTATTACATGCATCAAAATCAAAGAAAAGGAAGTGCTTTCATGGATTTTTTAAGAGATTTAAATCTGGTATCTATTTTGTTTCGTGTTTTTCTGGCCATATTAGTCGGTGGAATTCTGGGCATGGAGCGAGAGCGCAAGAATCGGCCGGCGGGATTTCGCACCTACATACTGGTATGTTTGGGTGCGACCTTAGTCATGATGACGAACCAGTATGTTTCTATTACATATAATACTGGTGATCCGACCAGAATGGGAGCGCAGGTTGTAAGCGGAATTGGTTTTCTGGGTGCTGGTACGATTGTTTTGACAGGGCGGAATCAGATCAAGGGTATTACCACGGCAGCTTGTCTTTGGACGGCAGCCTGCAGTGGTCTGGCTATTGGTATTGGTTTTTATGAAGGTGCACTTATCGGTGCCTTTGCCATGGTATTTACTACATCCGGTCTTTCTAAGTTTGATGCGTGGCTCAAGAAGAGATCCAAATATCTGGATATCTACATTGAATACAGTGGCAATAAAGGTAATTTCAGTGATTTTCTTCAGTATGCCAAGGAAAACGGTTTTGAGATCAAAAACATACAGGTGAGTCAGGAAGAAGTTTATCAGCGGGAAGAAGGAAAGCAGAAGCGCATCAGCTATATCATGTCGGTGAGCAGCAATGTGAAACGAACCCATGCGGAAATGATCGATGTGCTGTCCAGTGCCAAGGGGATCAAGTATATCGAAGAGCTGTAAGTTCGGCTGGGAGTCATGCTGCATGATGAATGAAACCTGACTTTGAAAAGAAGCAGAATAGTCGCACAGATTTGTCTGATCGAGAAAAGAAAGGAAGAATATCATGTACGACGTAGCGATAATAGGTGCCGGTGTCATCGGCGGTATGATTGCAAGAAAGTTATCCGGGTATGACTTAAGCGTGTGTATCCTGGAAAAGGGCAATGATGTGGCAATGGGGGCTACCAGGGCGAATTCTGCCATTGTCCATGCAGGTTTTGATGCGAAAGAAGGAACGTTAAAAGCTAAGCTGAATGTACTGGGCTCTGAAATGATGGAAGAGGTGGCTAAGGAGCTTGGTGTCAAATATCAGAGAAACGGATCATTGGTTATCGGTTTTTCTGAAGAAGACAGAAAAGAGCTTGAGGAACTATGTGAAAGAGGTTGTAAAAACGGCGTAAAAGACCTCCGTTTGGTGGAAAAAGAAGAACTGCATCAGCTGGAGCCAAATCTGAATAAGGCTGTGGTGTGTGCTTTATATGCCCCCACAGGAGCCATTATTTGTCCTTATGAGCTGACTATTGCAGCTGTAGGAAATGCAATGGATCATGGTGTGGCTCTGGAGAGGAATTTTGAGGTGTGTGACATCCTGGAAGAAAAAGGGTATTACACCCTTGTCAGTGGAGAGAAAGATAGGTGTGTTCGGGCACGCGTTGTGATCAATGCGGCAGGCATCTATGCAGACAAAATTGCAGGGATGGTCGGAGATGATTCCTTCTGTGTTCATCCCAGGCGCGGAGAATATATTTTGTTGGATAAAGAGTGCGGGGATATGGTGTCACACACCATTTTCCGGACGCCTTCTAAGATGGGAAAGGGTATCTTGGTGACACCGACTGTGGATGGCAATCTTCTGACAGGTCCCACTTCGGTGGATCTGTGTGATAAAGAGGATGTTGCTACCACAGCAGAGGGCTTTGACAAGATCGTGAAGGAGGCGCTGGAAAATGTCCCCGCTATTCCTTTTGGCAAAACCATTACTTCCTTCTGTGGCCTTAGGGCAGTGGGAAGCACGGGTGATTTTATCATAAATGCACCAAAGAAAGGTTTTATCAATGTGGCAGGTATCGAGTCTCCCGGACTTTCTGCATCTCCGGCCATTGCGGAATATGTGGCAAAGCTGGTGGAAGAGCAGGGGATAGAGCTTGTGCCCAAGAAAGATTATAATCCCCGCCGAGCCCCCATGCATTACTTTAGAGAAGCCAGTCTGGAAGAGAAACAGAAGATCATTGCAAAAGATAAATCTTTCGGCAGAATTGTGTGCCGTTGTGAAGGGATTACGGAAGGTGAGATCCTGGCAGCACTTCGCACTAACCCCAAAGCCTTGGATCTGGACGGTGTCAAGAGAAGGACCAGAGCCCAGATGGGAAGGTGTCAGGGCGGTTTCTGCTCCCCTTATATTGTGGAAATGATCGCACAGCAGCTGCACATTCCTGTGGAAAAGGTGACGAAATCCGGAGGAAGCTCCTTCGTCAATGTATCTAAGACAAAGGAGGAGGTGTAGCATGAAGGATTTGGTTATTATCGGCGGCGGCCCGGCAGGCATGAGTGCTGCGCTGGAAGCTTACAACAAGGGAATCAGAGATATTTTGATCCTGGAAAGAGATCAAAGTCTGGGTGGCATCTTACAGCAGTGTATCCATAATGGATTTGGGCTGCACAAGTTTGGGGAGGAGCTGACCGGACCGGAGTACGCATGGAAGTATGAGAAAAAGATAAGAGAGCTTGGTATCCCGGTAAAGCTGGGGACTATGGTTTTGGATATTACAGAGGACAAGGTGATCACGGCAACCAATGCGGAGGACGGTATTTTCCAGATAAAGGCTCGTGCAGTGATCCTGGCCATGGGCTGCAGAGAACGTTCTAAAGGGGCTCTTAATATCCCCGGCAGCCGCCCGGCAGGAATCTACAGCGCAGGAACAGCACAGAAGTATGTAAATCGCATGGGCTATCTTCCTGGTAAGGAAGTGGTGATCTTAGGATCGGGCGATATCGGTTTGATCATGGCCAGAAGAATGACTTTGGAAGGAGCCAAGGTCCATGCAGTATGTGAATTGATGCCCTATTCCGGAGGGCTTGCCAGAAATATTGAGCAGTGTCTGAAAGATTTTGATATCCCCCTGAAGCTGAGTCATACCGTGGTAAAAATTCACGGGAAGGAAAGGCTGGAAGGAGTGACCATTGCGAGGGTAGATGAGAAGCGTAAGCCTGTGCCGGGAACAGAGGAGTACATTGCATGCGATACCTTGCTTTTGTCCGTAGGACTTATTCCGGAAAATGAGTTGTCTAAGTGTGCCGGCGTGGAGCTTGACCGGATCACCGGAGGCGCTGTGGTGGATCAGAACAGACAGACATCGGTGGAAGGAATTTTTGCCTGTGGAAATGTGCTGCACGTGCATGATTTGGTAGATTATGTTTCAGAGGAGTCGGAGATTGCAGGAAGAAGTGCGGCAGAGTATATTGTGAAGCTGAAGGAAGCAGATACCGTCTGTGCCGATCAGGCAAAGGAGACAGTTTCTATTCCGCTGAAAACTGACGGAAAGATCCGTTATACCGTACCGCAGATTATTACGGAGAAGAAAGATACCGCTGTTTTCTTCCGTGTAAGTGACATCTTCCATAAGGTCAGCATCAATGTTTATAATGAGCAGAAAGAGAAGCTTTTCACCAAGAAACAAATTAAGGTGGCTCCTGGTGAAATGGAAAGTATCATCTTAAAGGCGGATGTTCTGGACAGAGCAAAGGAACTTTACTTTGAACTGGAGGTGATGTGAGATGACACGGGAATTGGTATGTATTATCTGCCCCAGAGGCTGCAACTTGAAAGTGGAAATGGAAGAAGGCAAGGTATTAAGTGTCACTGGCAATAGCTGCCTTAGAGGTCTTTCCTATGCGAAGGATGAATGCGGCAATCCAATGAGAACTGTTACCTCTACCGTGCGCTGTGATAATGGCAGGATGGTGGCAGTAAAGACTGATCGGCCGATACCAAAAGACAAAATATTCGCATGCATGAAACAGATTAATTCTGCCACGGCACATCTTCCGATTGCCATTGGAGATGTGATCCTTGAGAATGTGTTTGGCAGTAATATAGTGGCTACAGAAAATGCAGAAAGCTTATGATAAGGAGGTTTTTTTATGAAGTATCAGAATCCCTACCAGCAGTTGGACTGGAGTAATATACACAAAATTCAGGGAACCACCCATATGCATTGCCCCAATGCCCAGTATGTGCAGAATATTTATAATCAGGGCATACGACATATGTCTGTTACCAATTATTATCCTTCTGCCCCTATCTACCCTATGAGTAGTCGGGAGGATTTTGTCCCGGTGATAAAAGAGGACATGATCTCATGCCCCAATGCAGAACATCATGGCATGATGTTAGACGGGGAGGATGTACCTTTTGAGCCTTTGCATGTCACTGCGCCCGGAAGTATGTGGTGCAGCGGGCGCGCTATGGGTGAGCTGCCAAAGGGGATCCACGATTCCTGGCGTTATGGCTTCAAACAGTTGTTGGATCATCTTCTGTTTGAAGATGGCGGTGGTATTGTTATCAATCATCCCACATGGTCAAAGCTTCCCTTGTCTTTGATGACAATGTTGCTGGATTTTGATAAAGAGCGGGTATTGGGTATTGAAATTTATAATGATTCCTGCGAACGGTTGGACAATCCCCCTGATGGATGGGATTTGGAGAATTGGGATGCGATCCTTAAGACCGGCAGAAGATGCTGGGGCTTTGCTGTTCCGGATCATCATTCCTCCCCCGGTTACAATTGTTTGTTCAGAGGCAGAAATGTATTGCTGGTAGGTGAGGCCTCCGAACACGAATGCCTGAAGGCATATCGAAACGGTGCATTCTATTGTCAATTACAGAATGGTGATCTGGGATTCCGCAATATTATGATAGATGAAAAGGATCAGCTTATCATTGAAACACAACATGCTGCGCGCATCGATGTGATTGCAGATGGATCTTTGCAGGCTTCTGCCAAGGGAAATTTCTTAACCTTTGACTTGACCAATGTAAAAACCTATTGTCGGATAGAGGCTCATAACGAAGAGGATTCGATCTTTTCCAATCCAATTATGGTTATTTGAAGCCAAGAAATGGTTCCGGTAAAGAAGGAACCTTTGAATCTACCAATATGTGACAGGGGGAAATAAGATGATGATCATCGCAGCAGCAAGAAATGAACAGGAGCTGGAGGCTGCCATTGGTGCCAGGGTGAAAAAGATTTTCTGGCTGAATCCAAGCATTCTGACACTGGAAAAATATGTCGGTCTGGTTCATGCGGCCGGCAAGAAAATATACCTGCATATTGATCTGGCAGAAGGTGTGGGAAAGGACAAAGCAGGATTGACCTATGTAAAAAATGCAGGTGTGGATGGCATTATCAGCACCCGGGTCAATATTATCAAAGCAGCAAAGGAATTGGATTTGTTTACAGTGCAGCGTTTCTTCATCGTGGATTCTCACTCTGTGGATACCACCGTGGAGGCGATTAAATCCTCTAAGGCAGATATGATCGAGATCATGCCTGGTATCGTGACCAAGGTTGTTGCTGATCTGAAATCCAGGTTGAGCATACCGATCATTGCAGGAGGGTTGATCGAGACCAGAAAAGAATTGGAAGAAGCCACAAAAAGCGGTGCTTCTGCCATATCAACGAGCAAACAGGAATTGTGGAGATAAAAGGAGAATCCATGAGTACATTAAAAGACAAGAAACTATTTTTATTGGATATGGACGGTACCATCTATCTGGACGAAGATTTATTTGACGGTACGCTGGATTTTTTGGATTATGTGAAAAAGATCGGCGGACGATATCTTTTTTTGACCAACAATTCTTCCAAAAGTGTAGATAAGTATATTGAAAAGCTGGCAAGGCTGGGCATAAAGGCTAAGGCGGATGATTTTCTCACATCCACCAATGCCACGGTTCTTCATCTGCAAAAGAAAAAATATCACAAAATTTACGCATTGGGAACCGGTTCTTTCAAAGAACAGTTAAAAGAGGCAAATCTTCCCATCACTGATCGATTGGAGGAAGATATTGATTGCCTGTGTATGGGCTTTGATACAGAGCTTACCTTTCAGAAACTGGAGGATGCCTGCATCCTTTTAAACAGAGGGGTAGATTACATTGCCACCAATCCGGATTGGGTTTGTCCTACCTGGTATGGTTATGTACCGGATTGCGGATCTGTCAGTCAGATGCTTTGTAATGCCACAAAGCGGATGCCGGAATTTATCGGTAAGCCGCAGCCTACCATGGTTTATTTGGCTATGGAGAAAACCGGATATGGGCCACAGGAGACAGTGGTGATGGGGGATCGGCTTTACACAGACATTGCCTGCGGTGTCAATGCCGGTATCAGCACTATATTTGTTCTTAGCGGAGAGGGTACTTTGAAGGATGTGAAGAAAAGCGAAATTAAGCCGGAATATATTTATGATAATATAAAAAAGGTGTATGAAGATATTACGGTTGATGCAAATTTTGGTTGACAGTTGTACGAAAAAACGGTACAATTTAAATGTTACGGTTTGTTTTCGTAAGCTACGAAAGATGCAAGAGGTCCAACTATAGGCCAGTTGAAGGAGTTTATCATGACACGCGCAGAGTACATAAGAGAAGTGCAGCACAGTCGAAGAAAAAAGAGAAAGATTGAAATTGTAAAAAGGATAGCCTTAGGTCTGGGAGGTGTGGCACTTACTTTTTTGATATGCTGCGGCTGCATATTTGTGTGGGACACTTTCTGGGGTGAGAAAGAAGGAAGTGGAAGTGATATTTTGGCGGCAGATGCGACGTTAGCTACCGGTACCCTGTTGGAAGGGAATGCTGATAAGGTGGGCGAGGGAAGCAAGGCGGAAGTCCAGACTTTTGGATCTGGTGAAGCAGCCGGACTGACAGAGGCAGAACCGGTTCCGGAAGAAGAAAAGGAGCCTACAGTAGTTATAGATGCAGGCCATGGCGGCAAGGATGGCGGCACCTCTTCCGGCAAGACCATAGAGAAAGATATCACGCTTGCAGTGGCGCAAAAGATGCAGAAGCTTCTGGAGGAAGAGGAGATCAAGGTCGTTATGACCAGAGATACAGACGTGTTTTTGAAACTGGAGGAGCGGGCGCAGATTTCCAATGAGAATGATACGGATCTATTTATCAGTGTTCACTGCAATTACTATGAAGGCAGTGCAGATGTCAATGGTATTGAGTGTTATTTTGCAGAAGGTGATGAGATCAGCAGGGAAGTTGCCGGGATCATCATGAAGAATATAGATAAGATCAAAGGTCTTAGAAACCGTGGACCCAAGGAAGAAGATTACTATGTGACTAAAAACAATGACGCCCCCGCAGTTCTGGTGGAGATGGGATTTTTGTCCAACCCCACCGAATGCAAGAACCTGGCTGATGATGCTTATCAGCAGAGTCTTGCTGAGGAACTTGTAGAGGGCATCCTGAAAAGTCTTGATATGCTTGCGGAGGAGACAACCGACAAAGCTTGAGTTTCGTAATTACATAATTTAAGGAAGTACGCTGAATACTTCTCCAATAGATCCCTGAATCACCAGGTTGGCATAGCTATCTCTGGGAGTCGGGGATTTATTTATTACCACAAGTTTGTCTCCTGCAAAGTAATCGATCAGTCCGGCAGCGGGGTATACAGCCAGGGAGGTACCTCCGATGATCAGCATGTCAGCATGGGCAATATAAGAGACTGCAGCGTTTATTGTTTTCTGGTCAAGCCCTTCTTCGTACAATACCACATCGGGTTTGACCGGCCCGCCGCAAACAGTGCATGCAGGAACACCGCTGGTATCCTTGATGAAATTTACATCATAGAATGCATGGCAGCGCTCGCAGTAATTGCGCAGGACAGATCCGTGCAGCTCCAGAACAGTTTTGCTTCCGGCAGCCTGGTGAAGACCGTCAATATTTTGTGTGATTACGGCTTTTAGCTTGCCTTGCTGTTCCAGCTTTGCAAGTTTTTTGTGGGCAGCATTGGGCAGTGCATCCAGAAATAACATTTTATTTCGGTAAAAACGATAAAATTCCTGAGGATTGCGACGATAGAAGCTATGGCTTAAGATGGTTTCCGGTGGGTATTCATACTGTTGATTGTAAAGTCCATCAACACTGCGAAAGCCCGGAATACCACTTTCTGTGGATACACCTGCGCCGCCGAAAAAAACAATGTTATCACTTTCTGCCACCATTTTTTTGAATACTTCTAAACGATTCATAAATTAATCCTATCATTATACTGTTTTGTAGGGAGCGATGAAGACAGGGAAAGTGTCAGAGCCGGTGATGGTCTTGCCGTCGGTAATGGTCACTTCCTTGTCTGTGATCATATACTCAACCTCTGCATTACCTTCTATTACGGTATCCTGCATCAGGATGCAGTTCTTAACTTTGGCGCCCTTGCCAACTTTGACACCACGGAACAGAATACTGTTTTCCACTTCGCCTTCAATGACACAACCGTCTGCCACCATGGAATTCTTTACTTTGGAGCAGCCAATATATCTGGTAGGGTTGTCGTCGCGCACCTTGGTATAGATGGGAGAGCGACCAAACAATGCGTCAAGGTTTTCATCATCCAGAAGCTTCATGTTCTCGTCGAAATAATTTTTGATATCGCTGATGCGCACGCTGTAACCTGTAAATTCATATCCGCATACCTTCATCGTATCCAGCTGAGGCGCCAATATGTCACGCTCGAAATACATGAGGCCGCGCACATAAGCATCTGCAATTTTTTCGATAAGAAGTTTTCTCTCGATCAAATAAATGTTCATGGAAAAGTTCTGAAGTCCATATTCTTTGGGATTCACCTGAATCTCTTTTACGCGGTTATCTTCCAAATTTAAGGTGTAATACAGGTCTTTGGTAGTGGCCTGAAGATTCATAAATCCATAAGGAATTTCTTCTTTTTTATATGCGATGGACACATCGGCACCGGAAGAGATATGAGCTTTGAGCATATCATTAAAGTCGAAGTTGGCTGCGATGTTGGCATCAGAGATAAAAACATATTTCTCTTTCTGGTTCTTTAAGAAATCCAGAATACTGGCCAATGCTTCCACGCGGCCGTTGTATACTTTTATATTTTTCTCAGCATAGGGAGGAACAATGTTAAGCCCTCCGTTCTTGCGGCTCAAATCCCAGATACGACCATTGCCCAGATGACGCATCAGAGAACGATAATTCTTACGCACGATCACAGAAACATTGTCAATGCCGCAGTTTACCATGCTGGACAATATAAAGTCGATCATACGATAACGGCTTGCAAAAGGAATAGAAGCCATCAGACGTTCAATGACGAGTTCCGGAACCTGATTGTCATAGCTGTTGGGGAAAATAATACCCAGTGCATCAATATTTGATTTTACCATTGTTCTTCACCGTCCTTTATATTATGATCGACCATGGCGTTGGGACCTATCTTGGCACCTGCGCCAACAGTTACACCGGGGCCTATGGTAGCCACGCCTTTCCTATCATCAGCAGGCATAGCGCCGACTATGGCGTTTTCGCCGATATAGGCATGCTCACCAACGATGCAGTGCGATACTTTGGCACCGGCCTTGATCACGGAGTTGCCCATAACAACTGCGTCTTCTACCTGCGCACCTTCTTCTACACGGACACCGGCAAAAAGAATGGAATGCTTTACGCTTCCGTCTATGCGGCAGCCGTCAGTGATCATGGAATTCTCCACGAAGGCGTTTTTGCCTACTTTGTGTCCGGTCTTGCCGCTGTTGCGGCTGTAAATCTTCCAGTTGTCATCAAACAGGTCAATACCGCTGTGTTCGGGGTCCATCACTTCCATATTGGCTTCCCACAAAGAGGAAATGGTTCCTACATCCTTCCAATAGCCGTTGAAGCGGTAAGCATACATCTTGCGGCCGTCCTTCAGTAGGTTGGGGATGATGTTGTTGCCAAAGTCATTCTCTGAATTGGGATCGGCTTCATCCTCGATCAGATATTTCTTCAGCACATCCGTATTAAAGATATAGATACCCATAGAAGCTAAGTTTGATTTAGGGTTCTTGGGCTTTTCCTGGAATTCAGTGATCCGATTATCCGAATCTGCAACCATCAGGCCGAAGCGGGATGCATCTTCCCAGGGAACTTCCATAACAGCCACGCTGAACTCTGCACCTTTTTCCTTGTGGAATTTCAGGAAATCATTGTAGTCCTGTTTACAGATCTGGTCGCCGGAAAGAATGATCACATATTGGGGATCATATCTTTCGATAAAGGAAAGGTTCTGGTAAATAGCATTGGCGGTACCTTTGTACCAATCGGAACCGGATGCCTGCTGGTAAGGAGGCAACACATGTACACCGCCATATAGTCGATCAAGATCCCAGGGTTGTCCATGCCCGATATATTCATTCAGCACCAGAGGCTGATACTGGGTAAGGATGCCTACTGTATCGATTCCGGAGTTGACACAGTTCGATAAGGGGAAGTCGATGATACGATACTTGCCGCCGAAGGGAACTGCAGGTTTTGCCAGCTTCTGGGTCAGGGCATACAAACGGGAGCCCTGTCCGCCGGCAAGAATCATTGCAATCATTTCTTTTGCCATGTGGATTCTCCTCTGCATTTTTTTTTGATAATTTTATTTTATCATTATTGCGCAAGTTAAACAAGGTATTTTAAGAAACATCTTAATTTTTGAAAATATTTGCAGCGTTTTTGCCGCAGTTGAAGTCTTCAGGGATCTGTATCCTTGGGGCATAGCATGGAATGATCCGATTTGGTGGTAATATTGTGCCCGAAGGTTTTTTTGTACAGTGCGCTGACATAGTTGGGATCGGAATAGCCAAACATGGCGGCAGCTTCGTAGAGCTTCAGATTTTTGGCTTCCATCAGCTCCTTGATCTGTTGCAGCTTCAGATTATTGATATATTTCATTACTGTGATCTGTTCAGATTGTTTGAAGATGCTGCAAAGATATCCCGGAGTGATGCCGAGATGTGCTGCGACCTCTTCCTGTGTGATCGGATCATAGATATTGCGGTGAATATATTTCTTGGCACGCTCAGCCAATATGGAACCCGAATGAGTCTGCTGTGTCTCAAGCGCTCTGGCGCATTGATTAATTTTACAAAGAATCTGTAAAAAGTCGCAGGCTGCCTTCTCAGGAGCTTTTTTGTAGAGATAGGAATGATAGATGAATTGGTCAATTTGTTTCTCGATATCCCTGGTGGCTGCACAGGCTGGTATGAGAGATGGAATGAGCAGGTGGTCCGGATTGTCCGTGTACTGCCATGAGACATTGGCGCAAACAGTGTGATGGCAGTGAAAATGCTCTGTCTGGCTTGTGGCATGCGTTTGACAGGAACATGTAATATCTCCCTTTTTTGACGTAAAAATTCCCTCTGATGTCTCATGTATCAAGGATCCCTCTTTCAGATAAGTAATCTCCAGACGGGAAAAATTAGTATTTGTGATGTGGTGATAATGATCAGCTTTGTGAATGTGAGCAAAACGCAAGGTGGGAAGCGTAAGGATCTCCAGGTACTTCATATACTGTCCTCCTGTCAGGCTTATGATAAAGGGCTGCGGGGTCTGTATCACCATGGTTATAGTTTGCAATATAATATGAATTTTGTCAAGATTTTTTAAAGACGTCTATTTGTTTTTTCTTTCCTATGCGCTATGATAGACTATGCAAAATTATGAATAGTGAGGATTACCAGATGATCAATTATCTATACGCGTTACTTTCGGATTTGTTTTTTTCTTCCGGCTTTGTGATTCAGAAAAAATATCAGCAAAAAAGTGGAACGTCAATTGGGTCGGGACTTATTTTTAATCTTATTTCCGCAGCAGTTTTATCAGTGATTCTGCTCGTTCTTTGCTTTTTCACCCCACAAGTTTCAGCCTACTCTCTTGTTTCCGCTTTTCTTCAGGCATTGGTTGTTTTTACATACACAGTGATCAGCTTTTATATTTTAAGAGCAGGCAGCCTTTCCCTGTATACAATGTTTCTTATGACAGGGGGAATGATCGTTCCTTTTGTGTGGGGGATTTGTTTTCTGAATGAAACAGTTACCTTTTTCCAGTTGGCAGGGCTTGTTTTGATAACGATTTCCATAATCCTTACTTCATTTGAAAAAAAGAAATCGGGTATTGTAATTGTGATTTTATGCGTCATCGTTTTCTTTGTAAATGGTATGTCAAGTGTTCTTACAAAACTTCATCAAACAGAGTCGGTCTATGCTACGATCGACAATTATGACTATATGTTCTGGTCCAGTGTCTTTCGGTTTGCGCTGTCTCTTTTGCTTCTGCCCTTTGCTGGGCTTGGCAAAGCAGAAAAGCCAAAAACGGCAGCGGTATGGCTGGCCTTTGCCGGAGCGGTTGCCAGTGGACTTGCCTCGTATTTCAATCTGATGGGCGCATCAAAGCTTCCCGCAACTGTGCTTTACCCACTCATTACCGGAGGCACGATCGTTCTTTCAGCGGTTTTGGAGGCAATTGTTTTTCGGAAAAAATTGGTATGGAAAGAAATTTTTCCTGTTTTACTATGTCTTGCAGGTACATTTATGTTTCTATAAAAGGAGGTCCCTATGTTAAAAATCATTGCCAGCTCTGTTGTCACACTTGACAGTAACGTTCATACCGGCGGCGGAACAGATGTCACACAATCCATTCAGAATATTCTTGATCAGGCTCCCGAAGCAGGGGGCGTGCACCTTGTTATGGATGGGGCAGCCCTTGTCAGAGGGCTTAGGATTCACTCTGACACTACAATAGAATGTATCAATTCCGACTGTGGATTTTTTATGGCAGATTACGCCAACAGGCCGATCCTTTCCAATTATCACTGGAATTTTGACATAATATATACACGCAATATTAAATTGATCGGCGGAACCTATAATCACAATTGCACAAAACAAGTCCATCACCTGCCGGCAGAAGAATTTCCATTTCCGGAATCGGACAGAGAAAATTTATATGCAGCTAATCATGGGATCTTTTTGATGGAATTGTATGGGGTGGAGAATCTTTGCTTAGATGGTGTGGTCTTTAAAAATCAACGGACCTATGCCTTTTGCCTCGGTAATTTTAAAAATGTCATCATGGAAAATTGCTCTATCAATATGGAAGAGCATGTGCATCCAAGCAACCAGGATGGTCTTCATTTTTTTGGCCCGGGCAGATTTTTGACCATACGCAATTTGAGAGGAAACACTGGAGATGACTTTATCAATCTTGCACCTGATGAGGCGGACGGCATATCTGATATCACAGATGTGTTGATTGACGGGGTATATTTTGATGAGGTTTGCCAGGGGATCAGAATGCTCTCGCGCAAAAAAGGCAGGCTGGACAGAGTGACCATAAGGAATGTGACGGGCACTTACCGTACTTTTGCGTTCAGTATTATGCCCTTTGTGAGAGGCGAGACTTTTGGAAGCTATGGTGATATCCTGATAGAAAATGTGAATCTGACGCAGCTTGAGGCGACCTACCACTATACGCCTTTAAGCTTTATGGAATTGGGCGGCAACGTGGAGTGTTTTACACTCAAAAATGTGAGGTTCAAAAATCCCGCAAGAAACAATTTGTTTTTAGACCTTGGAAGACCGTTTTTTTATCGTCCCAAGGAGCTTACCCCAGCAGAAATAGAAAAGTACCAGGTTTATGATGCAGAGGATCTTTCGGAAGGAAATGATTGGATGCCTGAAAACAAAAGACCGGTGATCAAAAATTTTACGATGGATGATGTGATTTTTACATCCGGCCAAAACACGGATGATATGGATTATATATCCCTGAAGTATAACATTGAAAACCTGATGATCAGGAACATAAAGCTGTTCCGCGATGAGACTGCAAAAGCGTCCGGTTCCTTTATCAAGTTTTCATCAGAAGGTAAGGTGGGCAATCTGTTCCTGGAAAATATCTATGCCGAAAAAATAGAAAGCATTGTTTCAGGAGCAAAAGATCATAAAATCAGATTTTTAAGAGCAGATAATGTTATCATAAAAGACGGCAAAAAGGCCTTTGACACAGACAAAGCAGAAGTGTGCAGGCAGGTCATGGACGCGGTCTATGAAATCAACTGAAAAAATATGAAAAAATTTGGGCAAAAGCCCGGAAAGGTGAAAGAATGGATATCATTATTTTTGGTGGTCAGAGTAATATGCAGGGACAGACGGAGCGATTAAGTGACAGCAGTATTGTGGCGCATGCTTTTGAATATAAGTGGCTGAAGGATGCGTTGGTACCGCTCCAAAATCCGGTGGGAGAAAATATAACTTATGATAAGAAAGAGGGCTGTGCGGTGACAAGGGAAACGGATGCACACACTTATCTTAAAGAGCATGTGTTAGGTGCGGCATGCTACGGACACACGAATATGGTGCCGAAGTTTTGTGAAAGCTACATCGAGCAGACCAAGACAGATGTGGTGGCGGTGCACGCGGCAAAGGGCAGTACCGTTGTTGGACAGTGGCTGCCAGGTACACCGGGTTATGATATGGTAGTGGAAAAATCCTTGGGAGCTATCAGAAAGGCGCAGGAGACAGGGGAGTTGGGACTTATTTATTTTGTCTGGCTTCAGGGTGAGAGTGATGCCTGTCAGAAGTGTCCTAAGGAAGTGTATAAGGAGCAGCTAAGGAAACTGGGTGCCGGTCTGAAAAAAGATCTGGGGATTGAGAAATTTGGCGTGATCCGCGTAGGGCGTTTTTCCAATGATGAAGGGGATCTGGAGATCATGGCTGCCCAGGACGAAGTGTGTGAGGAGGAAGAAGATTTTGTTATGCTGACCAGGATCACCACACAGCTAAATGAGATACAAGAGTACATGAGTCCTGAATTTGCCGGTCATTACAGCGCAAAAGGATTGGAGAAGCTGGGAGAAGTGGCAGGAAAGGCCCTGGGCGAGCAGGCGTGTTTGGACAGGTTCAGAAAAAATTAAGAAAACCTTATGTTTTTGTCTATTGTTAAGAATGCTCTCTTTTGATATAGTAATAAAGTGAAGTGGAACTGAGCTTATGAAATGGATGTGAGTTACATATGAGGAGAGATAAAAGGAGAGAATTGATTCCTTTTGCAAAGGCCAAAAGAGTGATTTATACAAAGAAGAGAGGCGGTGCAAGAATGCAGATGTCGATAGCGACAGTTATGCTTCTCGTGTTGGGAATCCTCTGTATCCTCTATTGTATCGGTATCGGATTGTTCATGGGCTATGGCACCAGATTCTTTTTGATCTGGAGTGTGATTGGTGGCGGACTGATAGCGCTTGGCTGGCTTCTGGCACATAAGGAGTGGATCGACCGTCTGCCTTTATGGTTTCGTACCACAGCTCTGGTCGTGGCAGGAATAGGGCTATTGGTGTTTTTACTGATCGAAGGTTTGATCCTGGCACAGTTTAGGGCGAAAGCGCCGGCTGGAGCAGATTATTGTCTGATCCTGGGAGCGCAGATGAAAAGCCACGGACCCAGTGATGTGCTGCGAAGGCGGCTTGATAAGGCCATTGTCTATCTGGAGGAAAACCCTGAGACCAAGGTGATCGTCTCCGGCGGAAAGGGTGCCAATGAGCCGGTAACAGAAGCCCAAGGTATGTATGAATATCTGACGCAGAAGGGCATTGCGGCTGAGAGGATCCTGCTGGAGGAGAAGTCAGGCAATACCTGGGAGAACCTTCACTACAGCAGTGAATTTCTTGATCCGGTCAAAGACAGTGTGGTGCTGGTCACCAACAATTTTCACATGTTCCGGGCAACGGGGATCGCAAAGAAGATGGGCTATGAGAAGGTAAATGGTCTGTCGGCTGATTCCTATCCATACATGGTGCCCAACAACCTGCTGCGGGAATTTTTGGGCGTGATCAAGGATTCTCTGGTGGGAAATCTTTAAAAGTGAGGAGAGCGAAGATGGATATACAGATCGGGGACGTATTACAATTGAAAAAACCGCATCCTTGCGGGAGCAAAGAGTGGGAAGTTTTGAGAGTGGGGGCAGATTTTCGTCTGAAATGTCTGGGGTGCGAACATCAGATCATGATCGCCAGAAAACTTCTGGAAAAAAATATAAAAGAAATTAAAGAAAAAGCTTGAAAAATAGGACAATTCATGGTATTATACCTAATTGTGATATATTAAATCCTTGCTCCCGGTAAGGCGGGGGCCAGAGACCAAAAGGAGGTAACAAAGCATGAACAAGTATGAATTAGCCGTTGTTGTTAGCGCAAAGATCGAAGACGATGAGAGAGCTGCTGTAATTGACAAGTGCAAAGCTCTGATCGAGAGATTTGGCGGTACCATCACCGAAGTAGATGAATGGGGTAAGAAGAGACTTGCTTACGAAGTTCAGCATATGAAAGAAGCTTTCTACTACTTCATCAGATTTGATGCTGAGAGCACTGCTCCCGCTGAGATCGAGAGCCGCGTACGCATCATGGACAACGTTGTTAGATATTTATGCGTTAGACAGAACGAGGCATAAAGAAAGCGAGTAACGATATGAATAAAGTAATTCTTATGGGACGTTTAACCAGGGATCCGGAAGTGAGATATGCACAGAATGGCAACCAGATGGCCATTGCCAGATTCTCCATAGCTGTTGACAGAAGATTTAAGCGTGAGGGTGAGCCGGATGCTGATTTCTTCAATTGTACCGCATTTGGCAAGCAGGCAGAGTTTGTAGAGAGATTTCTGCACAAAGGAATCAAGATTGTAGTCTGCGGCCGTATCCAGAATGACAATTATACCAACAAGGACGGACAGATGGTTTACAGTGTCCGTGTTATGGTCGATGAGATCGAATTTGCCGAGAGCAAGAATGTTTCCGGCGGCGCTGAAGGCGGCTTCGGCGGTGGTAATTATGGTAATAATGGTGGTTTTGGCGGTAACAGCGGTTTTGGCGGTGGGTACAACAGACCTACTCCCGGTGGTGCCGGAGACGGCTTCATGAACATCCCCGATGGAATCGATGAAGAATTACCATTTAACTAAGTGTAATGATTTTGAGAACAGGAGGCACTGACATGGCTTTTAATAAAGCAGAGAAAACCGATTCTCCAATGAGAAAAAAGGGCGGAATCCGCAGAAGAAAGAAAGTATGCGTATTCTGTGGCAAAGATAACGTAATCGATTACAAGGACACCAACAAGCTTAAGAGATACGTGTCCGAGAGAGGAAAGATCCTTCCTCGCAGAATCACCGGTAACTGCGCAAAGCATCAGAGAGCACTGACCGTTGCGATCAAGAGAGCACGTCACGTTGCATTGATGCCTTATACTTGTGATTAAACCAACTTGATTAAGAATTTTGTTGAAAAGACAGGGCTCATTGGAACAACTAATGGGCCCTGTCATGTTCTAAGAGGTAAAGTATGATTACAACAGTAAATGGTGAAATAAGAGAAGATCAGCTAGGCGTAACACTTTCCCATGAGCATATTTTTATTGATATGCGTGGTTGTGTGGATGTTTCGGGCAATGAGCCGGAATGTTTTTATCAAAATGTGGACATGAATAACCGGGGGGAAGTGCTGGCTGATCCCTATGCAATATTGGACAATGCTTTATTGGATGAAATGGATGCAGCGGCAGCAGAGGTTGCAGAGTTTCAAAAGTGGGGTGGTCAGACCATTGTTGATTGCACTCTGGATGAGATCGGAAGAGATCCAATTGCCCTTAAGGAGGTATCCCAAAGGACAGGCGTAAACATCATTGCAGGTTGCGGACATTATTATCATAAAGCGCATTATCCATATGTTAAAACGGCATCAGTGGAGATGTTGGCTGAGGAAATGATCCGCGATATCCGTGAGGGTATAGGCGATACGGGCATAAAGGCAGGCATTATTGGAGAGATCGGCACCAGTGCGGTGATTAGTGAGGATGAAAAAAAAGTTCTCAGGGCTGCAGGTATAGCTGGTTATGAAACAGGAAAAGCAATCCATGTTCATACGGATCTGTACACATGTAACGGGTTTGAGGTGATCGATATTTTGACATCGGAAGGAGTAGCACCTGAGAAGATATGTATTGATCATGTGGACGTACAGCCTAAGCCTGATTATATTAGGGCACTGATGGACAGAGGAGCGTATGTTGAATTTGATAATTTTGGCAAAGAATTTTATTTGTCGGAGGAGAGGCGTTTTATCTATGATTTGGAACGTATCAGACTGCTGAAGCAACTGATTGAGGCGGGATATGGCAGACAGATACTTCTTTGCAATGATATTTGTCTTAAGACTATGTGGAAAACATATGGCGGGGCAGGATATGCCCATGTCCTAAGGACTGTCAGACATATGGCATTGGAGAATGGAATTGACGAGAATACCTACAATGCCTTTTTTACGGAAAATATAAAACGTTTTATAGTATGATGGTATATAAAGTTTGTATTTTGTTTATCAGGATGATACAGACCTGATAGCTCGGAGAAACTGTAGACGCCTGTAAATAGGATATAAAGAAAATAAGGGGCTGTGAAAAAAGATTAGTCCCATAAAAAAAGAAGGACCGAGGGATCATAAGAGCCCAAAGTCCTTCTTTTGTGTTATAATTAACTTGCGATGAAAACTAAAACACAGTTCTATTCTAATACAAAACAGGCAGTTTTGCCAATACTTATTCAAGATTATCTGGATATTTGTGATCCGGTGCTGACATTTGACCGATTCATGGAGGAAATCGAACTGGAGAAGTATCTGAAAAGTATCCCAAAACATTATACGGGAAGGCTTCGATACAACCCGGTCAGCATGCTGAAAACAGTGTTATTCGGATTTATGACAAAGGGCTATATCTCATTGCGTGAACTGGAAGATCAGTGCAAGGTAAATCTCCGCTTCATGTATCTTATGGAGCATGCAGTTCCATCCTACCGTACCTTTGGCTACTTTATCAACGAAATCCTGAAGGATTCTATTGAGGAGATATTCTGTGACATCAACAAAAAGATCTTCGAAATGGAACATGTGGATCTGCAGCACCTATACATAGATGGTTCCAAGTTTGAAGCCAACGCCAATAAGTACTCCTGGGTATGGAAGAAAGCGACCGAGAAATCCCGATACCGTCTGTATGATAAGATCACCCTTCTCTTTCAGGAGATCAATGAGGAACTGGCATACTCGGGAATGAAACTAAACATCAACACGGAGTACGCACCGGAGTATATCAGGGAGGCCGCAGATAAATATGCAGAAATGTGGCAGTTGGATGGATCTAGTTTTGTCTATGGAAAGGGCCATCGTAAATCTACACAGCAACGGCATTATGAGAAGCTTACAGAGTATGCGGAAAAACTGGACGAATATATTGAAAAGATACAGATTTGCGGTGAAGAAAGAAACAGTTATTCGAAAACAGACCAATCCGCTACCTTCATGCGCATCAAAACAGACTACATGGGAAATGATCAGCTGCTTCCGGCCTACAACGTACAGATTGGAGTTGCAGACGAATATATTGCGGTGGTGGATGTGAACCAGTATCGTTCTGATATGGACTGTTTTGCTCCGTTGATGAACAAATTTCATGAAATCTATGGTTTCTATCCGAAATATCCGGTTGCCGATGCCGGTTATGGTTCCTACAATAATTATATTTTCTGCGAACAGAACGGGATGGAAAAATATATGAAGTTTACGATGTTCAAGAAGGAAACAACGGATCAAAAATATCATGAGGATCCGTTCCGTGCAGTCAATTTTCCAATCGGGGAAGATGGAGTCATGCGTTGTCCAAATGGAAAAGCCTTCCATCTGCAATATCGTCAACATGTGAAAGGGAATCAGTACGGGAGACAGGAAGAGGTGTACCAGTGCGAAGATTGTTCCAGATGTCCATATGCAGAAAAATGCAAAAAGACGGATAAGAACCGCACAGTAAGGATCAACCACGAACTTACCGCGATGCATAAGGAAGTGATGGAAAATCTGGAAAGCATTCAAGGAGCACTGCTCAGAATGAATCGATCTATCCAGGCGGAAGGAGCCTTTGGAGTCATGAAAAATGATCGTTGGTACAAACGAATCGTGCGAAGAGGCATCAAATCCGTTCGCCTAGAGGTTTTCCTCGTTTCCATCGGACAAAATCTCTATAAATTCCACAATAAACAGATGCGAAAACCAAATGCCGCATAAAACGGATAAAGAACTGATTTATGGGGTAAGGGGAGCTATAACCTTTTTTAAAGAAAAAACAACATTTTAATCAAAAACAAAAGGGACGCATGAAAAAA
>JAZSFW010000108.1:0-2657 GCA_045532445.1 Acetatifactor sp. | reverse complement strand
TCACAAAAAGAAAGAATCCTCTTTGCCAACTGTTCGTTAAACAAAGAGGATTCTCTCCCACTGCTCATTTCATTTTCTTACACGCCAAATCTCACAAAACAATAATTATCATCCCAGACATGGCTTCCATCCTTAAACCAGACGCACCTCTCCTTAAAGAAGTCTCCGGGTCTCACCTCATAGCATTCTCCTTCTTCCAGATGATGAGGTCCCAGCAAATTACGCAGATTATTGGTCAGTGTGATCTCAATGTCATTTTCGCCAGGTACAGCCCAGCCTGACAGATCAATCTCATCACAGCCCCACAAAAAGGTCTTTTCCGTTCCGGCAATCTGAACTTTCAGTGCATTGACACCCATACGGTTTAACTTTAATACCGCCTGTTCGCTGTCTACCTGTATTTTGCCTTTCAAAGTAAGGCTTCCGCTAAAGAACGGGAACCCGCTTCGCTGCAGATCAGAAGGTGCGACACGCTTCTTCGGATTTCCAATCTCAAATACACCTGCGTAACGCTCTGCATTTTTCGGAAACTGGCTCCACTCACCCGGTGTATTCACAGAAAAATCACCGATCAAGTAGATCGCCTCGATTTCCATATCGTAACAAAGCTTGTTTTTCTCACTTTCAAAGACAAATGCTTTCTTCAGATTCTCATACAACTTCTCCGACTGGACAAAATGACAGTCAAAGGAAATGGTATTCTGACCGATCTGCAAATACTCTCTGATATCAATACACTGGAAGCTCTTATCTCTAAAATATCCCTGAGGTAACGCTGTCACCTTGCATCCATTGACTTTTATCGTATAATTCTCCGGTTTTTCACATACAAGAGACAAGGTTTCAGGCATCTGTTTGATGGTAAAGAAATAGTCCTGATGGATCTCCACCGGCCGTTCCAATGCATTGGCTCGCTCTGTGATATTCAGCACATAGCCATTTTTCTCCTGTAGTACCCCGTCGAAATAGTAATCGCAGGTATCCAAGGTCAGCGAATTGGGTGTGCAGCCTACAACCTCCATTTCTGCGTCAAGGGTCACATAGAACACTTTTTTCTCTGTGCTTTCAGCACAAGAACTGCCATCCTCCACGATCATCAGACTGCCGTATGGTTCAAAGCAATGGGTACCATCAAAGGCTGCCAAATCTCCGGTCACAATATCAAGCTTTCTTCCCTCTACAAAGACCTGTGCGCAAATTTTCTCGTCATGGGTATTGACAAAGAAATGTACCTTGCAGTCATCAAAGGTTCTGACAGTATAGGTAATGCGCTCGCTGTCGATCACTGGCACCGCCTCAAGATCCTGTACCGACACAAACCGACCGCCCTGTTTTGCATACTCAGCAAGAAGCTTTCTGGTAGAATCAAATAACACCTCATCCTGAATCATACAAACATCTGTATATCTATATTGACCAATCACAATACAGCCGTCTTCCACATAGGCATGACGCTCCATTATGGTCTCATCACCCAAATGATATGTAATGTGCTTCTTTTCCAAAGCAGCCATCGTATTCAAGAATTGGGTATTTAACTCATTTAACGGCTGTTCATCCCTGTCATTATACAGTGTCCATGCTTTAGCCTGTGGATGAAGCAAAAGCACATGGCACTCTTTCTTTCCGGAAGCTAAGATCATTCCCTCTCTTGACATGGCATCTATAAAGGTGCGGTAAGAATCCCACCAGGGCTGCTGACAATACATGGCAGGGGGATAGTCCCTCTTACGAATACCGCGGATGGAATATCCCTGCAGATGCTGACAGAGCAAGTTGATTCCCCTCACCATCTGCCACTCATAAATGCCTTTCAGCTCATCAAAGCTCACATTATGACCACAGAGCGCAAAAGTCTCAGCCATCACCAGCTCTTTCCCCAACTGTTCTGCTACAGAAGTCACCTGCTTGATGGTCAGGCAATCAAAAATATTTCTTCCCAGCCAATCCATTCCGGGAATGTGAAAGTACTCATAATGGGGCATGCAGGCACCATTACAGGTCACCTGATCCAACAGGCTCTCTTCCATTGCAAGATGACCGGTTAGCTTCAGATCATGGGCATTGCACCAATCATAGATTTGTTTCATATAGGCGGAAGAAAACAGATCCGTAACCATCTTCCAGAAACGGAATCTGGTGGTCATATAATCTCCCTGCTCCAGAAACAGTTCTTCCAAATGATCATTCAACACATCCCCGTAGCGCTCCTGATATTCTTTCTCATATACAAAGCTCCAGGGAATCCCGTTTCTGGAGATCTGCGGCTCATCTGTAAAGAATCCTTCAATCTTTCCCTGGTATCTCTCATAATAAGGCTGGTAAATCTTTTCAATAAACACCTTTACTACATTCTTATCAAGGGTATCTACATAGAAGGGATTCACATCATAATAAAACCAATGATCTCCATTTTTGCAGATTGCAGTCTCTGTATGGGTCGGAGTATCTTCCATGCGCAGATACTTCTGCTGATACTGTACACCCAATCCATTGACTTTACCATCTCCAAAACCGCTGGGCCAGCCATTTTCATCATATGCCCAAGCACCCATTCCCAGCTCCGCTGCTTCCTCTGAAGCCGCTGTGACATTCTCATACCACTCATCACTCATATACTCTGTCTGGAGACCGCCGCGGGCATGCATAAAGAAAGC
>JAZSFW010000161.1:0-3469 GCA_045532445.1 Acetatifactor sp. | reverse complement strand
CTTTTGTATCGAGCCGGAACCAAGCGCAGTGCCCATGCGACACATTCCTGGTGTGGTGTGGGAAAAATGGCGGATTACTGTCTGTCTGCTCATGGAATGCTGGACGGCCCTACCTCTGAGAACAGCCCTCTTGCCAAAGCCTGGGAGCTGGGTGGAAAAGTATTGTTCTTTGGCAACGATATCCACAGCAATACGTTCCTGCACTATTTGGAAGACAAGACCAATGCTCCTTACCTGCAAAATGCTATTGTTAAGATCAAAGATGCAGACGGTACTCTGCATACGGAAGTGATCAGAAAGCATCTTCCCGGAGACAGATCTTTCTACGGATATACTCCCAGAGAAGGTAAATTCTATCGTACTGCTCTGAAAAAGGGACTGGAGATCAAGGTGGAAGAATTAGGTATGGGAAGACTTCAGCTGATGAATTTAAAGCAGCTTCATGACATTGGGATGGAGATGTTTAAGGAAGACCCGCTGGCAACACTTTGCGACAACCCTAATTGCAGATTCTGCAGGAAATATACAAAATTATGAGAAAATTATTGGAATTTTTAGAGTTCAATGAAGAACAGATTTCCAGTGTGCTACGCACAGAGGAAATCTATGGAGAAGCGGTTGCTAATCTTGCTGACAGATATATGCGCGAAGGTGTACGGAGTATGGAACCTTACCCGGAAGGTGGTAGGGAGCAGGCGCTTACGAGGGCGATACAAATAACGGAACAAGTGGCAGCACTGGATCAGGAGGGGAAAAGCGGACGACGTTTGAAACTTCTGTTCTGGCTGCACTGTGTTCCTTATGTCCGTGAACTGTATCGGCGGGACAATATTCCGGAGGGTATTTTTTACGATACCATGATGGATGTGACGTTTAAGATGCGTGAATGTGAGCAGGTTTATGGGGAGTGCGGCATTTTTACCCCCTGGGTATTTCTGGTTTTTGAGCTGAAGGTCTTTGCCCTTGGCAGGCTACAATTTGAAATTACCACAGCACAGCATGACATCCCTTTAGAAAACGGAGAGATATTGGCAAAAGGAACATGGGTGTGTTCCTGTCATATCCCGGCCTCCGGCAAGCTGGAGATTTCCCGGTGTATGGACGCTTTTGATCAGGCTTGCGAATTTTTCGGGCAGGGGCTTTACAATGGAAGACTTCCGATTGTATGTGATTCCTGGATGTTGTATCCACCCTATGTGAATGATGTGTTTCCGGACAATTCAGGTTTGCAGGGGTTTGCCGGTTTGTTTCGGGTGTATGACACTTTGAGTACCGGGCAGGATTTCCAAGATGGCTGGCGGATTTTTGGCGTCCCTTACGCAGGTGTTGTGCAGGGGCTTTCGGATCGGACAACTTTACAGAAAAATTTTATCCGTTATATTCAAAACGGTGGTGACTTTGGTTATGGATTCGGTGTGCGTATGCACAAATCAGAAGTAACTGTGAACCGGATATGTGCCGATAGAAATCCTTGACAAAGAACAATCATTTGTATATACTAGAGGTGGATAATTAGATGAATATCTAAATGTCTGCCTTGTTTTATTTTAGCGGAAGGAGGGGCGCTTATGGGTTTTCAGGAAAGTTTTAAAGCCTTATCAGATCCAACCAGACGAGAGATCGTTCACTTGCTAAAGAAAGAGAAGCTTCCAGTCGGAGAGATTCTGGAGCATTTTGATATGACGGGAGCAACGATCTCTCATCATCTTTCTATTCTGAAGGAGGCTGGTCTTGTGACCAGCGAGAAAAAGGGAAAGTACATTTATTATGAACTGAATTTATCTGTCGTGGAAGAGATTATGACGTGGTTTTCCGGCTTGAAGGAGGTATCAACTTATGAAGATCATTCATCGTGACAATTATAAAAACTATATTATTTGTTTGATTGCAGTGGTTCTTTCTGCTATTGCATTTCCTTATCTGCCGGAGCAGATACCGATTCATTTTAATGCCCAGGGAATTCCGGATGGGTTTGGAAGTCCGCTTATGATCTTTTTGCTTCCTGCGATTATGATCCTTGTGAATGCGTTGGCAGAGATTACAAAGCATGCGGATCCCAAAGCGGCGAATTATAGTTACTTTACCAACCACTATTACCTGCTTTATTTGGTGATCAACATTTTTTTACTTCTTGTGCAGTTGTATTTGATCACCTATGCTTTGGAAATCGTCACCTTCCAGATAACGAATGTAATCGTGGTGGCTATGGGATTGCTGTTTGTCGTGATCGGAAATCTGCTTCCCAAAGTGAAACAGAACTTTTTTATGGGGATCAAGACCCCTTGGGCTTTGGCAGATGAATATGTTTGGTATGAAACTCACCGTTTCAGCGGTAAATTATGGTTCGGTTTGGGGCTGATCATGTGTGTTGGCGGTTTCCTTCCTGGCAAATTTTCTGTATACATTGTGCTGGGTGCGGCACTGATCGGCGCGATCGTACCTATGGTATACTCATATCTCATCTATAAAAAGAGAAATCCCAAATGATCGGAGAGAGCGGTTGACGAAGGTTGACCGCTTTTTCTAAAAGTATGCTTTAGAAAGGTATGAGGTCTAATGGAAGCAATTGCACGATTCCATCTTATATAGTGCGAAAATTTCATCTGTACGACAGACGATGTATATTATATAATATAGTTGTATCATTCGTATCGTGTGGATGGGCTCTGAAAGGATGAGCCGGAGAGGAGTATCTATGAAAGTGGCAGCAGATTTTCGTTCCATTGCAAGGGAGGCACTGCGTGGCAAGTGGTTGATCGCGGTGGTGGCTTGTTTGATCGCAAGCTTGTTGGGAGGTTTGGGATCAGAAGGGGCGCAAGTGAAATTAAATATTGATCTGTCAGGAGCAAATGTGAGTTTGGCCTATGCGGGACGGACAATTCTTTCCACCCGCGGTGGCGTAAACACCCACTTGGGAGCATTTCTGGCCGTAGGGGCTATCTATATCGCGCTGATCGCAATCCTTCTCGCTGTAGTATACTTTGTACTGGGCAGTGTGATAGAAGCGGGTTATGCCAGGTTTAATCTGGATTTGGTGGATCGGACAGAAGCAAAACTGGAGTCTGTGTTTACCTATTTTTATAATTGGAAAACAACGACAGCTGCCAGATTTTTGAGAGGATTATATACCTTTTTGTGGTCGCTTTTATTTATTATTCCCGGTATTATCGCAAGCTACAGTTATGCTATGACCGGATATATTTTGGCAGAGCATCCGGAGTTGACTGCCAGTGAAGTGATTGAACGCTCCAAGGAAATGATGTCGGGGAATCGATTTCGACTGTTTTGCCTGCAGTTTAGCTTTATTGGTTGGTACATACTGTGTCTTTTCACCTTTGGCATCGGCAATCTTTGGCTGAAGCCTTATGTACAGGCGGCAACGGCAGCGTTTTACAGGGAGATCTCTCAAACAGAGAGGGCGGAAAGCGCAGGAGGTTCTTATTATGAGACAATACGATGAGGAATTAAA
>JAZSFW010000274.1:0-2821 GCA_045532445.1 Acetatifactor sp. | reverse complement strand
CTTCGTAGTTGATCATTAAGTTGTTGCCGAACATATCAGACAGTCCCCCTTTTAAACAGTGAGAAGAATGCATACATCGTGCATGCCACCACAAGACCCACCGCGATATTCAGCGGCAGGATCAGTCCTGCACTCAAGATTGCACCGGGCGTGCCGGTAGATATGATGCTGTGCAGGTCGTTTGCACCGGTGTAGAAGGAATAGCTCTTGGCAAGGCAGTAGAAGGCCAGGGCACAGAAGCTGACCCACTTGTAGGTCTTTTCCGTGAAGAACCGATTCAGCTTTTCAAAACCGAAAGCATTGGCATAGAGGATCAGACCCGCACCGATAATGGCACCGCCGGAGAAGCCGCCGCCGGGAGAAATATGACCGTTGAGGATCACATAGATACCGAAGATAACAATGATGGGAAACAGCAGCGAGGTGATCGTCTGCAGAATGCTGTCATCCTTAGGCTCGTAAAACTGTTCCTTCCTGGCTTCCTTCTCGGCGCGTTTTTTATCCTTTTTCTGGTCGCTTCGAAGGAGAATCAGCACAGAACAGGTAGCGATGAATAGAACATTGGATTCACCGAAGGTATCGAAGGCACGGTAGTCCAGGATCATGCCGGTGACGATATTCACCGCGCCGGTATCCTGCAGACCATCCTCAATGTATTTCGCTGCCACCTCATTGCTGGCAGGATTATCAGGGCTTCCCACGGGAGGCAGGTAGGAAACCGCCACCAGCAAAATGGTAATCAGAGACAGGCAGCAGATCACCGAGGCGATTTTGTAAAACCGCTGAAAGCCCTTGTAGAAGCGGTTGTGCTTCTGATCATAAACATGCTGGATCACATAGTCTCTGTCCCGCTTGTGCTTGCGCATCAGCCGCTCATTGGGAGCAGATTCCTGCTGTTCCCGGGTTTCAAGATTTCCCAGATAGGGATCCTGTTTACCGCTGGCCCACCGCATCAGCCGAGTCAGCAGCTTTTCGTTGTACTCTTTTTCCGGAATCGGCTTACTCATCGGCTTTACCTTCTTCCTTCATAGCATGAATCTTCTTCAGAGTCACGAAAAACAAAAGGCTTGTAACACCTGCGCCTACCGCAGCCTCTGTGATGGCCAAGTCAGGGGATTCCAGCAGAATCCAGATGATGGACATGATCAGGCTGTAGGACATGAAGATCAGGATAGAATTCAGCAAGTTCTTCGAGAAACTGAAGGAGATGGCGCAGACCACCAGAAAGGCCAGCAAAATGTATTCAAAAATCAGCATAGCTCCTCCTCCCAATTATCCTCAGGAAGCTCACATTCTGAATCCAGATGCTCATTGGTCACCACTTCCAGCCGGGCGATCAGATGAGAGGAAACCGGAGAAGCCAGCCACAAAAATGCAATGACCAGCGTCATTTTTAAGGAAGTAAAATTCCAGCCGGAAAGCAGGATCAAACCCGTCAGAGAAACGCCGATTCCCAATGTGTCGCCCATGGCGGCAGCATGCATCCGATTGAGCACATATTTGAATTTATACACGCCAAAGATTTGCAGCATGAAAATTCCCAAACCCAGGATCAGCAGTCCGGTTCCAGCTAAAAACCGCACCCATTCAAGAATCTGCATGGTTTCCCTCCCCTTTCTTACTATTCTCGTGATCTTTTATTTCCCGGTAAACGCCTGTGTAAATGCGGCTCAGCACCACCACCGCAAGGAAGCTGATCATGGCATAGATCAGACAGATATCTACCAAATAGCCCTCATTTTTCAGCACAGCCAGAAGGGCGATACTGACCATAACAATGGTACCCATCATATTCACAGCTATCAGACGATCCGCAATCCGGGGTCCGATAACAGCGCGGATCAGACAGAGCACCAGCATGACTGCCAGGATGGACAGAATGCCGTAAAACAGACCTTCAAATTGTTGTACCAACAGCATCAGGCTCCCTCCTTTTCCATTTTTTCCAGAAGCTTTATAAAAGCAGAGTCCTCCATGCCCTCTGCCAGACTTTTGTCCAGGCAGTGAACCAGCAGATCGTCATCCGTCATGGAAACAGTAATGGTACCCGGTGTCAGGGTGATGGAATTGGCAAGGATTACTCTGGCGGTTTCGGTTTTCAGATTCGTGTGGACATGAACAATCACCGGCTCCACGATTTCCTTCCGGCTCAGGATCATGCGACAAACACTCAGGTTTGCCTGTACAATCTCCTTGACCAGCAAAAAAACATACTGAAAAAACGCAGGAACCAATTTGTAAAAGCGCAATTCCTTTTGAATGCTGTAATCCATAAATTTACAGACAAAGGCAAACATTCCCAAGGCAATTACCACACCAAAGAGCACAATTTCCAGGGTAAAATTACCGTTGAAAATGATCCATGCCAGAAAAAATAACAGCAGCATACGTTCCCTCCTATCCCATTATTGGTTATTTCAAAAATACAACACATATTCTAGCACTCTTGACTAGAATTTCAAGTATAAGTATATTTTAAGCAAAGATACACAAGAAAGTGCTGACTCCAAACAAAGGGGGAATCAGCACTTGTTATTTTTACTGTGTCATTTCGCCCTGTTAATACGCCCTTTCAAAACGTTGCCTTTTCCCGCCGGTTCGTATTATTATACTGATCTACGTTTATCAGATTGCAGGCATCTGGGCAAGTGCCTCAAATGTCTGCGCATGCATATTCGCAGGCTGGAAATACACCTATTGGTTTTGATATTATGGCAGTATACGGAGAAGCAGAGGTACTCCATGAGATTTTCTTCAGTTTTTCGATGTCAATATCCGGATTCTTCCATACCCTTTCGAACCTGTAATCGTAGAGGAAGAA
>JAZSFW010000279.1:0-5144 GCA_045532445.1 Acetatifactor sp. | reverse complement strand
TTATGAAAGCGAACTTCCATTTTGGCGGGATGAACATTGACATCCAAATTACGGGTGTCCATTTCAAAGTTTAAAACGCAAAAAGGAAATTTATGCTGCATCAGGTACTCCCGATACCCTTCTTCTATGGCTTTTGCCATCAGATTGCTTCGAATAAATCTGCCATTGATAAAATAAATCTCAAAATTGCGGTTAGAACGCACAAGGCTTGGCTTGCCAAGATATCCCTCGATCCGGATCCCATCGCGTTCTTCCTGAACCGGTATTAAAGAGGCTGCCACATCTCTGCCGTAAATCCGATAAATCACCTCTTTTAAATCTCCGTTCCCGGAGGTATGAAATCTAAGCTGGTTATTCAGTTGAAATTTAAAGGAAATATCCGGCCTTGAAAGAGCCAGATGCTCGCACAGATCCGCTATATAGCCGCCTTCCGTAGCAGGCTGCTTTAAAAATTTCCTTCGCACCGGTGTGTTAAAAAACAGATTCCTCATGATAAAGGTGGTGCCTTGAGGGGCACCCACTTCCTCGTAAGACTTTTCCACGGCACCCTCGCACACGTACCGGACACCGGTAAGAGCATCCGCTGTTTTCGTGATTACCTCTACTTTGGAGACTGCCGCAATACTGGACAAAGCCTCACCGCGAAAACCCAGACTGGAAATTCTGTTAAGATCCTCTGCCGATCTAATCTTGCTGGTGGCATGACGCTGAAATGCTGTCCTGATCTGAGAAGCCTCCATTCCACTGCCGTTGTCTGCAATTCTCAAAAACTCAATTCCGCCTTCTCTTGCTTCCACAGTGATCGCTGTAGCTCCTGCATCAATGGCATTTTCCACAAGCTCCTTCACCACGCTGGCAGGTCGCTCCACCACTTCGCCGGCTGCTATCTTATCAATTGTTTCTGAATCCAGTACCTGAATTTGTGCCATTTTGCGTTCTCCTATGTTATTCGCCATATTTATAACGGTTCTTAAGCTTATTCTGCAAACGATATAAGGTATTCATCGCATCCAATGGTGTCAGCATGGTAATGTTGATCTCTTCCAATTCCTTGAGGATATCCTCATCCCTCACCGTATCAAAAAGTGACATCTGGGCCAGATCCACCTCATCATATTTGGGGAGTTTCTTACCTTTTCCTTCTCCTTTTAGATCAACCTGAATGCCCTGGACCTTCTCTGTGATATCATTGTCACTTAACTGCTCCACAATCTCTTTGGCTCTGTCTATTACCATATCCGGCACACCGGCAAGCTTCGCCACCTGAATACCGTAACTCTTATCCGCTCCGCCTTTGATGATCTTTCGCAAGAAGACAATATCATCTCCGCATTCCTTTACCGCGATACAGTAATTATTTACATTGCTCATCTTGCCTTCCAGCTCAGTCAGCTCGTGATAATGGGTTGCAAACAAGGTCTTTGCTCCCAGGAGCTTACGATTGCTGATGTGCTCGATCACGGCCCAGGCAATGCTCAATCCGTCAAAGGTAGAAGTACCCCGACCGATCTCATCCAAGATCAACAGGCTGTTAGCGGTTGCGTTCCTAAGGATATTGGCCACCTCATTCATCTCCACCATAAAGGTAGACTGCCCGCTTGCCAAATCGTCTGAAGCACCCACACGGGTAAAGATGCGGTCAACAATACCGATATTGGCACTCTTTGCCGGTACAAAACATCCAATCTGGGCCATCAGCACGATCAGTGCCGATTGACGCATATAAGTGGATTTACCTGCCATATTGGGACCTGTGATGATCGAAATGCAGTGTTTTCCATTGTCCAGATAGGTGTCATTGGCAATAAACAGATCATTATCGATCACCTGCTCTACCACAGGATGACGCCCCTCTTTGATATCGATCAGTCCCTTTTCATTTAACTTCGGACGCACATAGCGATTGCGCTCAGCTACCAGAGAAAGAGAGGCAAACACATCTAATCTGGCCACTGCCTTTGCGGTTCTTTGTATCCGCTCAAGCTCCATGGCTATAGAGTCTCTGATCTTACAAAACAGATCATATTCCAGGGTATTTAGCTTGTCCTCCGCATTCAGGATCATATCCTCCAGCTCTTTTAACTTGGGCGTGGTATAACGCTCTGCATTGGCCAGAGTCTGCTTTCTGATATAGTCATCGGGGACCATATTTTTAAAAGAATTGGTCACTTCAAAATAATAACCAAACACCTTGTTGTACTTAATCTTCAGATTCTTGATCCCGGTACGCTCCCTGTCCTCATTTTCCAACTGAGCTAACCACTGCTTTCCATCCGTCTTGGCGCTGCGCAGGGTATCAATATCCGGGTCAAATCCACTCTTGATCATACCGCCCTCGCGAATGGTAATGGGCGGATCCTCTTCAATGGCCTGATCGATCAGCTGATAAATATCCTGAAGCCCATCCATCTCCTCATTGATTTCTTTCAGTGCCTCCTTCTCAAAAGCATGGAGTACCGCCTTGATATGGGGCATCATTTCCAGGGAATTGCGAAATGCGATCAAATCTCTGGGATTCGCCGTCTTGTAAGTCACCTTACTCAGAAGTCTTTCAAGATCATACACCGGATTCAAGTATTCTCTAATCTCATCTCTGGACACAGAATCTCCGTTCAACTCTTCTATGGCATCCAGACGCTTTTCCATCTGCGCTTTCTCAATCAAGGGCTGCTCCAGCCAGCTTCTGAGCGTTCTCGCTCCCATGGCAGTCTTGGTCTTGTCAAGCACCCACAAAAGAGAGCCCCGCTTCTGCTTTTCTCTCAGAGTCTCTGTCAATTCCAGATTTCTTCTGGTGGAACTGTCAAGAAGCATGTATTTGCTGGTCAAATAGGGATAAAGATGTGTAAAATGCTCCAGTGCCGTCTTCTGGGTATCATACAGATACTGCAACATGGCACCGGCAGCGATCATTCCTGTGGGAAAATCCTCAATTCCTAAGCCGATCAGTGTATTCACCTTAAAGTGCTTCATCAAACACTTCTTACATCCATCATCATCAAACATATGCGCATCCAAAGCATTCACACTGATGTGAAGCCTGCCGCGAAGATCTGCGATATCCATACCGCTCACTAAAAAAGCATCATTACAGATGATCTCGGAGGGATTGTACTTCATCAGCTCATCCAAAAGCTTCTTGGTATCCTCCACCTCTGTCAGATAGAAATCACCGGTCGTCACGTCCGCCACGGAAAGTCCGATCTTGGTAGGTGTATAGGTGATACAAATAATATAATTGTTCTTTGACTCCTCAAGCGCCTGCATATTTAAGTTGGTTCCGGGCGTTACGATCCGCACCACCTCACGCTTCACAAGCCCCATAGCCAACATCGGATCCTCAACCTGGTCACAGATAGCAACGTTATATCCTTTGCTGACCAGCTTGGTCAAATATCCCTCCACGGCATGAAAAGGGACACCGCACATAGGCGCTCTCTCCTCCAGACCACAGCTTTTCCCTGTCAAAGTAATTTCCAGCTCTTTGGAGGCTGTCAGCGCATCCTCAAAAAACATTTCATAGAAATCTCCCAGCCTGTAAAATAAAATACAGTCCGGATACTCCTGCTTTGTCTCCATATATTTCTGCATCATCGGAGTTAATTCTGCCATGTTTTTTTGCTCCTGTTCTTTTGTGTTTGCACATTTTACAATAAAAGCGGACACGCCATAAACCAAAACGCATCCGCTTATATCATACCATAAAATACAACATATGTAAAATTATATTTTATGAAAGTTACAACACAACCTTTGCTCTCAGTGCCTGTATGTCATTCCTGTAATCCTGCTTACCAGAATTCATGCAGGTCAAGAAGCCAGGCAGGTCAAGAAGCTTATCACAGTGCTTTCTTTCCAATGAAATTCCCATTCTTTCACTCTTTCATAATAACTTCCCATGCTTTCCCTTGCTTTCCTAAAAGGCAGATATTCCCATTTTCCAGCCACGCTTCATTGCCTGAATAGGGTATATTTCCTTTGGTAAGCACTGTCAAAAGTGCCCTGATCGTACCCCCATGAGTAACTAACAGCACCGTCTTGTCCGAATAAGATCTTTCGCAACGATCGATCACTCTCTTCACACGGGAACACAATTCCTCTATTGTCTCCATACCCGGATAATTATGATCCGGATACTTTGACACTGCCTCTTCATAAAGCATTCCTTCGCCTACGCCCATACCACGTTCTACTAAATCTGCATCATTCACAATATTTTCCAACGGATAATTCAAAGCATTGGCTACAATCTTCGCGGTTTTATAAGTGCGCTGTAAGGGACTTGCTATAATCCGATCAATCTTTAAATCATATTCTGCAAGCCGTCGGCCAGTATTATAAATTTGACCTTCCCCTTCTTTTGTCAAGGGCAAATCCTTACATCCCTGAAGACGCCTCTCTCTATTCCACATGGTCTCGCCATGCCTGAGTAAAATAATTTTCATGGTTGCTCCCTTACCCACTAAGAAATGGCTTTATATATTTTGTACAGATGTGTGATATTCAGATCTTCTTCCATGTCAAGCCCATGAGAACCACAATTTCCATCAATCTCATGACAGCCATGATCCATTGCAAAGCCTACCAGTGTATTATGCTTCTTCCAAAATCTTTCAATCAACACATTAAACATCCCGAACGCTTCATCGTTTGCCAGCAATTCAGCCAACGCTTCTATGCTTTCTGGACCATACTTGTGCATTCTGGAATCATAATTTCCATTATAGACTACCAAAAAATCATATTCATCCTGCATGATCAACTCAGCAGCCTTGGCATTGATTTCTTCCGTGGAAGAATAAAGGAAGTAATCCATTTCGCGATTCAAGAATATTTTACCGATACTGCATTCAGGCTGAGCAACAATGGCAGGCTTCTTTCCTGCTTTAATCAATGTATCAAAGATCGTCTCAATGGTGAGCACCGGCTTTTCATATTTCTGAATCCCATGTACGGCAGGCTGCACACCCGTATACATTGTTCCGAAACATACCGGCGTCACAGACGGCATCACGGTACAGAAAGGAACCTCCAGGTCTGTTCTCTTGATCGTCTTCTTTAAAAGCTGTGGATATTTCTGATAGATCCACTGCCCAATGGCATCCGGATTGTACATAAAAATACGGTCTGCCTTTTTCCCTTCCAGA
>JAZSFW010000294.1:0-5433 GCA_045532445.1 Acetatifactor sp. | reverse complement strand
GGCATGAAGGACCATTTTGTATACGGACCTTGCCACGGTACCGGT
Source organism: Acetatifactor sp. (assembly GCA_045532445.1). Classification (GTDB taxonomy): domain Bacteria; phylum Bacillota; class Clostridia; order Lachnospirales; family Lachnospiraceae; genus Acetatifactor. The sequence continues at coordinate 5,388 of JAZSFW010000294.1, read as the reverse complement.
ATGATCGAAGTAGAGGCTCCCTGGATGGAGACCATCAGTGATTATCTGCTGGAAGAGAACATGACATTCCAGGTTGACACCTTTATTTCTGCTCCTACTTTTGGCTGCAGATGGGAGAAGGGAATCGCTGTAACCAAGGATGGCTGCAAGTCCATGACTGATTATCTCAAGAGAGGAATTATTGAAATCGATGTGTAAAGAAGGCTTAGGTAAAAAAATGTGGATTATCCCTGACTGCGAGCTTCCCAAGGAAGGGGAAGGCGTCTTGAAGGGACATGAGTCCGTTATCGTTGTAAATGACAATGAGGAAGAGGTAAAGATCGACGTAACCATTTATTTTCCTGATAAAGATTGCGTTGAGGGTATTGTGTGGACTGTTGGTGCCAAAAAAGTACGCTGTTTTCGCATGAACAATGTGGAGGATATGTGTGGTTTTGTGGTTCCCTTTGAAACACAGTATGCAATGAAGCTTGCTGCAAATGGTAACGTTGTGGTACAATATGGAAGACTGGATAACAGACAGACCAATCTGGCTTATTATACCACATTAGGTTATGCAGAATAAGTTTTGGAAAGGCAGGTCTTATTATGTATTTGGATAAGTGTTTTCCGAGAGAAATTGAAAATGCACAGAAGAATCATACGCCTGTGGTGATCGTAGGGGGGACGGTGGAATACCACGGTCCCCAGTGCTCTTATGGATGCGACACCCTGATCGCCCAGGGATTGGTTGAGAAATTGGCTGAAAAGAAGGATATCATCATTGCCCCTTCTATCAGCTACAGTCCTTCCAGCTATGCTGTGGGAGATGCCACCAGCGGCACGGTTCATGTGGAAGAAAATGCTTTTGAGCAGTATGTGTATTATGTATTTATGAGTATGCTTTCTTCCGGTTTCCGCAATATTTATGTGGTGATCCATCATCAGTTTGAACAGGAAAGTCTGATGCCCATGACCTTGTCTTATATGAAGGCTGCAAAGCGCGCTACCATGGCTTACATGGAGAAGACCAGAGGACAGGGCTGGTGGGGCAGCGAGAGCTACAAGGATTATTATGAAAACCTGGGAGGTGGCGAGGATCCGTTTAGCTGGATCAAGGTGATCCCTGCCATGAGCACCGCCGCACAGAATGCAACCGGTTATGACCATGCCGGCAAGTATGAGTGCTCCATTTTGATGAGTCTTTATCCGGATGCTGTAAAGCTTGAGAGGCTGGGTGACAGAGAGCATTGGTTTACCAAGAGCTCTGCGGAAGCCAATAAAGAGCTGGGAGATGAGATGGTAAGAGTATCCCTGGCTGATCTGGAGAAAAGAATTGTCTGAAAATGAAATTTGACCATGAGAGGAGAACGGAATGCTTAAAAAAGAGCGAAAGTATGAATTCCGAGAAAGAATGAAACGCATACATCCTTGCAATATACGCATGATCGATCGAGTTGCGTCAGAGGATGAAGTGCAGGTAGAGAATGGTTGGCAGATTTTGCTTCCTGAGAATTTCGGCGAGGTAGTATTTGTGGCAGCCAGAGATTTTCAGGAATACCTTTTTATTTCCATGAATATATCTGTGCTGGTAAGCGACCAAAGCTGTGTTGACAGGAAGTGTCAGATTACACTTGTCCTCGATCCTACCCAAAAGGAAGACTATGTTATTACTCCCGGAGAGGGTGTTTTGATAAAAGGACGGAGTGAAAGAGGTCTTGCGCAGGCATTGTATTGTCTGGAGGACAAAATGAATGTGAGCAAGGCTCCTGTTTTGAAAAAGAAGGAAATCAGACATACATTCCTATTTTCTCCTCGCATGGTCCATTCGGGATATGGACTTGACCAGTATCCTAATGAGCATCTTTCGGCGATTGCCCATGCGGGGATGGATGCGATATTGGTGTTTGTAGAAGGAATCAATGCTACCATTACAGGATTTCTTGATATGAACGATTTGATCAGTCGCGCAGCAAGATATGGTCTGGATGTATATGCGTACAGTGCTATAAACAGCAGGGTACATCCTGAGGAGGAGGGAGCCCAGCTCCATTATGATAAACTGTTCGGCGGATTGTTTGAAAGTTGTCCGGGCTTAAAAGGGATCATATTTGTTGGAGAATCCATAGAATTTCCCAGCCGTGATCCCCATGTGGTAGACTTTTTTAAATCCAGATCTGAGGATGGGATTCCCTGCGGAAGGCCCAGCTCCGGGTATTATCCCTGTTATGATTATCCTCAGTTGTTGGAGTGTTTAAAGCAGGCAATCCGCAAAAAGAAGCCTGACGCGGATATTGTGTTTTGGACTTATAACTGGGGTCATGTATCAGAGGAAGAACGGTTGAGCCTGATCCGCCAGCTGCCTACAGATATTAGTCTGCAGGCAACCTACGAAATGTTTGAATCCTATCCTCGGGATGGTTTTAAGCAGACGTGTGCGGATTATTCCTTGGCATTTGCAGGTCCCGGAAAATATTTCACCTCGGAAGCAAAGGTCGCTGCACAACGAGGTATCCGTTTGTATGCGATGGTAAATACCGGGGGTCTTACCTGGGATATCGGTACCATACCCTATGAGCCTATGCCCTATCAATGGATGGAGCGTTATAAGGGGCTGCGGGAAGCTCATGAGAAATACGGTCTGTGTGGCTTGATGGAATCACACCACTTTGGTTTATACCCATCATTTATCAGCGACCTGGCAAAACAATGCTTTATTGAAGAGAACGTGTCTGCTTCGGAAGGTCGGACAATGGAAAGCTGTCTGATGGACGTGATCCGGGGTAGATTTGGTGAAAACGGTACAGAGCAGATCAACAGTGCATTAAAACTTTTTAGTGAAGCGATTCGTTGCTACACTCCCAGTGATGCAGATCAATATGGTGCGTTCAGGCTCGGGCCAGCATATCCTTTGTGCCTGATCAAGGAGATAAAACCGCCTTCCGAAAAATTTGCTTTTAATGGGGCGAGAATCGCATACACCATGTATCCGGCAGATTACTCTTCAACCAACAATCTTCCATGTGGTAGAGGAATGCTGCCATCTTTACGTGTAGAAGGAGAGCTTCGATCCTTGAACAGAATGCTCAACTACATGCAAGAGGGTGTGGCAAAATTAAAAAACATTCCGAATCCTGAGGATGAACTTTTGTACCTGATCAATTTGGGAGAATATATTTGCTGTTGTGTGCAGACCGGAATTCATGCCAAGGAGTGGTACGTGCTCACATCTAAGTTGAAAATTGCACAAAAGAAAGAAGAAGTCAGAGATTTGCTTGAAAAGATTAAAGAGCTGATTGCCCTGGAACGGGCCAATGCAGAATGTGCACTGGTATTTGTAGAAAAGGATTCTCGACTTGGCTGGGAGCCCAGCATGGATTATGTGGGAGATGCAGAGCATATCAGGTGGAAATTGCGACATCTGGACTATGTACTTGATTATGAAATAAAGTGTTATGAAAAAGGGTCTGATGAAAATTTATGACGGGGATAGCATATGCAAGAGAAAAATTATGATTTCAGGAAGCGCATGTTGGAAGTTCACCAAAAGAACCTGCACGATAGCAAGGTCTTGTTAAAGGATAATGAAATGGAGATAAAGAATGGATTTACCATATTTGTCTCGGAATCAGCGGGCGATTGCATGGTGATCGCAGTAAAGGATTTTGCAGACTATCTTCTCACTTCCATGCATGTGGCGGCCATGGTAAAAATCGGTGCTTATGATGGGCGAAAGAATGCCATGGTTGTGGGCTTGGCTTCCGAAACAGGTGCCGATCTGGGCAGTGCGTCGGGATATCGGGGTTATCGAATCGATACAAAAGAAGAAACAGTGTTTATCCACGGCTTTGATGAGCGTGGCGTGGCCCAGGCATTGTACAGTTTGGAAGATATAATGAATATTCGCAAGGCACCTTATCTGCCAATGGGGACAGTGGCCCGTAAACCATTGTATTCTCCGCAGATGATCCACTCGGGGTATGGACTGGATGAATATCCGGATGAGTACCTTTTGCGGGTGGCTCATGAAGGCAGAGATGCAATTCTGATCTTTGTAAAGGATGTAAATATTACACCTTATGGCTATCTTGATTTTAATGAATTGATCCATCGTGCGGCCAGATATGGTCTGGATGTGTACGCCTACAGTTATTTAAAGAGTGAAAAGCATCCAGATGATCCGGACGCAGAAGCGTATTATGAAGGTACTTACGGAAAACTGTTTCGTATGTGCCCCGGATTAAAAGGCGTTTCTCTTGTGGGTGAGTCCGTTGAATTCCCCAGTAAGGATGAACATGTATCAGGACATCATCATTATGATAATGTGGTGGATGGCATTCCTACCGGTAAAACCAGCCCGGGATGGTATCCTTGCAAAGACTTTCCACAGTGGTTGAATTTGATTAAAAAAATAATCCGAAAATATAACAGTCAGGCAGATATTATTTTTTGGAGTTATAACTGGGGATTTCAGCCCAAAGAAGATCGCTTGAAACTGATCAATGCCTTACCCACAGATATTACCTTGATGGCCACTTTTGAGATGCAGGAGAGCTATGAGCTGGATGGAATCACAGAATGGATTGCGGACTATACCATTTCAAGAGTTGGCTATGGCCAGAATTATTTTAAGAGCGAGGCTGAGGCGGCAGCAAGGCGTGGTATTCGATTTTATTCTATGACCAATACCGGCGGTCTCACCTGGGATTTTGGTGTGATACCCTATGAACCCTTCCCTTATCAATGGATTAAAAGGTACCGGGCAATGCAGGAGGCTCATGAGAAATGGGGTTTATGCGGTATTATGGAAAGTCATCATTTTGGCTTTTATCCATCCTTTATCAGTAAGCTCTCTAAAATAGCTTTTTTTGAGGGTTGTGATCATATAGAAGAACGCTTATCAGAGATCCTTCAGGGAGAGTATGGGGCAGAGAATGTAACGGCTGTGGAAGCGGCTTTGAAGCTTTGGAGCGAGGGAATCACCCATTATGTTCCCTCGGATGCTGATCAGTATGGTGCCTTTCGGGTGGGTCCTTCCTATCCCTTTAATATGGCACAGGGCAGAGTGTGCAAGCTGCCGGCAGCTTTATACAGTATGTTTGGCAACAGGATTGTGGAGCATTTGTATGCCGCGCGCATCGACAAAAAGCTTTCAGCCTCTGCCATCAGGGTTTCGGTGGAAGTAGAATCCTTAAAACAAATGAAAGTGCTGATGGAAGAGGGATTGGATATCTTGAAATCTATCAAAGCGAAAAATGTGAATCTGACCAGGTTGATCAATATGGGAGAATTTATACTGTGTGCGCTGATAACGGGCATCCATGCCAAAGAGTGGTACCGCCTGAATTGTGCTTTGCAGTATGAAGGGGAACGTGAAGCACTTTTGAAAGTATTGGATGATATGGAAGT
>JAZSFW010000026.1:0-12431 GCA_045532445.1 Acetatifactor sp. | reverse complement strand
ATATGAAATATTATCATGTGGATTATAACAAGTTGCGTTCCTTTTGTGTACGCGTTTTTCAGGGATATGGCTTTTCTGAGGAAGAAAGTAGTCAGATTACAGATGTGCTGCTGGCAGCAGATCTGTCCGGAATTGAATCCCATGGAGTGCAGCGTCTGATCCGTTATCACAAGGAGATCACAGGCGGCCTGGTGAAATTGGATGCGAAGCCGGAAGTTGTGTTTGAAACGCCGTTGTCAGCTGTGATAGAAGGTAATGACTGCATGGGCCAGATTCTGGGTGTGCAAGCCATGCAGATGGCCATTGACAAGGCGAAAGCAAGCGGCTTTGGTATGGTCACTGTCCGCAATTCCAACCATTATGGCATCGCAGGGTACTATGCAAAGATGGCTGCCGAGCAGGGCTTAATCGGTATGTCTATGACCAATACAGAAGCGATCATGGTCCCTACTTTTGGCCGTCAGGCTATGTTGGGAACCAATCCCATTGCTTTTGCCATGCCTGCAAGTCCTACACCTTATGTATTTGATGCTGCTACCACAGTTGTTCCCCGTGGTAAATTGGAAGTGTATGTAAAACGCGGCAATGGACTGCCGATTGGCTGGGCACTGGATGAGACCGGTCACGACAGCAGCGATCCTGACCGTGTACTGAACAATATCATCAACAAGACAGGAGGCGGTATTCTGCCTTTGGGTGGATCCGGCGAGCTGACCAGCGGTTATAAAGGCTATGGTTTTGCTATGTTATGTGAGATTGCCTGTGCGATCCTGTCCGGTGGTACTACCTCCAACTACATTTACAAGACGCCCGGAAGGGCCAATATTGCTCACAGCTTTATCGCTCTGGATTATGGCATGTTTGGTGACAAAAAAGAGATTGAGGCGTCTCTTAGCAAGTATCTTCAGGAGGTTCGCGATTCTGCAAAGGCAGAGGGAGAAGAGCGCATTTACATTCACGGTGAAAAGGAAGCAGAAGCTTATGAGCGCGTGCTGCGTGAAGGCGTTTCCTTAAATGAGAAGACCTATGCGGAGATGCAGATGATTGGTGAGTATACCGGTGCCGGCGAGTATCTCCCGGAGTATTTGGAAGTTGAATGAGTTGATGCGAATGGGTATAGTTAAAATAATATAACTCCTATATTGTTATAAGTATTTGTTAATACCTCTTCCGCGGTTGCAAGAAATTACTTTTTGTACTATAATGATATTAGGTGAGGCTTGCAAAATAGGCAGCGTCACAAATGCGTTTGAAGTAAATTAGAAGAAAGGGTAGTGTGATCAATATGGATTATGCAAAAGAGTCATTACGTTTACACGGTGAGTGGAAAGGTAAAATCGAAGTAATTGCCAAAGTTCCTGTAGCGACAAAGGAAGATTTGTCTTTGGCTTATACACCTGGTGTGGCCCAGCCTTGTCTGGAGATTCAGAAGGATGTGAATAAGAGCTATGAGCTGACACGCCGTCACAATCTGTGTGCGGATATCACAGATGGTACCGCAGTTCTGGGCTTGGGTGATATCGGACCGGAAGCCGGTATGCCTGTTATGGAGGGAAAATGTGCCCTGTTTAAGGCCTTTGGTGATGTGGATGCATTTCCTCTGTGCGTAAAGAGCAAAGACGTAGATGAGATCGTAAATGCTGTTTACTTGATGAGCGGTTCTTTCGGTGGTGTGAATCTGGAAGATATCTCTGCACCCCGTTGTTTTGAGATCGAGCGTAAGCTGAAAGAGAAATGCGATATTCCCATTTTCCATGATGATCAGCATGGTACTGCTGTTATCACATTGGCAGGTCTGCAGAACGCGCTGAAGGTAGTAGGCAAGAAGAAGGAAGATGTAAAGATCGTTACCTCCGGTGCAGGTGCGGCAGCCGTTGCAATCGTAAAGCTTCTTTTATCTGCAGGTTACAAGAATGTGACCATGTGTGACCGTCAGGGTGCGATCTACGAAGGGCGTGATGGCCTTAACTGGATCAAAGAAGAGATGGCTCAAGTGACCAACCTGGAGAAGAAGGCCGGTTCTTTGGCTGATGTGCTGGTTGGTGCGGATGTGTTTATCGGTGTGTCCGCTCCCGGAACCGTTACCACTGAGATGGTGAAGACCATGGCCAAGGATGCGATTATCTTTGCATGTGCGAATCCTACTCCTGAGATTTTCCCTGAGGATGCAAAGGCAGGCGGTGCCCGTGTGATCGCTACCGGACGTTCCGACTTCCCTAACCAGATCAACAATGTTTTGGCATTCCCCGGCATTTTCCGCGGTACCTTCGATGTTCGTGCGAACGATATCAACGAAGAGATGAAGATGGCTGCTGCTCAGGCTTTGGCTGATCTGATCTCTGAGGAAGAGCTGAACGAGGAATATATCATTCCTAAGGCTTTTGACGAGCGCGTAGGCGGTGCCGTTGCAAAGGCAGTTGCTGAGGCGGCTGTGCGTACAGGCGTGGCAAGAATCTAAGACAGTTACAGTCTGACTGTGTGTGGCTGCTTAGGGTAGCTATATAATGGCTCTCATTTATAATACTTATATACTGAAACCTCCTGTGGTGTTTTGCATACACCCGGGAGGTTTTTGTATGGCAGGCGCATTTTTTTCTGCAGAAAGGGTATACTTTTGAACAGGAAGAATATGGTTATTGCAAGGTATTAATCGGAGAGGAAAAGTGAAAGAAAAAAGTCGGATTTCAAGAGTGGGAAGATTTGGCGGGGCAGTGGTGATTACTCTGTGCGTTGGAGCGATGTGTCTTCGAACCTGGACCTGGGAAGCTGAGGCGTCTGCCCATGATAGACCAGAGGCTGCATGGGTTTCTTTGAAAGGAATTCTTGAGAAACCAGTTTGGGACGAAACAGATTTTCAGGTGTTAAGCGAGCAGACAGGTTTGGCAAAAGAAGCACTGGTATCGATGGAGGAGCAGGGCAGACGAAAGGAACTTGCAGAATTACAGGAAGCTTATTTTGCACCGGTGCAAATAAAGTGTGTTCCCAATTCGATCATTTCCAGGACGGAGTACCTTGTGGATGATCTGGAAATGCCGGTGAAAGGGATGAAGATTCCTTATATAGAAGAAGGGGATATTTTGATCACAAATTGTTCTCATGTGTTTGGCTGGCGTAACGGACACGCAGCCATAGTAGTGGATGCTGACAGAAGGCTGGTGTTGGAAGCGCAGGTTCTTGGAAGTCCGTCCAGAGTTGTGTCCCTTGGCAGTTGGGAAGAGTATCCTTCTTTTGTGGTGCTTCGGCTGAAAGGGGCAGAGAGGAAGGAACGAGCTGCCATTGCAGAATATGCCCAAAAGTTTCTTGTGGGTGTCCCTTATCGGGTGAGTGCCGGAATCTGGGATAGGCTGACCGGGAAATATCAGGAAATGGCTGAAGGGATTCCGGGCGGTACCCATTGTGCCCATCTGGTTTGGTATATTTATGACCAATTTGGTTATGACCTTGACAGTGACGGGGGCGTCATTGTGACGCCCAAAGATATTGCAAACTCGGAGCAACTGAAAATGGTTCAAAAATATGGCGTAGGTTAAAAACGTTACATTTCACACGTCGGTCAGGCGCGCCGCAGGCAGTCGCTTCAAGAAGCAGGCGGTAACCGGGCTGTGTTTGTTTGCAGTTGCAAAAGCCGCAACCCTTAGAAACTCTAGCAGTTTTGCAGATGTCAAACAAATACAGCCCGGATACCAAAGGAAAAGTCTTGAAAAAACATACGAAATATCGTATATTAATGTTATAAAATACTTATGTCATACGGTGGTGGAGGAAAATAAAATGACAAAAGCTGAAATTTTGAAGAGAGAAATTTTGAGGCAGTACCGCAGTGTACGCCAGTTCGCAATGGAAATGAATATTCCTTACAGTACACTGGTGACGGCACTGGAGCGTGGGATTGAAGGCATGGCCTATGGTACTGTGATCAAAATGTGTGAAAAGCTGGGTTTAAACCCGGTAGATTTTTCTTCACTGGAAAGAGATGCTTCTTTGGGCGCCCAGCTTTTGGAGAATAGAGTGATGCAATATTATGTAAAGCTTAATCAGAGCGGCAGAGACAGGATCCTGGAGCTAATGGAAGATTTTGTGCAGATAGACAAATATAAAGTAAAAGGTAAAAGAAATAAATAAGAAAAAAGGGTTGCTATTTTGTGTGTTTTACTGTATCATAGTAAAGTAGTAGCACACTAAAATCATGCGAGGTGGACAAATGAAAAAGATAGCAGTGATAGGAAGCAGCGGTGGGAACCTTTATCGTCAGGGTGGTGATAACCCTAAGGCAATGATCAATGAGATCAAAGTACAGGCGCAGTCAGCAGGTATGGAGCTTGCATTTGTGCAGTTTATCAAAGCAGCCGGTTCTATGGACACGATCTCCGAGAATGATCCGGCAGAGTTGTATGCTTTGGTGGAAGGAGAATTGAAGCCGGTGTCAGAAGGAACTCTTGCCCAGATGAACGAAGAGGCAAAGGCCTGGGATGAAAAATTGGCACAGATGATGGAGGAAGACCAGATTGATGCACTGGTGATCTTAAGCTGTGACCCTAAGGGCGCGAATCAGAAAGCTCTATCTAAAGCTGCAGAAAAGAAAATTCCCGTTGCCGGAACAGGCGGAACTTCTGTCGCAAATGCCCAGTCTATGGGATGCAATGTGATCTCTGCTTCCGGAACAACCGGTACCACAAACCGTACCAGAGCCATTGCGTTTGTTGCAGCTTTCGCAAAGGAATGGAAGATGAAGTACACACCGATCATCGGCTCCTCCGGTGCAAAGGTAGAGGATGGAAATATATGGAAACGTATTAATATAAGAGGAATTATGATGACTTCCCTGCCCGGTTTTATTGCTATGGCTTTGTGTCTGGCTCTGGGCAAAATTCCGGGCTTGTCTGTTCTGGAAGAAGTGTTTAATACTTTGGTTGGCGTGATTCCGGTTATTATGGCTGCAATCGCTGCAAAGAAGATATCCGGACTGGATGAAGTGGGTGTTGTGGCTGGTATCATTGCAGGAACAATGTCTACCGGCGGTGGTCTGATCGGTGGCCTGGTATCCGGTATCGTGGCAGGTATTCTGGCTTATTACATCATTACTTTCTGCTTAAGCCATAAGTTCCCCGGAACTACAGCAAATATTTGTGCCGGCGGTCTGGCAGGTCTGATTGCAGGATTTGTAGGAATGTTCCTGATTGCCCCGGTTGCTTTGTGGTTGGGGGATGCAATCAAGGGTCTGATCGATGCGGCACTTGCCTTTAATCCGATCCTGGCAGGTGCACTTGCAGGCTTTGCGATCTGGTTTGCGATCATGGGTGGTGTATACCATGCAGCAATCCTTCCTATCGTATTGCTTGAGATGGAAGCAACAGGCAACTCTTTCCTGGGTGCTATCGATATGTGCGGTCTGGTGCTTGGCTGCGCAGGTGTTCTGTTGGCAAATATTGTGAAGCCCAGAGCAAAAGGTGATGTTGCGGCATCTGTTCCCGGTCTTTGCATTAATATGTTTTTTGGTACCTTTGTGGAAGCTGCGTATCCCTTCATGTTCTCCAGTAAGAAAGTGTTTGCCGGTGTGATCTTGTCAGCAACAATCTCCGGAGCTTTTGTGGGAGCACTGGGAGCAAAGTGTACAGCATACGTTCCCACTTTCATTGCACCGACACTGGCTAATGAAGGCAAAGTGGTGGCAATGATCATTTGTATGCTGATCGCATTGGGAACTTCTTTTGCCTTTACCTTGTTGGCTAATATTGCTGAGAGCAAGAAACAAAAGGTGATTGAAAATACGGAAAATTGATCTTATGAGATTTGCCAAGTCGTTTGTCAAAAAGAGGAGTATATTAAGATGAACAAGCATTGTTGGCATAAAATATTAATTATAGTTACCACAGCCATCCTTTTTCTGGGTGGCTGTGGTATTCTGCCGCAAGAAGAGCAATATCCCAAAGCTCCTGTGGCGAATTCTTACGAGAACAAAGAATACACGCAGGCTGCCGTAAGGAGAGGGGATCTTTTTTTGTATGAGGGGATATCCTGCAAATTTACACCTGCTGAAAAAGAAACCTTGCGTTTTTCTTTGGGTGGAGAATATTTTGAAGGCATCTATGTGAGTGAGGGACAGCAGGTGAAAGCGGGCGATCTTTTGGCAGAGCTTGATCATAGTGCCCTTGCAGAACAGGTTTTGGAAAAAGAATATAATTTAAAAGAATTGCAGCTTAAGAAAGCGCATTCACTGGAAGATATGGAATTGGAGCGGAAACAGGTAGATATCTGGGCTTCAGAAGACGATGAAGCTTATCTGGAGAACAAAGCAGCCTTTGAAGAAAAGTACAGAAAACAGCTGCAGTCCCTGGAAGATAATATCTATATAGAGTCCCTTCGTTTAGCTGAGCTGAAGGAGGCTGTGGAGAAAAGAAAGCTCTATGCAGGCATAGATGGCACGGTTACTTTTGCGAAAGATTTTGATGAGAAAAAGAAGTCTGTGGAAGAGGAAAGTGTAGTTGTTATATCGAATATGGATACGGCTGCATTTGTGGTAAGCGGTGAAAAGGCGGCTCTTTTTACAGAAGGACAAAAGGTGTCAGTCGCTAGTGGTAATAAGAAATATGAAGTTGTGGTGGTAGAGTGCAGTGAGAAGCTGGCTCGTCTACAGCTTTTATCTCCGGATCCGACCTTGGAAGAATGGGAAATCGGAAGAATTGAACTATTGTTGGATTCCAGAAAAGATGTCTTGTATGTGGATAGACTGGCTGTCAAGAAGGCCAACGGAAAGCACTTTGTGTACATGCTGAAGGAATCAGGTCTGAAAGTCATGCAGGATGTGACGGTTGGGTTGGAAACGAGTGATTATGTGGAGATTATATCAGGTCTTAAAGAAGGTGACAGGGTTATTTTGGAATAGAGGTGGCTGTGTGAAAAAATATACTTTGTATGTTGTTTTGACTGTGCTTGCGTTGGGGTTGACAGGCTGCGGACAAGAGCAGGGTGAGATTCCCGAGCTGTTGGAGCCGGCTGGTGTAAAGGTGGATACGGTAACGGTGGAGCGGGACGATATTTTTGAAATTGCTGCTTATCGTGCAGAGGTGTTGCCTTATGTGGAAGAAGTACATTTTGAAGTAGATGGCAGGCTGAAAGAGATGCATGTTTCCTTGGGAGAGGTTGTTGAGGCGGGTCAGGTATTGGCTTCCCTTGATGATGAAAGCCTGGCGAAAAAAATCGACTCTCTCGAAGAACAAATAGAAGATACCATTATGCAGGGCGAATGTAGTGATGCGCAGGCGAAGAACGAGATCAATATAGCCAAAGTAGAGCTTGATAGGATGAAACATAACGGCACTGCATGGAAAAATTGCTATTCCAAAGAATTGCAGATTGAGAGGAAAGAGGTTGACCTGCGGCAGGAGCAGGAGCTTAGAAGCCTGAAATTGGAAGAACTTAGCAAACAGCTTATGAGTGCTCGGGCGGAAGCTGAGAATGCGACATTAACTGCGCCTGTCAGCGGAGAGGTGGTCTATATCGGATCCCAAAAGAACGGTGATAGTATCAAGGCTTTTGCTCCGGTAATTTGTATTGCCGACAAGGAAAAGGTACGGATCGAATCAGAATTTATTTCAGAAGATGAGATAAAAGAAGCGGACAAAGTATGGGCAAGGATTTTGGATCGGGAATATGAGGTTACCTATATTCCCTATGAAAGCAGTGAATATTTTTCTAAGGTGCTTTCCGGTGAAGAGCTGCGCAGTACCTTTGCTTTGGAAGAAGAGACTTTGCCGGAATGTGGCAATTTTGCGGCGATCCTGGTAAGAAGCCAGTATAAAAAGGACTGTCTTACCATTCCGTTTCATGCATTGAATAGAGACCAGAATGGATATTATGCCTATAAAATGGTGAATGGAAACAGAGAACAATGCTATCTTGAGGTTGGGATTATCACCAGTGTGGAGGCGGAGATCTTAAGCGGTCTGGAAGAAGGTGATGAAGTTCTGCTTTCAGAACAGATGCTTATGTCTGAAGATGCCAATTATCAAACGTCAGAGGTAAAAGCAAAGGATTATTGTAAAGAAATAACTTCCCCTGCCACAGTGGTATACCCTGCATTTGAAGAGCTTTCTTTGGAAACTGAGGCGCGGATCAAGGAAATTCATGTGCAAGCAGGAGATGAAGTAAAAGCCGGTGATGTATTATTGTCCTATGAGTTTGATAAAAGCGAGGCGGAATTCGAAAACCTGCGGTTGAATCTTCAGAGAAAGCAGGAAAGCTATATGGCTGAGCTTGCACAGCGCCAGAAAGTGATTCGGGAAATGCAGGCAGATGCTCTGGAAATGACAGATACATATCAATATGAGATTACCATGTTACAGATTGAAAAACAGAAGATTGCTTATGACCTGTATGTTTATCAGGCAGGAAAAGAGCTGGAAGAGTTGCAGGAAAGTGTGGCAAAGGCAGAAGAAGATAGGAATCGGAACATCTTGCAGGCTCCCTTTGACGGAATAATCCAGGAGATATACATGGAAGAGGGAGATTTGGTTACTTCCGGTACAGTTCTTATGAAATTGTGTGATACCGATGAACTTCTGGTCAAAGTAAGTAATGGGGAAAAACTTCTGTATAATATGAATGTGACGGTGGAAATTGGACGCGGAAGTAAGTATGCTCCATATGAAGGAAGAGTTGTATCTGCACCGGCAGGATTGCCTGAGGAGATATCAGAAACTTCAGCTTATATTAAGCTTGTAGAAAAAGTACCCCGCGAGGATTTGAAATGGAGTACGGTGAAATGTTTCAGCAAGGCAGAATATCTGAAGGATGTGATCGTTGTGGATAGCAATGTCCTTGAGCGGGAAAGCGGAAAAACATATGTATACTTATTAAAAGAAGAAAAAATTCAGAAACAGTATGTAGTAGAAGGGTTTTCTGGTTCATCTGATGTCTGGATCCTTGATGGACTGACACCGGGGCAGGCTCTGGTATTGGATTAGGAGGTGCAAGTATGTTGCGATTTGTTTTTCGCAAGATGATCAATAAAAAGTGGATGCTTCTAAGTCTCCTGATCGGTAATGTTTTGCTGATCGCCGTTGCAGCAGCCAATCCGATGTATTCGAGAGCTATTTTGCAAAGAACACTGACCAGGCAGCTGGGCGTTTATCTGGAGGAAAATAATCGTGATCCCGGAAAGGTTACGATTAAAAATAGTTATAACTTTACTGTGAATAGAACGAATGAGAAGCTGCAGCATGTGGAAGAGATGCAGCAGCAGCTAAATGAGGAATTGGGAGTAGCCCATTCTGCCAGAGAGGTCTCCTTTAGTGTTGACAACATAAGAGCGGTTTCAACCATGCAGCTGGAGGGAGAAGAAGCAAAACGAGTAAAGCTCGTAGGTTACACAGGGGTGGAAGACCGCATTGAGATCATTCACGGAGAAATGTTTTCAGATCAGGTGAAAGATAACGTGATCAGTGTTGTGGTCAGTGAGAGAACCTTTATGGAAAGTAATCTGGTATTGGGGGAAGAACTGGAGCTTACCAGCGTTCTGGATGAAAATGACAGGCCCTATCGGATCAGAATTGTGGGTATATTTGAAGCCCTTGATGAACAGGATTCCTTTTGGGATATTGCACCATCCCATTGGAGTGCTTCTTGTCTTATGGATGCGGAGATATTTCGAAATATCGTATATGCTGCGCCTAAGCCTGCCGGAAATGTGAATGTGGTGTGGCATACAATATTGGATTATCAGAAAATCCAGGCAGACCAGGTGGAAGAAATGCTTAAAACAGTGGAAAAGTACCGTCTGATCTGTAAAGAAAGTAAGATCAAAGAATTAAATGCTTCCTTTGAAGATACGCTCAAAGATTTTATGCCACAGGCACAAAAACTGAATACAACGATCACGGTACTGCAGATACCGATTCTGGTTTTACTGGCAGCCTTCATTTTTATGGTGTCCAGGCAGATGCTTGATATGGAGCAAAATGAGATTGCTGTTTTTCAATCCAGAGGAGCTTCCAAGTTTCAGATTGTAAAGATCTATATCTGGCAAAGTGTATTGACTGCCGGGATCTCTCTGGTTATCGGCGTGCCTTTTGGAGCATTTATTTGTAGGGTCCTGGGAGCTTCCAATTCCTTTTTGGGCTTTGTTAAGAGAAGTGCCTTACCGGTATCGATGGATACAAAGGTATGGATATATGCTTTTGCAGCTGCATTTTTCTCGATTGGTACCATGGTGCTTCCGGTGATAAAATTTGCGAATTTGACGATTGTTGCTCACAAGCGCAGTAAAAATCGAAAGAAAAAGCAGGCATTTTGGAAGATCTGTTTCCTGGACGTGATTTTGCTGGGAGTTTCCCTTTATGGTTTTTATCAGTTTAAAGGGAAAGAAGATTATCTGGCTGAGCAGGTATTGGAAGGGGCTTCGCTGGATCCCATCCTTTATCTGTGTTCTTCGCTGTTTATGCTGGGAGCAGGACTGTTGATCCTAAGGTTGCTGCCTTGGGTGATCCAAGTGGTCTTTCGCCTGGGTAAAAGGTGGTGGTCACCGTCAGCTTATGCATCTTTCTTAAGAGTGATCCGATCCGACCATAATCAGGGCTTTATAGTAGTGTTTTTGGTCCTTACTGTGGCGATGGGTATTTTTAGTACCCAGACTGCAAGAACAATCAATGCAAATGCAGAAGAGCGTATTCGCTACAATATAGGTGCTGATCTGGTGGTGCAGGAAGAGTGGATGAATAACGCGGCAGAAATTTCTGATGATAAAACAGGCCTTGCACAGCTTGAATATGTGGAGCCGAGCTTTGGACCTTATACGGAAAATAAGGAAATAGAGAAAGCAACCAAGGTACTGGTGGAAAAAAAGGGTGCTGTTTTTGTGAACGGAGGTAAAGTAAGTCAGGTGCAGATCATGGGAATTCATACGAAGGAATTCGGAGAGGTCGCCTGGTATAAGGACTCACTTCTTTCTTCTCACTGGTATGAATATTTAAATGCATTATCTAAGAATGCAGGAAATGTGATCTTGTCTTCCAATTTTCGAGATCATTATGGCTACAAGGCAGGTGATGTGATCAGCTATCAAAACAGCGCCGGAAAAACGATCAGAGGTGTTGTCAGTGGATTTGTAGATTATTGGCCTTCTTATGCGCCTACTACCAGAGTAAAAGGCAGTGATGGGCTGGAGAAGCAGGTGGACAATTATTTGATCGTGGCACATCTATCCCAGCTTCAGGCATCCTGGGGAGTGACGCCCTATCAGGTGTGGATCAAGACAGCTGGCTCTTCTCGGTTTTTGTACGACTATGCACAAAAGACAGGAACCAGGTATCTTGTATTTAAGGATACAGAGGCTGAGGTTGTCAATATGAAAAATGAGCCGGTGTTCCAGGGAACCAACGGAATTCTGACAATTGGATTTATCATTGTATTATTGTTGTGTGCTGCGGGATTTTTGATCTATTGGATTTTGTCGATTCAGTCCCGAACCTTGCAGTTTGGTATTTTTAGAGCCATGGGTATGTCGGGAAGAGAGGTGCTGGGAATGTTGGCCATTGAGCAGTTGTTTATTTCCGGAACCTCTATCTGTGGAGGTGTGCTGACCGGTCGCATTGCTTCCAAACTGTTTGTGCCGCTGATCCAGATCGCTTACTCTTCTGCAGACCGGGTACTGCCATTGGAGATCATCAGTGAAAACAGTGATTTTGTCCGTCTCGGGCTGGTGATTGGGCTTATGATCGTTTTGTGCATGGCGGTGCTGGGTGTCTTGATCTCCAAGATCAAGATTACGCAGGCACTGAAACTGGGGGAGGATTAAGGTATGGCAGATATGATTAGGGCAAGTGGCATAAAGAGAGGATTCTCCATTCCGGGCAACCAGACCTTTTGGGCTTTAAAGGGCGTGGATCTTGTGGTTCCGGAAGGCCAGCTTACAATATTAAAGGGACGTTCCGGTTCAGGAAAAACCACATTGATGAATATTTTAAGTACCTTGGATCCGCCCACAGAAGGTCAGGTGTATATAAAGGATAAAAAGGTAACAGGGCTTTCTGCAAGAGAGAAAGAAAAACTGCGGCGAAAAGAGCTTGGATTTATTTTTCAATCAGTGGCATTGATCCCTATGATGAGCGCTTATGAAAATGTGGAATTTTCTCTGAGGCTGGCTGGTTATGTGGGGAATCGCAAGAAAAGAGCAGAGGAATGTCTTAAAATGCTTGGGCTTGGAAATCGTCTGGATCATCTTCCTCAGGAGATGTCCGGAGGAGAACAGCAGCGCGTGGCCATTGCCAGAGCAATTGCCCACAGGCCCAGCGTGATCTTTGCAGATGAACCTACAGCGGAGCTGGATACCATGACCGGACTTCAGGTGATCAAAATTTTTAAGGAACTGATAAATTCCCAGGGTATTACGATCGTCATGACAACCCATGATACGGAACTGATGAAATTAGGAGATA
>JAZSFW010000109.1:0-6337 GCA_045532445.1 Acetatifactor sp. | reverse complement strand
GCCTAGCGTCCGCTACGTTCTTCACGGAGCGAGAGCGTGCCAGCAAATGAAATATCGTTCTCGGGGTGCTCTAAGTTGCCAACCAAATGACATCGCCCTCAGGGGACACCCTCTTTTTGCGTCTTATAACAGCTTATCAAGGAAAGGTCTCAGCATTTGTTCCTTTCGTTTGAAGAAGATCAGGTAGTTCTGATAGGAGAGCGGATGCTCATTATAAGGACAATCCACCAACACCAGCGACCCCTCTTTCAGTTCTTGTTCGATAATGGATTCCTGTAAGAGACCAATCCCCAGACCGGATTTGACCAAATCCAGGTAGAGGCTTGGATGGTCAGAGGTGATGCGGGAAGGCAGTGCATATAAAGATTCTTCCACCAGCTGTGTGGCGATGGCAGCATAGGCAGGACGGATCAGGGGAGGCAGGGTGGTGCCGTCGGGCTTTGCTAAGAGATCTCCTTTAGCAAAGGGTGCCAATGCGGGTGAAGCCACCAGGTAAATATTTTCTTTGATAAAAGGGATGCGTTCCATGTCCGGATTGGCTGGGATGGAATAGACAACGCCCAGATCTACTTCATTATCTAATATCTTTTGGTACGTGACATTAGAAGAATCACGGAACAAACGGATCATGGTGTCTTCCTGATCCCGACAGTATGCCAGCACCTTTTGCCGTAAAGGACCATAATCCCAGCAGGTGACGGGAGCGGAAAAGGTCAAATGTTTTTGGTAGTGTTCTTTGGAGTGGGAGAACTTCTGACAATCGGCCATGGCTTTATAAAGCTTTGTGGCATAAGGGAGAAACTGCAGTCCGGCAGTTGTCAGCTCTACAGATTTGTGAGTGCGATGAAACAGCTGTAGGTTCATTTCTTCTTCCAATGCTTTGATCCGGACTGTTACAGTGGGCTGCGCCACAAAAAGAAGCTCAGCAGTGCGGTTGAAATTTTGAGTTTCTGCTAAAGTAATGAAAGTTTTTACCATGTCAAAAGTCATAGGTACCTCCGGGACGTGGAACGATTAAGATTTCTAATATTTATTATACAGGAAATTCATGAAAAATCTATTGGACGATATGACGAAAGGAAACCTATAATAGGATGCAGTAGTGAGCAAAACATGGAAGGAGGAAATGGTAATGAGTGAAAGAAAAGGTCCCCTTTGTGGGATCCGGGTTCTGGATCTGGGCAGACATATCTCCGGTCCCACCTGTGCTATGACGCTGGGTGACTTGGGGGCAGAAGTAATCAAGGTGGAGAAAGTAGGCTGGGGTGATGATACACGCCACAGCGGAGAACATGTGAACGGCGTGAACCTGTATTACCCCACGGAGAACAGGAACAAAAAAAGTGTCACTGTTCAGTTCCGCAGTGAAGAGGGAAAGAAGCTATTAGAAGACTTGATTAGGAAATCAGATGTATTGGTGGAAAATTTTCGCCCCGGTACTATGGAGAAAATGGGTTTTGACTGGGAGAGGGTTCATAAAATCAATCCCAGGCTGATCATGGTATCTATCGCCGGATACGGGAAGGGAAGTCCCTATTGCCATCGTCCGGGATTTGACTCCATTATGGCGGCAGCATCCGGTATTATGGATCTGAATCGTTCTGAGGATGGCCCCAGGATCACAGGTGGTATCTGGTTTATTGATATTATGGCAGGGCTGTGGGCGACCATTGGGATTTTGGCAGCACTGCGCAGCAGAGAGACTACCGGTGAAGGACAGTATATCGATTCTTCCATGTACGACAGCTGCATCTATAGCTTAAATACATTTATTCCTTTTTATGATCAATCTGGTGAGATTACCCGCAATTCCACGAAGAATGCTTACGATTGTCCGGCAGGGCGCTATCCCTGTAAAGATGGCTATGTGATCTGTCTGGCAGGTCAAGACAGTCTGTTTGAGCGTCTGCTTACGGTTACAGATGATCCGGTGCTCCATGATCCCCGTTATAAAAACCATGAAGCTCGTTTGGCTCCGGAGAATTATGATGTGATCAATGATGCAGTGGAACGATTGATGATGACCAGGACCGGAGAGGAATGGGATGAGATCTTTGACCGCATCGGCATACCGGGAGGCAAGATTAAGGATGTGGGAGATGTGATGAAATCCCCTGCAACTTATAGCAGAAATACCACGGTAAAGCTGGAGGTTCCGGGACTTGGCCAGGTTACTTTCCCTGGTATCCCCATTTCTTTCTCCAATGAAACATTGGAGTTTGCGCCGGCTCCCAAACTGGGTGAGCATAACAAGGAAATCTACGGAGGACTTTTGGGGCGCAGCGATGAGGAGCTGGAAAGATTGGCGGCAGAAAAGAGTATTTGATTTTGATAAAGAATGGAGGAAACTATGATGAAGACAGAAGTAACAGAATGGTTACATATTGTGCGTCCGGGGGCAAATGACTGCCACTATCGCGGATATCTGGTATCCGGTGCACAGCTTTTGCAGTATGTGGGAGACTGTGTGGCTTGTCTGAGTACTGCACGAGAAGGGACAGGCGGACTGATCGTAAATTACAACGCCAATTTCAGGGCAGAGGTCGGTGCAATGGATGAACTGCATGTGAAAGTGAAGCTGGAGAAAGTGGGGAATACCTCGCGAGTGTATTCTTTCACAATCACAAAAACCATTGCTTATGCCAAGGATGGTTCACGCACAGCCCATGTTTTGGAGGAACCGGTTTTGGCTGCGGACGGTACGTTGGTTTTGGTGGTTGGTGCACACTAATCTAATAAATCTTTTAAATATGGAGGGTGTCCCCTGGGTGGTTTGGGGGACACCTTTTTGCCTTATTTTGCATCCCCGCTCAATTACGGCAAGGGCCAGTTCCTCAGCTCCTTTTCCAACATAGTAAAGTCCGCCGGCCCAGCCTTGAGCAGATATGTGTGGAAAGCAAGATCCGTATAGGAATCCCCCCAAAGCTTCTGCGCCTGCTCCTTCAGCGCAAGGATTTCCAGGTATCCCAAATAATATTTCAAATAATTGGTGGGTTCCTCCACAATATATTGGTAGATTGCCGAAATGGATTCTTCGTTGGTGATGCCAAAGCTGGAAAGGAGTGCTGCCACCTGTCCTCTGTCGGCATTTTCATAGTGGATCATAATATCCAGCAAAGAATACAGACCCAAAAGAAGGCTTCGGTTGTGTTTGGTCAGGGTTACGGCATCTGCCAGTTCCTCCACTCCTCTGTCAGCATACATCCGGGCGGCATAGTCATAGGAAATAAATTCCACATACAGAGCCCCCCCCTCCAGGTAGCCGCCATACCACAAAAGCTCCCGGACATTTGTGATGGCATCGGGCTTTTCCTGCATGACTGCATTGTTGTGGTAGACAGATTGGTACATGTGACCGGGATAACCCTCGTGGGCAAGTGTGGTATAGAGCTCCAGGCCGGCCGGGGTACTTTTCTGATTGATGTAGATGGCATTTTGTGAGGTGTCATCCAAAGGAGGCGTCAGGTAGAAGGCAGGTGCGCAGTAGTTTTCCAGACTTTCGGACACGGTTTTTACCGTGACAGCGGGAAGGGCACCTTCTTCGTTTAAGGGCGGGAAATCGTCAGACATCCTGGCCTGCAGGTCAGCTAACATTTGGGTCGCATTTTGCAAAGGAAAGTATTCTGTGAGCAAAAGGTCATAGGGCAGCTCGGTCAGAGACGGTGTCCTTTTCAAGATATTGTCAAAGAGAATATATTCCTGGTCAAAATGCTCTGCGATCATGGCTTTAATCTCCGTCACAGGTCGGTCAGACCCGGTCTGGGAACGTAACAGATATTCATAATAAGTGGTGCCCTCCGGTTTTGAGGCAAGGCCCCTTAAGGGGATATCAGGATTTTCCAGCACCAACAAACCGTCGCCTAAGGCCTCGTAGGCAGGCTGCATGACAGTGCGCAGCAGGCGGTTATTTAAGGCGGCGTAGTTTTGGGCCTTGTCGCTGGTTAAGGTACCGTCACCAACCAGAGGCTGCAATCTTTCCTGGAAAGTGGTCTGTAAAAAGTGCATTTCTGCGTTTAATTCTTCTTCCCTGAGAATGGTGTCGCATTGCTCTATCACTTTTTTTAGGGAGGCTGATGCCATGAACAGGCCGGCATCAGCCTTTTCCCGCTCAAAGTTAAGAAGCGCTTCAAAATATTCGTCGGTTTGATCCAGAAGCATTAAATAGTCTTCAATATCTTTGACACTGCGAAAGGTGTACTCAGCCAACAGGATGGGAAGCTGTGACTGCATGCCGGAGGAGGGAGATAAGGGCTCCTCGTACAGTGACAGATTGCTTAAAGCCAGAGAAATCTCCAGAGAATCTATGAGCAGGGCATGCGTAAAGCCGGACTGGCCGGAAAGTTTATCTGCGTCAAGAGATTTGAGCCTGCCAAGAAGGTTTTCGGTCTGGGTCTGTCCTGACAAAACATTTTCAGAAGAATAGCAGGGCAGTACTGCCTCATAATCCGGAATGCCAAAGTCAGCAGGATCTGCCAGCGTATAATGCATATTCAGGGTGTTGGAGAGCATCTCCTCCCGAAACAGGTCTGCGGCCAGGCTGTGAAAAAGAAGCTCCTCTTTTTTGCAGGAACTGACAAACAGCAAAAAGGCAGTGGCAAAGGCCACAAAGCCTGTGATCCATAAGGTGCGGCGAAAGGGAAATTTGGTTGATTTACACATGGAAACCTTCTTTCGGGGTGTTGTTAGTAAACAATATATGCAGATCAGAAAAGAATCATGAGTGAGCATAATGTACAAATGTATATACACAATAGAAAAGACGCTGGACGGAACAGAAAAAATGTGTTAGTATAGGGTTAGATTGAGAAAGTGTTGTCATGTCCGCAGCAGCACACAAGCCGCGTCATAACGGCAGAATGGAGGAAATAATGAACAATTTAGAACTGCGTAAGCGTGCCAATGATGTTCGCAAAGGCATTGTGTCTTCAGTCCACAGTGCAAAAGCAGGACATCCCGGCGGATCTCTTTCCGCAGCAGACGTTTTTACTTTTCTTTATTTTGAGGAATTAAATATTGATCCCAAGAATCCCAAGTGGGAAGACAGGGACCGTTTCGTATTGTCAAAGGGGCATACAGCTCCCGGACTGTATTCTGCCCTGGCGCACAGGGGATTTTTCCCGGTGGAGGATCTGCTTACTCTGCGTAAGCTGGGTTCTTATTTACAGGGACATCCCACCCTTGGCGTTCCGGGTGTGGATATGGCATCCGGCTCTCTGGGACAGGGTATCTCCGCAGCAGTGGGTATGGCTCTGGGTGCCAAGATGGATGGAAAGGATTTCCGTGTATATACCTTGCTTGGTGACGGTGAGATCGAGGAAGGTCAGGTGTGGGAGGCTTCGATGTTTGCAGGACACAGAAAGCTTGACAATCTGTGCGTGATCGTTGACAATAATAACCTGCAGATTGATGGACAGCTGGATGACGTATGTTCTCCTTATCCGATTGATAAGAAGTTTGAAGCCTTCAACTTCCATGTGATCAATGCGGATGCCCATGATTTTGACGCGCTTCGGGCTGCGTTCAAGGAAGCCAAGGAGACCAAGGGAATGCCTACTTGTATCGTGCTTCACAGCTTGAAGGGCAAGGGCGTATCCTTTATGGAGAATGTGGCAGATTGGCATGGAAAGGCTCCCAATGACGCGGAATTTGAAGTGGCTATGGCAGACCTTCAGAAGATTGAAGAAGCATTGGCAAAGGAGGTGGAGGCATAATGGCAGACGCAGTAAAAAAGATTGCAACAAGAGAAGGTTACGGCAATATGCTCAAAGAGCTTGGCGCAGAATATCCTGAGCTGGTAGTTCTGGATGCGGATCTGGCAGCTTCTACCAAGACCGGTGTTTTTAAGAAAGCATATCCCGACAGACATATTGACTGTGGTATTGCGGAGTGTAATATGGTAGGCATTGCAGCCGGGCTGTCCCTGGTTGGTAAGATTCCTTTTGTCAGCTCCTTTGCTATGTTTGCAGCAGGACGAGCTTTCGAACAGGTACGTAACTCTGTGGGTTACCCCCAGCTGAATGTTAAGATCGGTGCCACTCATGCGGGCATCACGGTAGGAGAAGATGGAGCTTCCCACCAGTGTAATGAAGATCTGGCATTGATGAGGACCATCCCCGGTATGGTAGTAATGTGCCCTTCTGATGATGTGGAAGCAAAAGCTTGCGTTCGCGCTGCCATAGAGCATAAAGGACCTGTGTATATCCGTTTTGGCCGTGCAGCAGTGCCTGTGATCAATGACAGGCCTGATTATAAATTTGAGATCGGTAAGGGTACTGTGGTGCGAGAGGGCACAGATGTGACCATCGTGGCTACCGGTGTCTGTGTGGATTCTGCACTG
>JAZSFW010000155.1:0-3770 GCA_045532445.1 Acetatifactor sp. | reverse complement strand
TTGACCACAGGAAGAAACTGTGCTTATAAAATCCCCTATTCTTTGTATGGAGAAAGCTGGCTTGGAAACGGGGACTATAATTTAGAGGTCATAGATAAGCAGATAGATCTCTTTATGGAGAATGCACCGGAGGGCTATTTTGCATTGATGATCCAGCTGGATACAAGATCCTGGTGGCTGGATTCCCATGAAAATTATCCGGATAGCTATGGAAGTCTTTCAAAAATGGCGGCAGATGAAGAGTGGAGAGAAGAAGCCGGCAAGTATCTGCAGGCAGTAGTATCCCACGTTGAACATAAATACGGGGAAAGATTTTATGGATATTTCCTGCTCTGTGGCATTGGTACAGAGTGGTTGAGTGATTTTGACTATCAGGAGACCCATCCCATAAAGGAAAAGGCGTATCAAACATATATCAATGATCCCAAGGCACGGATTCCCTCAAAAGAGGAGCTGGAGTTGGATCCGGAAATCTCATTTTATGAGGAGGAAAGGATTAAGCTTTACCACAAATTCCATGCAGAACTGATTGCGGATACCATCTTATATTTTGCCGGAAAGGTACAGGAAATCATTCAGCACAAGAAGTTACTGGGCCTCTACTTTGGGTATCTGTTTGAGTTGGAGTCTGAAAGATTGTGGAATGCAGGTCATCAGGCCTATGAAAAGATATTCCGTTGCGAAGATATTAATATGATTTCTTCGCCGGCATCTTATGAATTCAGGGCTCCTGACTCAGTCAGTGCTTTTATGGTGGCTCACAAAGCACTGGATATTCATGATAAGCTTTACTTCTTTGAGTTTGACCAAAGGACCTATCTGTCCCAGAATTTCCTGGAAGGTAAGGTGATCCCGCCGGCAGGATATCATTGTAAGGATGATCTGGAAGCGGTAAATCTCATGCGCAGAGACTTCATGCTCTGCTGTACCAATGGAGCGGCGTTGTGGTGGTTTGACATGTGGAACGGTTGGTATCGTTCGGAGAAGATGCTTGGCGGAATTGCCGGTATGGTGGAGGCGGCCAAAGAAATTGCGACAGTTCCTCAGAAATCAGCTGCAGAAATTGCAGTGTTTGTGTCGGGAGAGGTTTTTTACAATGTAAATAAAATGTCTCAGATCAATTCCAACCTCCTTAGTTGGCAGAGAGAAGGTCTGGCAAGAATGGGAGCTCCCTATGATGTGTACTCATTGGGCGATCTGACAGGTGCAGATTTTTCGCAGTACAAGCTGTTTGTTTTTATGACTGCCTTTGAGACAAACGCAGAGCAGGATGCCGTGATAGAAAAGATAAAACAATCCGGCAAGGCGGTACTTTGGGTATATGCGCCTAAGTATGTAAACGGTGGTTTGCAGAAGGTCATGGACACTGTAGATATCAAGCTGGAAATTCTTGACGAAAAGCCGCATTATTCCGGTGAAAGCGGCGTGGTATTGCCGTCACCTTATTTCTGCGTAAGAGATGAAGAAGCACTTCCGATAGAGTATTACGATGACGGGAACGTAGCAGTCGCCTACAAAAAGAATGAGACTTATACTTCCTTCTATTGTGGTTTGGGAAGGCTGAGTGCTGAACTTTTAAGAAAGATTGCAAAGCTTTCCGGTGTACATATTTACTGTGAGACAGCACCTGTTTATGTGAACAGCTTATTGGTTGGTGTTTACGCCCAGGAAGGCAAGGATGTGGAACTTGCGGTGAAGCAGGACGGTGTCTGGGAAGATTTGTTTACCCATAAGAAATATATTGCAGAAAATGGAAGGATTTTTATGCAGGGAGATGAGTATGCTTCCAAAATGCTAATTTATAGAGGTTAAAAATAAAATGGTGAAATGTATGGCGGAAAAGCTCAGGATGATAACGCCATCTATTTTGAATGGATGATTATTGTAAGAAAATAGGCTACAAAGAGGAGTAAAGAAAATGATAACGTCAAGTGTAGAAATGATCGATCAGATTCCCAGACTCGTAATTAATGGTGAAGTTGTTGCCGCCAATGCGTATATTACTTATTTCATAGAAAAGGCAAGATATGATGATTTTGCAGAGGCGGGGTATAATCTTTTTTCGGTGCCGGTCTATTTTGCTACAAGGGGCATTCAGGAAATGAACGATATTCCTCCCTTTGCGCCGGGAATCTTTGAAAACGAAGAGCCGGATTATTCCATTGCTGACCGTACCTTTCAGCAGATCATTGATGCTTGTCCCAATGCGTTGATATTTCCCAGGGTAAATGTTACTCTTCCCTTAAGATGGGAGAAAGAAAATCCGGATGAATTGTGTGAATACGGCAATATCAGCCAGGATAAGAGAAGACCCTGTTTTTCCTCTGACCTGTGGGCAGAAGAGACCCAAAAATATCTCGGCATGTTTATCGACCATATTGAAGCGTCAGATTACCGGGATCATATTTTTGGCTATCAGATCGCAACCGGCAACTCAGAGGAGTGGTTTTCCTTTGATTTGATCGGGTCCATAGGGAAACGATCCAGAGAAAAGTTCAAAGCATATGTGGAGGAGAAACATTTGGAAGGAACAGAAGCGGAATATTACCGTTTCCTTTCGGAGATAACGGCTGATCGCGTGTGTGAGATGGCAGATTTTGTAAAGGACAAAACAGGGCATCGACTGGTAGTGGGAAGCTTTTACGGTTATACTTTTGAAAGACCGGAGAGAACAGCTTGTCATGCAGCTTTAAGCAAAGTTTTGGCTTGTGAGAGCATTGACTTTTTATGCTCACCGGTATCTTATATGCTGAATAGAGAAGCCGGTTATGACCATCCTTATATGCTTCCTTTGGATACGCTGAAAAAGCATGGAAAATTATATTTTTCCGAAAATGATACCAGAACGCACTTGACACAGCCGCTTTTTGACATTCCCCATTTTCATAATCCCAATTATGTACCCAGACCTAAGTGGTTGGCAGTGGAGAATCTGAAGCAGCATTATGCACGCTCCCTTGTGAATGCACACGCATCCTGGTGGTTTGACATGGGCGGTGGATGGTATCACTATCCAATGTATATGGAAATGATGGCTGATTTTCTGAAGATCACAAAAGAGTCTATGGGAAAAGATATGGCCAGTGCCAGTGAGGTTGCTGTCCTCATTGATGAAAGTATTTTGCCATCCATCCATGAGAGGAAAGAAGCTGAAGTTTACAATACTTGTTATCATATCCGGAAAGTGTTGGGGCTTATGGGCACACCTTATGCAACTTATCTGGTAGATGATTACCCCGATATCAGAAACCGGTACAAGGCATTTATCCTTATGGTTCCGCGTATGTCCTCTGCAATGGCTGGTATCATAGAAGAAAATCCGCACGTCCTTGTGATTACACCGAAGAATGCATCGATCACAACTGACGAACTGAGAGACTTTTTAGAAGCAAACCAGGTTCATCTGTATAGCCGGAAGGATGCTGTGATTTATGCCAACCAAAGCTATTTATTCTTACATACTGCATCTGATGGGAAGGCAGAGCTTTCCATGCCGGAAGGAAAACAGTTAAAACAGATTTATGGTGATCCGGTAGACATTGATCATACTGTACTGCCAAAGCACACAGGCTTTTTATTTGAGATTGTTGATAAAGAATAAAAATATAAATATTGCACTGATAAGATTAGAGGAATCAATATGAAGAGAGTATTTCTTGAAAGAGGGAAAATGAATGTAACCATCATTATTCCTGAAAATGCCCATGTTGTAGAAAGAACAGCAGCAGAGGAATTGCAGTCCTATATGGAGAAAGCATTAGCTGTAACGT
>JAZSFW010000074.1:0-2519 GCA_045532445.1 Acetatifactor sp. | reverse complement strand
CGACATCTGCGAAACAGTTAGAGTTACTTAGGACAGCTTCACGGCCGGAATGAAAGTGTTAGAGTGTACACCGACAACATGTTTGAGGAGCGCAAAGCGCGACGAGTTTTGTCGGTGTATACTCTGCCCTTAACTTTTATTCCGGCTGCGAAGCTGTCTTTAGTAACTCTTACTGTTTTGCAACTGCAAATCAACTGCCTTTAACCGCTCCCCCCTGTCAGGTAATCCTGCCTGTCCGTCCCCCTTAAAGTAAATGCGTACAATCTCCCAAAGGCAATTTTTAACAATTTTGTGCAAATTACGATTTCCTTTTTTGAATAATTGTGTTATACTTAATTATGTATGTGTAAATAATGAAATGAAGAGACAACCTTCATCTATATATAGGAGGAAATAAGATGCCAAAAAGAACTGATATTCACAAGGTTTTGATCATTGGCTCCGGCCCTATCATCATTGGACAGGCCTGTGAGTTTGACTATTCCGGTACGCAGGCATGTAAAGCACTGCGAGCTTTGGGCTATGAGATTGTACTGGTAAATTCCAATCCGGCTACGATCATGACCGATCCGGAGACCGCAGATGTGACATATATTGAACCGCTGAATGCTGAGCGTATGGAGCAGATCATTGCCAAGGAGAGACCTGATGCATTACTTCCCAACCTGGGAGGACAGTCCGGCTTGAATCTTTGTGCAGAGCTTGCGCAGAAAGGCATTTTGGACAAATACAATGTAAAAGTAATCGGTGTACAGGTTGACGCTATCGAGCGCGGTGAAGACCGTATTGAATTTAAGAAAGCCATGAATGCTTTAGGTATTGAGATGGCACGCAGTGAAGTGGCGTATACTGTAGACGAAGCACTGAAGATCGCTGATGATCTCGGTTATCCCGTTGTACTGCGTCCTGCATATACCATGGGTGGTGCAGGCGGCGGTCTGGTTTACAATAAAGAAGAGCTGAAGGTAGTATGTGCCCGTGGACTGCAGGCCAGCCTGGTAGGTCAAGTTTTGGTTGAGGAATCCATTCTTGGCTGGGAAGAGCTGGAAGTAGAGGTTGTCAGAGATGCTGACAACAACATGATCACAGTCTGCTTCATTGAGAATATCGATCCTTTGGGTGTGCACACCGGTGACTCTTTCTGTTCAGCCCCCATGCTGACCATTTCAGAAGAGACACAGAAGAGACTGAAAGAGCAGGCGTTTAAGATTGTAGAGTCTGTAGAGGTAATCGGTGGTACCAATGTACAGTTTGCTCATGATCCTGTGAGTGATCGTATCATTGTTATTGAGATCAATCCCAGAACCTCCCGTTCCTCCGCTCTGGCATCAAAGGCTACCGGTTTCCCCATCGCTTTGGTCAGTGCTATGCTGGCAACTGGTCTTACTCTGAAGGACATTCCCTGCGGCAAGTACGGTACTTTGGATAAGTATGTTCCTGATGGAGATTATGTTGTAATTAAGTTTGCCCGCTGGGCATTTGAAAAGTTTAAAGGTGTAGAGGACAAGCTGGGTACCCAGATGCGTGCGGTTGGTGAAGTTATGAGTATCGGTAAGACCTACAAGGAAGCTTTCCAGAAAGCCATCCGCAGCCTGGAAACCGGTCGTTACGGCTTGGGTTATGCCAAGACATTTGCTTCCCTTACCAAAGAACAGCTGCTTCAGAAGCTTGCCACTCCTTCCAGTGAGCGTCATTTTGTAATGTATGAAGCTTTGCGTAAAGGTGCTACTGTGGACGAGATTCATGAGATTACCAAGGTAAAGCATTGGTTCATTGAGCAGATGAAGGAATTGGTAGAGGAAGAAGAAGCTTTGATTGCCTGCAAGGGTGGTCTGCCCAGTGACGAGATGCTGATCTCTGCCAAGAAGAATGGTTTCTCTGATAAATATCTGAGCATGCTTTTGGAGATCCCTGAGTCACAGATCAGAGAGCACCGCATTGCTCTCGGCGTAGAAGAAGCATGGGAAGGGGTACATGTAAGCGGTACGCAGGACAATGCTTACTATTACTCTACCTACAATGCACCGGACAAGAATCCTGTCAATACCGATAAGCCTAAAATCATGATCCTTGGCGGCGGTCCGAACCGTATCGGTCAGGGTATTGAATTTGACTACTGCTGTGTACACGCTTCTTTGGCACTGAAGAAACTGGGCTTTGAGACGATCATCGTCAACTGTAACCCTGAGACCGTGTCCACAGACTATGATACTTCCGATAAGCTGTACTTCGAACCTCTGACTTTGGAGGATGTATTGAGCATTTATAAGAAAGAGAAGCCTTTGGGTGTGATTGCACAGTTTGGTGGGCAGACTCCTCTGAATCTTGCAGCAGACCTGGAGAAGAATGGTGTCCGCATTTTGGGAACTGCTCCTTCCGTGATCGATCTGGCAGAAGACAGAGACCTGTTCCGTGCCATGATGGAGAAATTGGAGATTCCTATGCCTGAATCAGGTATGGCGGTTAACGTAGAAGAGGCGCTGGAGATTGCTCACAAGATCGGCTATCCTGTAATGGTT
>JAZSFW010000193.1:0-2632 GCA_045532445.1 Acetatifactor sp. | reverse complement strand
ATTGTCTTCCTAAGACCGCTTGGCCTCCGACTTGGATGATCCTGAGCATATCAGTCTGGATGGTTATCCGGAAGAATTAAGCGGGAAAGTAAATAAAATTTTAAATAGAGTGGAAAAGTTAATTTCCACAGCTGATAACGGTAAATTGATGAAAGAGGGTATATCTACCGTTATTGTTGGTAAACCAAATGCCGGAAAATCTTCTCTGTTGAATGTGATGGTGGGGGAAGAGAGAGCTATTGTAACGGAAATTGCCGGAACCACCAGAGATGTATTGCAGGAGTCCATCAAGCTTCATGGTATAGGCCTTAATATTATTGATACTGCCGGTATTCACAGTACAGAAGATATAGTAGAGAAAATAGGCGTGGAAAAGGCAAAGAAATACGCTGCAGATGCTGATTTGGTCATTTATGTAGTGGATTCTTCTATTGAGTTGGATGAAAGTGATAAGGACATCATTTCTCTGTTAAAGGACAAAAAAGTAATTATTTTATTAAATAAGTCGGATCTGAATTCTGTTGTAACTGAAGAAAAGCTTGGTAATTTTATAAAAGAACATTTAACAGATCAAGAATTATATAATGATAATAAAATATATGATGATAGTTGCAGTGATAAGGGAACAGAAGATATTGTAATGATCCGCACTTCCACGAAGGATCGCACCGGTATTGAAGCATTTGAAAATACCATTAAAGAAATGTTCTTTGAAGGCCAGCTTCAAAATAATAATGAGATCATTATTACAAATATGCGGCATAAAGAAGCTCTTCAGGATGCTTTTAACAGTCTTAAAATGGTAGAGAGAAGTATCGAAGACTGTATGCCGGAAGATTTTTATTCTATTGATCTGATGAGTGCTTATGCTTCACTTGGTACGATAATAGGAGAAGAAGTGGGCGAGGATCTGGTCAATGAGATTTTCTCCAAGTTCTGTATGGGAAAATAGTAAATTATTTTGTATATTTAGAAATTAATATAAAAGTTGCAGTAAAAATCAATAGTGAAAACAGCATTAGAAAGGCATGGTAGTTGTATGTCTGAAATTAGGAAAAAAGTAGATGTGTGTGTTGTAGGAGCCGGACATGCAGGCTGTGAAGCAGCTTTGGCTTGTGCAAGACTTGGCCTGGAGACAGTTATTTTTACAGTCAGTGTGGAAAGTATCGCTCTGATGCCCTGTAACCCAAATATCGGCGGATCTTCCAAAGGTCATCTGGTGAGAGAACTGGATGCTTTGGGCGGTGAAATGGGCAAAAATATTGATAAGACGTTTATTCAGTCCAAAATGCTGAATGTTTCCAAGGGTCCTGCTGTTCATTCTCTTCGTGCCCAGGCTGACAAAGCTGATTATACCAGAGAAATGCGAAAGGTTCTTGAAAACCGGGAGCATTTATTGGTAAAGCAGGCAGAAGTCTGTGAACTTTTGTGGGAAGAAATTGCAGATGGTGAAGAAGCTGCAGAAAATAGCACAGGAGAAAAAAACGGGAAAAAGAAAATTACGGGCGTCAAGACCTTTACCGGAGCTGTTTATGAGTGTAAGGCAGTTATTCTCTGTACAGGTACTTATTTAAAAGCCAGATGTTTGTGTGGTGAGGCTATCACTTATACCGGTCCCAATGGTCTGCAGGCAGCTAATCATTTGACTGATTCTCTGGAAAAAATGGGTATTGAGCTGCGCCGTTTTAAAACAGGTACTCCCGCCAGAATGGATAAGAGAAGTATTGATTTCTCTAAGATGGAAGAGCAGATGGGTGATGAGAGAGTAGTACCTTTTTCATTTTCAACTGATCCGGACAGCATCCAGAAGGAGCAAGTATCCTGTTGGCTCACTTATACAAATGAAGAAACTCACAAGATCATTCGTGCCAATTTAGATCGTTCGCCTATTTATGCAGGTATTATTGAAGGAACAGGTCCCAGATATTGTCCTTCTATTGAAGATAAGGTAGTAAAATTTGCAGATAAGGAAAGACACCAGGTATTTATTGAGCCGGAAGGCATTCATACAAATGAAATGTACATTGCCGGCATGTCTTCTTCTCTGCCTGAAGATGTGCAGATTGCTATGTACCGTACTGTGCCCGGTCTGGAAAATTGTGAGATGGTAAGAAATGCGTATGCTATCGAGTATGATTGCATTAATGCCAGACAGCTTTATCCTTCTTTGGAATTTAAAGATGTAAAAGGTCTGTTCAGCGGAGGTCAGTTCAATGGAAGCAGTGGTTATGAGGAGGCAGCCTGTCAGGGTTTGGTAGCCGGTATCAACGCTGCAATGTCCATTTTTGGAAAAGAGCCTTTAGTAATGGACCGTTCAGAGAGTTATATTGGAGTGCTGATTGATGATCTGGTAACTAAGGACAACAGAGAGCCTTATCGTATGATGACTTCCAGAGCAGAATATCGTCTGCTGCTTCGTCAGGATAATGCGGACAGAAGACTTCGTAAGAAAGGTTATGAAATAGGTCTGATCTCTCAAGAGGATTATGATGCTTTGCTTCAGAAGGAAGAATTTATAGCAAAAGAGATTCAGCGTCTGAAAAATACAAATGTAGGAGCAAACAAAGAAATTCAGGCATTTTTAGAGTCTAATGGAAGTTCTACTTTAAAGACTGCGGCCAGTTTAGCTGAA
>JAZSFW010000268.1:0-6734 GCA_045532445.1 Acetatifactor sp. | reverse complement strand
CCCCATCTTTTCCAACGCATCTCCCACAATCGTCGCAGCATCCACCACCGTCGGTACTCCTATGGCAATAACCGGTACTCCAAGACTTTCAAAAGTCAAAGCATTCCGATGATTCCCTACTCCCGATCCCGGCTGAATCCCGGTATTGGTAATCTGTACGGTTCGATTAAGACGTTTTGTATTGCGCGCTGCCAAGGCATCGATCACTACCACCACATCCGGTTTTGTTTCTTCCACTACGCCCTTTATGATTTCTTCTGTCTCCATACCGGTTTTTGCCATGACTCCCGGCTCAATACTGCTGATCTGATTCATGGTCTGTTTGTTGTAGGCAGCCTTTCCATAAATTTTTACCACATGGCGAGTAATAAACAGATTATCCACCACCTGCGGTCCTAATGCATCTGCCGTCACCTCCCGATTTCCAAGACCAACCACCAATATTGACTGTTCCCTGTCACTGTTGGGAATCATATCCTTTAACTCTTTTGCCAGGCATTCTGAGATTTCCCGATGATAACCTTCATCAGGCTCCACCATTGCAGGTGCCTCCATTGTCACATACACACCAATAGGCTTTCCCATGGTTTTTGCCGCATTCTTTGTATCAATTGTAACTTTTGTGACACGGATATCCTCTTCCTCTTTATAATACTCTTCCACTCGGACACCTCGAAGCTCACTGTCTGCTTCTGCGATACTTTCACGCGCCTCCAGCGCAAGATCTGTCCTCACCTGAAAATCCCTCATTAACTCTTCCTCCTGTTGCAGATTACTAAACATTTTTTACATTTTTTCGTGAAATATGTATTGACAAGAGAGAGATTTTTTTATACAATGTTCTAGTATGTTTACTTAGTCCCCCGTGTCTGGCTAAAGCAAAACATTTTTCAGTAACCCTTGCCCAACAGTTGGGTAGAATGCATATGAAAATGGAGGTGTAGATCTTGGCTAACATCAAATCTGCTAAAAAGAGAATTTTAGTAAACCGCACAAAGGCTGATAGAAATAAAGCAATCAGAACCGGCGTTAAGACAGCTATGAAGAAAGTATTCGCTGCTATCGAGGCTGGTAATAAGGAAGCTGCAATTGCTGAGCTTGCTGCTGCTACTAAGACCATCGAGATGGCTGGTACCAAAGGCGTTTATCACAAGAATAACGTTGCCAGAAAAGTATCTCGTCTTAGCAAAGCTGTAAATGAGATGGCTTAATTCTTGAAACATAAAATAAGTACAAAAAACACCCATACCGTCATGTGGGTGTTTTTTTATTCTTATTTTCTTTTCAAACGGTTCAAAGCACTTATTCCGTGGTAATTTTTTTCACAAACGAACGTCTTCTCTTGTGCTGAACAGAATCAAAACGTTTCCATTGATTCTGAATCTTCTTATTATCCTCCAGATTCAGATTGGTCTCAGCAAACTCCACATTTTCTTCCTGCAGGAAATGAAATAATCCTATCATAGCCACCATAGCCACACCACAGTTGGCGTATTTGGGTGATACACCGATCAAGGCAAGATCCAGGATCTTTGGATGACGAGCGGATTTCAAGATACGAACAAGCATTCCCGGCGTCAATTTCCCCTGAGACTTCTGTACTGCACGGGCAATAGACGGGATACAGATACCAACGCAGACCACTTCCTCTTTTTCATTCAGAACCACCCTGATATATTTCATGCTAAGAATCATTTTAAAATTATCCAGCACCATCTTCTTCACTTTATCTGTAAAAGGGACCGTCCCATAGAGGGCGCTGTAGCATTCATCTAAAAGTTTGAAAATATCATCTGCATATTTTCTTAACAATACATTGAGATTAGGAGCATCAGCCAAATGAAGCTTATTCTTTTTCATGATAAGCTCTGCCATTTTATCCAGAGACTCGTCCTTTTTCTTCGGGGGATAGATCTTACTTTCAACCCAATCCACCTCTTTTGCATAACCGCAGGCTTCGATCAATTTCTGATAGTATGCATAATTGTACTGTTCTTCAAAGGTTGCAAGCTGATCAAACCCTTCGATCAGCAGGCCCTCTCTTTCCAGGTCTGAAAAGCCCAAAGGTCCGCATACCGTATCCATTCCTTTTTGCATGGCCCACTGTTCCACCGCATCAAACAAAGCCTTAGCCACTTCTATGTCATCAATAGAATCAAATCTCGTGAAACGCACTCGCTTCTCCTGCCTGATCTCATTGCTCGCTCTCTGCAGGATACCTGAAATTCTGCCCACCATTTTCCCATCCTGATATGCATTGTAATACACTGCTTCACAAGTCTCATAATAGGCATAATCACTCTGAAAGATCTTCTTCTCATCCATATAAAGCGGCGGCACAAAATTAGGCTCATCCTTATAAAGCTTTAAAGGAAACTGCAAAAATTCTCTCTGCTGCCTGGCACTCTTTGCCTCTACTACTGTTATCATCTGTTTTCCCACCCTTTCTCATAAGTATCCATTAGTCAATATCCTCTATCTTCTCATTCCACCTCCGCCGTGTCTGACTCCGCCGCTGCTTATATGACTGCCGCCTCTACCGCTGCTTCCTCCGCTGCTGGGTTTCGGTATATGTCTTCTCGTCACAAACTTATTCACTAACTGATCTGTCTTAGCGCGAAATTCCGGTCTGCCTCCTGCTACATATTCATTGACCGAAACGGTATCCTTCCCAAGGGGAGATCTCATCTTTACCATAACAAAAACCAACATGACGATCAAAGGAATCACCAAAAGAAAACCGGGGAAGGGAATATCTCCATCCATTTTATAAGAGATCTCTTCAATGTAAGCACTGTATGCAGCAAAAGGATCATTTTCCACTTCATAATATACCGACGTGAGTACATCATCAATATCTGCATCTGAAAACTGTTCATATACCCTGCCACAGGTAGAAAGCCAGCTTCCTCCCTGCCCTTCGTACCAATTATCTAAAAGCAGTACCCCATCGCCATGGACCTTATCGTAACCGTAATTATTCTGGTCATAAAAATCATCTGCCAGATTACGCATGTTTTTCTCCCACTCATAGTCACTGATGCCCACCTGCTGATTAATGGTCACCAAGACAATGTCACACTGTATTTTCTCCTCTGTCTGTGCAATGAGGTGCCTAAGCTTCTCTTCTTCCTCATCGGACAAAACATCAGCCCGGTCAAACACCCGCTCAACGGGAGCACTCGCATTACTTCTCACAGGATTTTCTTCTGCAATATATGAAATACCAGATAGGATCCAAAGTACAAAAAAGATCCCAAGCACAATAAACCAAATTTTAAAATAACGAATAAACTGCTTTATCGCTTCTTTTTGCGTCTCTTTTCCCATGCGCTTTCTCCTCTCCTGCCATCTACAACATCATAAATGCATAATATGCAAACAGCAATATTCCTGTCAAGACACCCCACAGGGTCGCCCCGTAAGCCCAGACTTTTCTTGCCGATATCGGTACCTTACCGATTATCTTGGCAGTCTGCCCATTGATGTAAAAAGGATAGTCCTTGCCCTGATACTGATAACCATATTTCCAAACAGGAAGCAATCCATAATTAGCCTTAAGGCTGTTGACCTTCAGGTTCTTTTCGCAGTCTGTCACACTGCCGTAGCCGGTTACACTCTGTTTCACCAGATTTACTGTATCCTCTTCCATCTTCTGTCTGGAGCGTACCTGCATCTCTTCCGCCGCATAATTGTACCTCTCCGCCATAAAACCAGACAGATATTCCGGTTTAAAAGCCTCCAACTGCTCATACTGATATGGCTCCATCAAATCCATAATCTCATCCGGCATCTTAATGGATGCATCTGCAGGTACTTTTTCAAAACTCACATTTACATCCCGGTAAATATCAAAAACACTGGTCTCTGTATACTGGGTCTCACCGGTAGTCCAGACTCTTACTTTACGCCCCTGACCACGATATGTATAGTTCACATCATAGTCATGCAGCCAAAACGGCACATAATCACCTTCCATGGTATCAAGCTGTACTTCCGACAAAAAATCAGTGGGAGCAAAGGTGCAACGTTTAAATTTCTCCCGCATCAATTTCTTTACCATATCCTTACTGTGCTGAAATGGAATGATATAATCCGGGGTAAACTCTCCCTCCACCCTCTCATTAAAAATAATATAGTTATCACAATATGGGCACTGTGTTGCACTGGTATATTCTTCCACCGGCACCTCTCCGCTGCAGTTGGGGCAAACACGAATATCTCCCTGGCTGTCCTTTCTCTGCTCACTCTTTTCACTGTCACAAAATGGGCAGTACATTCCTTTTTTTTCCGGACTGTAGACTACATTTCCTCCACAATTCTTGCATTGGAAAACCATAGAAACCTCCTATCTATCTTCCTTTTTTTACTTGGAACATTCCGACAATTGCCTGATCACTTCTCCTGCAAGGATAAGTCCCGCCACAGCAGGCACAAACGCTGTACTTCCCGGCGCTTTCCTACATCCCTGTGTTGCTGGATCCTCCAAATATCCGCTGACTGCATAAGGGGTCAAGGCTTCTTCTCTGGAATAGACCACCTTAAGCTTTGGAATTCCTCTTTTCTTTAATTCTCTTCTCATCACTTTTGCAAGGGGACAAACGCTTGTCTCATAAATATCTGCCACCTCCAGCCTGGTAGGGTCCAATTTATTGCCGGTCCCCATACTGCTGATGATCGGTATCCCCATTTCATGGGCAGCCACCACCAGATCCAATTTGGCTGTAACCGTGTCAATAGCATCCACTATAAAATCATATTGATCAAAGGGAAAATCACTTCTTTTATCCGGCAGGTAAAAGCATTCATAAATGGTCACCTTACACTCCGGATTAATGCTTTCTATCCGTTTCTTCATCGCTTGTGTCTTAAACTGTCCTACCGAATCATAGGTCGCAATGATCTGCCTGTTTATATTGGACAGATTCACGATATCATTATCGATCAGATCCAGGCTTCCCACTCCGCTTCTAGCCAGGGCTTCCACCACATGACCGCCTACACCGCCGATTCCGAAGACTGCCACCCGTTTCTCAAAAAGTCTGGTAATCCCTTCCTCTCCAAGCAGCATGGCCGTCCTGATAAATTGCTCTTTCATCTCGATCCTCCGTTAGTGCATGCTCGTTTCTACACATCATTATACGTAAATTTCCCCGTATCGTCAACGAATTATTCTGCTGTTGGCAGGAATGTTTTATGGATTTCCAGAATTTACTTGTTGAAATTGAGCAAAAATGAATTATGATATGTATGTAACATTTTTGTAATAGTTTTGTAACGAAAGGAGATTGCAAATGAAAAAAATAAATTTGATGATAGGTACATTGGTTGTTGCCGGATGTTTGGCTGGTAATACAGTTACAGCAAATGCTGCGATGGCGCAAAGCAGTAACATAAAACCTAATAGAGTAAAAATTATTCAGATTGGGAAAGACTGTGATCTGAGTTCTGTACTTTCACAGCTTCAGAATTGTTTTCCTTCCATCTGTTTTCCGCAGTTTACACCGGATACAGACAATTCTAAGCCGGAGGTGGAGTTTCCTTCGCCGGAGCAGCCTGAGGTAAATTTAAGTTATATAGAACAGGTGGTACAACTGGTGAATGTTGAGCGCGCTAAGGAAGGTCTTGCACCGCTGAATTTAAACAGCAAGGTGTCCGATGCAGCACAGGTACGTGCCAAAGAAATTGTAACCAATTTCTCCCACACCAGACCAGACGGCTCCTCTTTTGCTACTGCTTTAAAAGAACAGAATGTCAGCTATCGCCGTGCTGGTGAAAACATTGCATGGGGGCAGAAAAGTCCCAAGGAAGTAGTGAATGCCTGGATGAACAGTTCAGGACACAGAGCAAATATCATGAATGAGAACTTTACTTTTATTGGGGTAGGTTACTATCAGCAAAATGATGTAAACTACTGGTGCCAGCTGTTTACTTCTTAATAGATCTTGTGATCAACTTCTAATCTAACAACAAACGCCTGCAAACATTCTTTCCAGAAAAGTTGTTTGCAGGCATTATATTTTACTACTTCTTATTTTTGTTTTTTAGCATGTATTATTATACGCCAAACATTTTGCTTGATAAAAGAGCCTCATAAATCTTTACTCCACCATTCTGAGTAAATCCGGTCTTTTCATATCTCCCATACTTCTTTCCCCTTCACAAACGTTTCTGTCTAACATTTGGCTTCAAATTTTCTCTTGATTTCGCTTGCTTTTTTTGCATCATCTTTCAAAAGATCATATACTGTACATGCCAAAATCTTAGATGCTGTTATATACACAGCCTCTTCATTAACAATAGAAAATTCCTTGCTGTGAAGTGCTCCTGCAAATCCACCCATAGTCGGCTGAATCGAGGGAATGACTTTGCTGAGATCTCCCATATCGGTAGAACCAGTCATATTAATATTTTGATAAATACTTTCTTCCGGAAGAAAGAGTAACGCATTTTCTTCAAATACTGTTGAAAGATTTTCATCCTGAATCAGAGGTTCAAACCCTTTTACATTCTTAATGTTACAGGTTGCTCCCACTGCCATCGCTCCGGCATTAACTGCTGCATCCACTTTTTTGCAGGCATCTTCTATGGCCTCAGATCTAGCTCCTCGAATATAAGTTTCAATTACTGCTTTGTCAGGAATCACATTTACTACGTCCCCTCCATTGGTAATAATCGGATGGATTCGAACTCTATCTTCGTCCCTGAAAGTCTCCCGATTAGCATGAATGCCC
>JAZSFW010000010.1:0-15534 GCA_045532445.1 Acetatifactor sp. | reverse complement strand
GCACCTGTTTTAACAGAATCACTTCTCATATTATTTTATCCTCTCTCTCAAAAATTTTATGTATTTGCCATGATCTAAAACCTTCAGATCCTCTCTGCCAAAAGATCACCCATCTGACTGCAGCTAACTCTTATGCAGCCTTCTGACATAATGTCACCGGTACGATATCCTTCCTTCAACACCTGCTTTACTGCATTTTCAATGGCATCGGCCTCTTTATCAAGGTCAAAGCTATAACGTAACATCATAGACGCACTGAGAATGGTTGCGATCGGGTTCGCAATATTCTTTCCGGCAATATCTGGAGCAGAACCATGACTGGGTTCATAAAGACCAAATTTTGTATCATTCAGACTGGCACTTGCAAGCATACCGATGGAGCCAGTCACCATACTTGCTTCATCAGACAGGATATCACCAAACATATTTTCAGTCAATATCACATCAAACTGGGCAGGATCCTTTACCAACTGCATCGCACAGTTGTCCACCAGCATATGTTCCAGCGTTACATCAGGATAATCCTTAGCCACTTCTTCCACTACTTTTCTCCAAAGCCTGGAAGAATCCAGTACATTTGCTTTGTCTACACTGGTTACCTTGTTACGGCGTTTCCTTGCAATGTCAAAGCCTTTGATGGCAATACGCCTGATTTCATTTTCATCGTATGTAAGCGTGTCTATGGCTTTGCGGACACCATTTTCTTCAATGGTCTTTCTCTCACCAAAATATAAGCCACCGGTCAGTTCTCTCATGATTATCATATCAAATCCTGCAGCGCTGATCTCCTTTTTCAGAGGACATGCATCTGCAAGATCTTCATAAAGAATCGCCGGACGCAGGTTGGCAAACAGATTCAGCGCCTTGCGGATCTTAAGAAGTCCTGCCTCCGGACGCAAATTGGGAGGCAGCTGATACCAGGGGGACTTGGTAGTATCACCACCGATAGATCCCATTAGGACTGCATCTGCATCCTTAGCCGTTTGGATCGCTTCGTCCGTCAACGGCACACCATGCACATCGATAGAAGCTCCACCCATTAAGATATCAGTATAGTTCATAGTATGACCATATTTAACAGCCACCTGATCCAGTACCTTCTTTGCTTCTGCAACAATCTCCGGTCCGATACCGTCACCGGGGATACAAGTTATCTTTAATTCCATATAATACACCTTTTCTTTCTCTTCCTATTATGGGCTTGTTGTAAACAGGAAAGAACAATCCTCTTTCACAATAAACAGAAAAGGACTGTGTCGTACCAACCGTTCACAGTCCTTAACCATACCTTCGTTTCTTATGCTTCACTAGGTTTCTCTACACGTGTGATAGCTGATTTCTCCATGGGGATACGACAGTTCTTGTTATTACCAAATTCAACGATAACCGTATCATCTGTAATATCAATAATAATTCCGATCATTCCGCCAGTGGTCAGAACACAATCTCCGATCTCCAAAGCTGCCAACATTGCTGCAATTCTCTTCTGCTCCTTCTTCTGTGGTCTCATAAAGAAAAACCACATTGCGCCAAGAATCACTGCATAGATCACAAAAGTCATAATAAGACCTGCTCCTCCGACTTCAGGCGCTGCATCAGTTAATAAAATGCTCATTTTCTTTCCTCCTGCATGATATTGCTTATTATACAAGCCTTACAACCTATAATACACAAAAATAGGCTGGTAGGCAAGTAGTTTCTTTCAGAAACCTAAAAATATTTTACACGAAATCAAACAAACTGATCTGGTTAGATTCGGGCAGCTTTCCTAAAAGGCCAAGATCTGCCATGAGATCCACAACCGTCTTGGACACTTTTGTTCTTTCCCTGAAGTCATCCTTGGAAAGAAAAGGTCCATCCTTGGCAGCCTCCACAATCGCATCGGCCGCCTTTTCACCCAATCCATCAATACTGTTTAAGGAAGGCATGATCTTGCCGTCGATCACCTGGAATAACCTTGACTGAGCGCTAAAAATATCGATCGGAAGAAATTCAAAACCCCTGGCATACATTTCCTGGACTATCCTCATATCCACATAAGCGTCCTTTTCCTTGTTGGATAGACTGTCGGACCTTTTTTTATAATCCGCCATGACATCTTCCAGATGTGCCCGTCCCTGACACATCAGCTCATAGGAAAAGGCTTTGGCTCGAATGCTGAAAAAGGAAGCATAGTAAGCCTGCGGGTAATTGATCTTACACCAGGCAATTCTCCATGCCATCATAACATAGGCTGCCGCATGAGCTTTGGGGAACATGTACTTGATTTTTTTACAGGACCAGATATACCAGTCCGGAACATTTTTCTCCTTCATTGCCGTGATCCAGTCATCTTTCAAGCCTTTTCCTTTTCGGACGCTCTCCATAATGGTAAATGCCAAGGAAGGCTCAACACCCATCTGAATCAGGTAAATCATAATATCATCGCGGGTACAGATTGCCGTAGAGATGGTAGCTTTCCCCTCCTGAATCAGCGTCTGTGCATTTCCAAGCCATACGTCTGTACCGTGGGAAAGACCAGAAATACGCACCAAATCTGAAAAGGACTGGGGCTTTGCATCAATCAACATCTGCATTGCAAAATCAGTACCAAACTCCGGAATACCCAGAGCACCCAGCTTACAGCCTCCAATCTGCTCCGGCGTAATACCCAGAGCACTGGTATTTTGAAACAAACTCATAACTTTGGGATCATCCAGCGGAATGGTTACAGGATCCTTTCCGGTCAAGTCCTGCAGCATACGTATCATGGTAGGATCATCATGTCCCAAAATATCAAGCTTCAGAAGATTGTGGTCAATCGAGTGATAATCAAAGTGGGTGGTTATGGTATCCGTAGTCATGTCGTTTGCCGGATGCTGTACCGGTGTAAAGGAATTGATATCCTGACCGATTGGCAATACCACAATACCACCCGGATGCTGCCCGGTACTTCTTCGGATCCCGGTACAGCCTTCGGTAATTCTGTTGATCTCGCAGGTGCGCTTATGAATGCCTCGCTCCTCATAATAATTTTTCACATAACCAAAAGCCGTCTTATCTGCCAGAGTGCCGATGGTACCTGCACGGAAGGTTTGACCGGCCCCGAAAATAACCTCTGTGTACTTGTGCGCTTTGGACTGATATTCTCCCGAAAAATTCAAGTCAATATCGGGCTCTTTATCTCCCTTGAAACCCAAAAAGGTCTCAAAAGGTATATCAAATCCTTCTTTTTTCAGATTCTCGCCACAGACAGGACAGTTTTTATCAGGCATATCAATTCCGGCTTTTCCCCCATATGCCTTTACTTCCTCTGAGTCAAAATCAACCCAATAGCACTTAGGACAAATATAGTGTGGACTGAGCGGATTTACTTCCGTAATGCCAGCCATGGTAGCCACAAAAGAACTTCCGACAGAGCCTCTGGAACCCACCAGATAACCATCCTCCACCGACTTCCACACCAGTTTTTGAGCAATGATATACATTACGGCAAATCCGTTGGTGATAATGGAATTAAGCTCCTTCTGCAGGCGTTTTTCTACGATTTCGGGCAGATTTGGACCATATATCTCATGAGCCTTGTTGTAACAGATATCTGTCAGCGTCTTATCACTATCCTTGATCACCGGAGCACATTTGTCCGGTCGCACAGGAGAAATCGTCTCTATCATGTCTGCGATCATATTGGTATTGGTAACAACCACCTCTTTTGCCTTTTCCGCTCCCAGATAAGAAAATTCCTCAAGCATCTCCTCCGTCGTATGTAAATAAAGCGGTGCCTGATCATCCGCGTCACTAAACCCTTTTCCTGCCATGATGATCCTGCGGTAGACCTCATCCTCTGGATCCAGAAAATGCACATCGCAAGTAGCAACCACCGGCTTGTGGAACTGCTCTCCCAGATCTACAATGCGCTTATTCAGCGCCTGAATGTCTTCTATGGAATTTACCAATCTGATCTTTTCGGACTCAATCATAAATTTATTGTTGCCGCTTGGCTGAATCTCCAGGTAATCATAAAAATTTACAATCCTGGCGATTTCTGCGTCTGACTTTTCATCCAGCAATGCCCGGTACAGCTCTCCCGCTTCACAGGCACTTCCCAGGATCAGTCCCTCCCGGTACTTCTCTATCATGCTCTTGGGAATCTTCGGCTGCTTGTTAAAATAGGTCAAATGGGACATGGAAACCAGACGATAGAGATTGATCCGCCCCATGTCATTCT
This sequence comes from Acetatifactor sp., assembly GCA_045532445.1. GTDB lineage: Bacteria > Bacillota > Clostridia > Lachnospirales > Lachnospiraceae > Acetatifactor. Next base: position 11,327 of record JAZSFW010000010.1, on the reverse strand, counting down.
TGGCAAGAAGAATGGCATGATAATAAGGCAGCTTTCTGGCAGCCTCCACACTGGAGGCACCAAGCTCATTTATCCGGGCCAGGGTATCAGCCCCCTGCTCTCGTAACATAGGAATAAATTTTACAAAAATTTGTGCAGTCGCTTCCGCATCATCGACAGCTCTGTGATGATTTTCCAAAGAAATGTTCAAGGTCTTAGCCACAGCATCCAGTGTATGTTTTGCTTGACCCGGCAGTAGCACTCTGGCGATCGTCAAGGTATCAACGTAGGTATATTCCGTAGAAAGTCCCTGTCTTCTTGCATTTTCAAGAATGAAACTCATATCAAAGCTTGCATTGTGAGCTACCAGTACGCTTCCTTCACAAAAGGAAAGGAATTGCGGAAGAATCACTTCAATCATGGGTGCATCCATGACCATCTCATCACTGATCCCCGTCAATTTCTCAATCTCAAAGGGAATCGGAACATCCGGATTGACAAAGGTCGAAAAGCGATCCACAACTTTTCCGTCTGATACCTTCACCGCTCCGATCTCTATGATTTTGTTTTTTATAGGGGAAAAGCCCGTGGTCTCAATGTCAAAGACCACAAAATCAGCATCTAGATTCTGCCCCTTATCGCCAATGACAGTTTCTCTCAGATCATCTACAAGATAAGCTTCCACACCATACAAAATCTTAAAGAAATCCTGTTTATCCGGATTATTCTCTCCTGCTTCCTTACGCTTTGTCTTTTCTTCTTTCCACAGATCATCCCACACATGGTTTGCATCAGTAAAGCTTTGCACTGCCCCATGGTCTGTAATGGCAATGGCTCTGTGTCCCCACTTATAGGCTCGTTTTACAATATCCTTCGCCTCTGACACACCATCCATATCACTCATTTTGGTATGGCAATGAAGCTCCACGCGCTTGCGTGGGGCACTGTCTTTACGACTTGTGGTAAAATCAGGAATCTTCTTAATGCCAGCTATCGAACCAATGGTCAGTTCATGATCAAATTTGTCCATCATACTGATGCCTTTTAATTTAATAAAAGCACCTTTTTTGATCCCTTCCAGAACTTCTTCCACTTGATCATTGCCCACAAAAATTTTCACTGTCATGGTGTCCGTGAAATCTGACACATCAAACATAATGATGGTTTTCTCGTTCTTAAGCTCTCTCTTATCCAGGGATAAAATCTTACCACGGATGACCACTTCTCCCATTTCACCAATGATATCTTCAATTTTTATCGCCTCATCCTCAAAGTCTCTTCCGTAAAGAACATCCGGGTTATCTGAGCGCTTCACACTGCCACGGTTAAATTCTTTACTCCGCTCGGCTTTTTTGAATCCTTCTTTTTTATCTGCCTTATGAGCTTCCCCTTTCTCAAACTCGGATTTTCCTTGGAAACCATTCTTAATCGTCGTGCCCGCCTTGCTCGATTCCATGCCTGCCTTGGCAGCTTCAACAGCAGTCTGATCATCCGAGGATTTTGAATGAGGTATCATAACAAACTCTTCATTCTCACGATTTTTTTCTATCTTTTCTTGATATTCTACCTGAATATCTGCCAAAAGCCCGCATCGTTGTATCAATATCTTTTCCAGCACACGAACCAGCTCATTTTCCAGACTCTGGATCAGGATATTGTCCTCTAACGTTATCAGAATCTGACCCTCTTTCGGATAAGTAATCTGTGCTGTCCGAAATGCATTGTACGCTACATGGCTGTATTCAAGAAGCTCACCCAAAATACTGTCATAATAAATGTCTATCAGCTTTTGTGGTGTATACTGTGCAGAAAGCTCAAAACGCTCGTATATTTTTACTGTCATTTCCACGCCTGGAAACAACTGCTTCTTAATCTGTTTTTCCACAGACCAGACAACATCCTTTAAGATCAGTCTGCTGCTTAACAGACGAATCCTCAAAAAATCTCTGTTTTTGCTCACAGAGATTTTTTCCACAAGGGTCTGTTCCATGATATCTCTTGTATTATTTTCCAGCGAAAGTGAGGGAAATACCTCAAAAAACGGTTTACCCATAGCTATCTCTTCCCATTTATGCTCTTTTATACTTTATTGCTCCTGCCAATGGTCCAGTTCGTCCTTCAGCACCTCTAACAACATTTCTTCCGGTACTTTCTTCACAATTTGACCCTTTTTGATCAAAAGACCTTCTCCAATTCCTCCTGCAATACCAATGTCAGCCTCTTTGGCTTCCCCGGGTCCATTCACCGCACATCCCATGACAGCAACCTTTATATCCAGAGGATAATCCTCCACCAGCTTTTCTACTTTTCCGGCTAACCCGATCAGGTCGATCTGCGTTCGCCCACAGGTAGGACAGGAAACCACTTCAATCCCGCCTTTTCGAAGTCCCAGCGTCCTTAGGATTAGCTTTGCAGACTTAATCTCCTCCACCGGATTCCCCGTCAAAGACACTCGAATGGTATCTCCGATGCCCTGATTCAAAATGATCCCCAGACCAATAGCAGACTTAATGTTACCGCTCTGCACCGTTCCTGATTCGGTAATCCCCACATGAAGAGGATATAACGTCTTGCCGGCCAGAAGCTCATGGGCTTTTACACACATTAAAACATCCGAAGACTTAATACTAATGACCAGATTATCATAGCCCAGATCCTCAATGATACGCACCTTATCCAATGCACTTTCCACAATGCCTTCAGCCGTCACACCGCTGTATTTCTCCACCAGTTGTTTCTCTAACGAACCGCTGTTTACACCGACACGAATCGGGATGTTTCGCTCCTTCGCCACATCCACCACTGCCTTTAGCTTCTCTGCTCCACCAATATTGCCGGGATTGATGCGAATCTTATCTGCCCCATTTTCCATGGCTGCAATGGCCATTTTATAGTCAAAATGGATATCTGCCACCAAGGGGATCTGTATCTGCTTTTTAATCTCTCTTAACGCTTTTGCGGCCTCTAAGGTTGGGACAGTGCAGCGAATGATCTCACAACCTGCCGCTTCCAGCGCACGAATCTGTGCTACCGTCTCCTCCACATTTTCTGTCTTCGTGTTCGTCATTGACTGTATCAGGATAGGATTGCCGCCTCCTATCACTTTATCCCCGATCCTTATTTGCTTTGTCTGACTTCTATACATAAATGTTCATTCCTTTCCTGTGCAAAAAACAAACCATATATCACTATACTACCAAAAAACCATACTAAAATCCAGTGTCAGATGCATTTTTCTTATAAAAACCGGCAGAAACCTGTTTCACATAGGGAGTCAGGCTAAGCTTCACCAAAATCTGCTGCATCTGATAGTATGGAATGTCCACTCCGGCAGCCTCCTTAATCTGCTCTACACTTCTTGGACAAAAATCAATTCCTTCATAGACCTTTCGTTCCAGAGTATTCTCAAAAAGAATGCTTGGAGGTTTGTCTGCTTTTACTGTTTCGCCAACACATCTTCCGGGAATCTTTCCTGCAAACAATTCCTCCATTTCGCTTAAAAAGTCTTCCGGTGAAAGAAAAATCCCTGCCCCCTGTCTGATCAGCTTATTGCAGCCATCACTCAGCCTGTCAGTCAGCCGCCCGGGTACCACATAGACTTCTCTTCCCTGCTCCAGCGCCATATCAACGGTGATCAAGGTCCCACTCTTTTGCCTGGCTTCCACCACGATCACCGCATCTGACAACCCGCTGACAATCCGATTTCTGGGCGGAAAAAACTGTGCCTTAGGCATCGTTCCCGGCGGATAAGCGGATAACACACCGCCTTTTAAAAGAAGGTGATCATAAAGCTTTCTATTACCCGTCGGATAGCAGATATCCACCCCGCAACCCAACACACCAAAAGAACTGCCATCAGCCTCCAGGGCCGCCGCCTGACTGATCCCATCGATTCCTCTTGCCATACCGCTGATCACCTGCACGCCGTTCTTGCCTAGCACCTTTCCAATCTCCTGCCCCACATATCGCCCGTATTCAGAACACTCTCTTGCTCCCACCACCGCCACTGACAAAACCTCATCCCGGGGAACTTTTCCTTTTATGTAAAGACCATAAGGAGGATCCGGGATATTTTTCAACCGTTTGGGATATTCCTCACAAAAAAAATCAAAAAACTGAATTCCTTTCTCCAGCATTTTTTCATACTCCGCTTGTATGTCCCAGTCCATGTAGCTCAAAGCATCGTAAACAGCCTGCATCTGTTTGCCGCTTATGATATTTCCATACTCTTCGGGAACCTTCTTTTCAGCGTTTTTCAACCGCTCATACATTTCCCTCGGATCCTTATGCAGCTTTGCCAGCCGAAAAAGGGTCTTGTCTCCTACCCCTTCCAAATTATATAATCGATATGCGTAAGCCTTCCTTTCTTCTGCCTCTGTCATCTTATATTCCTCCTCTCCCCCAATAAACCATATCATTAGCCCGATAAGAGATCGCTTCCAAAAGATGTTCTGTCTGTATCTGTTCCTCTTCTGCAAGATCTGCGATCGTGCGCGCCACTCGCAAGATTCTGTAAAAGCCTCTTGCACTCAGCCCCATCACCTCATACGCTTCCTCCATTATTTTTTTCTGTTCTCCGAGAAGAGGACAATAGCGCTCTATATCTGCCGAAGGAATCTCTGCATTAAAAGAAATTCCTGTTTCCAGATATCTCTCTTTCTGAATTTTTCTGGCATTCATAACACGTTTCCTGATCTCAGAGCTTGACTCCTTTCCCTTTTTTTGAAGGCTGGCCATTTTGACCGGTCGGATCTCAACACATAGATCGATCCGGTCAAGCACCGGGCCGGATACCTTTCCCAGATACTTTTTTATAGAAACTTCGGTGCAGCGACACCGGTTTGGGTCCGGATAATACCCACAAATACAAGGATTCATTGCACAAACCAGCATAAAATCAGCCGGATAGGTCACATTGCCATAGGCTCTTGCAATCTGTACCTCATGTTCCTCCAAAGGCTGCCGCATACAGTCCAGTGTAGATCTTGCAAATTCCGGAAGTTCATCTAAAAACAGCACCCCTCTGTGGGACAAAGACATAATACCGGGTTTGGGCACCCCACTGCCTCCCGTAAGCGCAGTCTTCGTCACTGTATGATGAGGACTCTGAAAAGGTCTCATTGTCACAATGGGCTGAGACTCCTTTAATAACCCTGCCACACTGTATATAGAGGAAACCTCCATACTCTCCTCTTTAGATAACGGCGGCAAAATTCCCGGAATACATTTGGCGATCATACTTTTTCCTGCTCCCGGCGGCCCGATCATCAACAGATTGTGAAACCCTGCCGCAGCAATCTCTGCCGCCCTCACAGCACCTTCCTGACCACAAACATCACCAAAATCAGATATTCTTGTGGGCTCTGCGTCAAAGACTTCCTTTGGTTTTGTACAAGGCAAAATCTGATCCCGGCAATTTCCATCCTCCTGCAGAAATCGTATTACCTGAGAAATATGTTCTGCCCCTCTGACCTCTAGCCTTTCCACAGAAGCCCCCTCCACAGCGTTCTGACTTGACACAACACAGCACCTGATGTCACATTTCGCCGCTTCCAATACAATCGGCAGGATTCCTCTCACCGGTTTAATCTCCCCATCAAGCCCCAATTCCCCTGCAAACAAAATACCTTCTGTGGCTTCTTTTCGAAAATACCCCATTGCAGCAAGCATTCCCACTGCAATGGGCAGATCATAGGCAGTCCCTTCCTTTCTGATATGAGCCGGTGCAAGATTCACGGTAATCTTCATAGGGGGTAAGTCATACCCTGCATTGCGAAGTGCCACCTGTACCCGCTCCTTTGCCTCTCTGACTTCTCCTCCAAGGGAACCAACCATGCCAAAACCAGGCAAACCTGTGGAAATATCCACTTCCACCTGCACCAAATAAGCCGTAATACCATACAGCCCCCCTGAAATAACCGTACTGATCATAAAACTCTCCTTTCCTTTTTCAAACAGCACATTTTTTCATTCACATTATTCAATTAAAAATAGGGAAAAACAATTTTGAGATAAGATATTTTGAATCTCCTAGAATATCAGATTACTTATCGGAGACATCAGTGTACTGACATCACAGCACACCGTCAGCCTCCGCGCTTTTTTAAAAATACTGTCTTAATTTACTCAGCGCCTTTTTCTCAATACGCGATACATAACTTCGTGAAATATTGAGCCTTGCGCCTATTTCGCTCTGGGTGATCTCCTGTCTGCCGCCCAAGCCATATCTGCATACAATAATTTCCTTCTCACGAGGTGTCAGACACTCATCTAACAAAGACTGCAATTTCTTAATATTATTGCGCAGTTCCAGTCTGTCTATCACATCTGTCTGCTGCTGTTCGATCACATCTACCAGGTGAATTTCATTTCCTTCTTTGTCTTGACCTATGGGCTCATAAAGCGACACTTCCCTGGAGGTTTTCTTCTTACATCTAAGAAGCATCAAAAGTTCATTGTCGATGCAGCGGCAGGCATACGTGGCCAGTCTGCCTTTTCCGGCATCAAATGAATCGATCGCTTTGATCAGCCCGATACAGCCAATGGAAATCAGATCTTCCATATCTTCATCCACGTTTTGATATTTTTTAGCCACATGTGCCACCAGACGCAGGTTTCTCTCAATCAGGACTGTCTTGGCCTTCCTCGCCTCTTCCTCCCCACCCTCTCTAAGCAGTCTTACATATTCTGCTTCTTCTTCTGAGGTTAAAGGTTTTTGAAAGGTTTTCAAAATAACCTCCGTAGGATTCTCTTAACAATATTCTATGATAAAGTCCTGCGGCAAGTGCCTTTCCTAATGAAAAGATTATTTTTTAAAACAAAAACTGTGCCATCACATAATTGCTTACATCCATCCCTCTGTCTGTCAGATAATAGAAGCGATCCTTCCACCCTTCTTGACAGTCAGCCTCTTTCACGACCATAAGCCCATCCGCCACATTCTGAAAAAGGACCTCTTTGTATACATCCTGCATTTCACGCCCAAATTGATTCCTAAATGCGCTCTCTGACACTCCTTGCGCCATCCTAAGACCTAAAAACATAAACTCTTCCATGCGTTCCTCAAGCGTCAGATTCTGAACATCCTGCCTCTGCATCAGAGGTTGTCGGATATAGCTTTCCAGATCCCGCCCATTGCAGAACCGGCATTCTTTCATCAATGAAGCTGCACCAAGCCCTATACCCAGATACTCTCTGCGCTGCCAATAACCACAGTTATGACGACACTCAAAGCCATCCAAGGCATAATTGGATATCTCATAGCGATGGTAGCCATTGGCTTCTAACATACGTTTTGTCAAATCATACATCAGCCTCTCGCTCTCCTCATCCGGTAAGTCAAGCTTCTTCTGCTCCCAAAGATCATAAAAAGGCGTACCCTCTTCAATGATGAGACTATAGGCTGATATATGTGTCGGTCTGGGTTCCAGTAACATCAGCGCTTCTAAGGTCTTTTTATAGCTGTCAACTGTCTGCCCCGGCAATGCGCTCATAACATCCACATTGATATTTTGAAAACCCGAGGAGAAAGCTTCCTGATAAGTTTCAAGAAATTGATCAAACGTATGAATTCTTCCCAGTTTTTTTAACTCGGTATCCGAAGCAGACTGCAGCCCGATACTCAACCGATTGATTCCGGAGCTACGATAGCTTTGCAGTTTCCCTTGTTCCACCGTTCCGGGATTGATCTCTATGGTAATTTCCGCATTCTCTGCCAGCTGATAGCTGCCGCGCAGCGCTTCCATGATACGATGAATCCATTCCGGATCCACCACGGACGGGGTACCTCCGCCTATAAAGACAGTCTGCACTTCATACCCTTGACATTCCCGGCTTCTGCCTTTCAATTCTTCAAGCAGTGCCGTCATATATCGCTTTACTTCCAACTGATCACAAGGACCGGACAAAAAATCACAATAATTACACTTTTTAATACAGAAAGGGATATGAATGTACAGCTCCAGAGGCTGTTTCTCCTGTTTAATTCCTGTCATCTAACTTTAACACACTCATAAATGCTTTCTGAGGGATCTCCACGTTACCAATCTGACGCATACGCTTCTTACCCTCTTTTTGTTTCTCTAAGAGCTTCTTTTTACGGGTGATATCACCGCCATAACATTTGGCAAGCACGTCTTTACGCATCGCCTTAACCGTTTCTCTGGCAATGATCTTGCCGCCCACAGCCGCCTGGATCGGAATCTCAAACAAATGTCTGGGAATTTCCTCCTTCAGCTTCTCGCACATTTTGCGGCCTCGCTCATATGCGGAATCTGCGTGAACAATAAAGGAAAGCGCATCCACCTCTTCCCTGTTAATCAGGATGTCCAGCTTGACAAGCGTAGCCTGCTCATAGCCTTTTAAGTCATAGTCAAAGGAAGCATAACCTCTGGAACGGGATTTTAACGCATCAAAGAAATCATAAATGATCTCGTTTAAAGGCAATTCATACTTTAATAAAGCCCTGGTACCCTCAATATATTCCATTCCCAGATATTTTCCTCGCCTCTCCTGACAAAGCTCCATGATGGAACCGATAAATTCAGAAGTCACCATGATCTCTGCGCTTACAATGGGTTCCTCCATGTACTCAATCTCTGAAGGATCCGGCATATTGGTGGGATTGGTCAACTCAATCACCTCTCCATTGGTCTTATAAATTTTGTAAATAACACCGGGAGCTGTCGTCACCAGATCCAGATTGTACTCTCTTTCCAATCTCTCCTGAATGATCTCAAGGTGCAACAAGCCAAGGAAACCACAGCGGAAGCCAAAACCAAGGGCAACGGAAGTCTCAGGTTCGTAGTTTAAGGAGGCATCGTTTAACTGCAGCTTCTCCAAAGCATCCCTTAAATCCGGGTATTTGGCGCCATCCGCCGGGTACATTCCGCAGTATACCATGGATTGTACCTTTTTATAACCGGGCAAAGGCTCCGCACAGGGGTATCGGTCATCGGTCACGGTATCGCCTACAGCTGTATCCTTCACATTCTTGATAGACGCCGTGATATAACCTACCATACCGGCACTCAGTTCCTCACAAGGAATAAATTGACCAGCGCCAAAATACCCCACTTCCACAACTTCCTGTTTGGAACCGGTAGCCATCATGCGGATCAAGGTACCCTTTTTCACTGTTCCTTCCATAATGCGGCAGAAAATGATAACTCCCTTGTAAGAATCATAGACGGAGTCAAAGATCAGTGCCTTAAGGGGATTCTTCGGATCCCCCTTGGGAGCAGGAATCTTCTCTATGATCTGCTCCAGCACCTCTTCAATGCCGATGCCGTTCTTTGCTGAAATAAGAGGGGCGTCCTGTGCCTCCAGACCGATCACATCTTCAATCTCTTCTTTGACCCTGTCCGGTTCTGCACTGGGAAGATCTATCTTATTGATTACCGGGAACACATCCAGGTTGTGGTCCAGGGCAAGATACACATTGGCAAGAGTCTGAGCCTCAATCCCCTGGGCCGCATCCACCACTAAGATTGCACCGTCACAAGCTGCCAGGGATCTGCTGACTTCATAGTTGAAATCCACATGTCCTGGGGTGTCGATCAGGTTAAAGATATATTCTTCTCCATTACGGGCTTTGTAGACTGTCCTTACAGACTGCGCCTTAATAGTGATTCCTCTTTCCCTTTCTAACTCCATGTTGTCCAAAACCTGAGCCTGCATTTCACGGCTGGTCAATAGTCCAGTCCTCTCTATGATTCTGTCAGCAAGGGTGGATTTGCCGTGGTCTATATGTGCAACAATACAAAAATTGCGGATTTTACTTTGGTCGATCAGTGCCATCTGTCCGTTCCTTTCTTGTCTCTTATCTGAAATGATTGTAACAGAAAAGTTTATAACCCGCAAGAGGTTTTTTACCTTTGCCCGGACAGCACCATGTCCAATATGTGCGCCAGTGGTTCCACCGCATTCATCGCTTCTTCCACAGTGTTATTCTGAGCTCCCAGTTCGATCAGCAAATTTCTTGGGCGAAGATGCATGTTATATCGATAGGCCTTTAAATAGATTTTTCTGGTAAGACCAGGATAGTACTCCACTGCTGCTTTCTGCATTTGAAAAGAAAAAGCAAGATTCCCCTCCAGATTTTTATTGTACAAATACGAGATGTTTCCAGTCTTTTTTGTGCGGCTCAGACCATTAAAAAACATAAATCTGGCAGTGGGACGACCATCCATATCCGTTACCAGTCTGGTACTTTCATCCATAGCGTCTCGATGCAGATCAATAACCACTTGAATCTGCGGATTCTCTTCCAGTAATTTTTCAATTTCAGGTAATGCCGCCGAATAAGCATCATCACGGGATGGCAAATCATACACACCTTGGTGGTGAAGCACCTTGTAACCATAGTCTTCCGTCAAAACCTGAGCCAGACGTTCTCCTACTCCCACAATGGTTGTTTTCCGATCTCCCGGTACCGAATCTGCAAATGCCTCCTGAGAATGCGTATGATAAATCAATATCTGGGGACCTTCTGCTTCTTTGGATATTGTCATGTCTGCTGTAGATAATTTCTCTACATCCAGAAGCTCCTTTTCTGCCATCGTCGACTTATCCACTGTATAAAAATTTTTAAGTAAGGTATCATAGTCGTCAAACGCCTCTAAATCTACCTGCGCAAGCTTCACATGATGCGGCACAAATGTTGTTTCTGCCTTACTTTTATCTTGATTCTGCATTGGAATGGTCTCCTGTTGTCTCTGCGCCTCAAGTTGTCCTCTGGCCGTCTGATTTTCTGCCAAAAGCAAATCAGCAAGCGCTTCTTCCTCAAGACGATTCTCTTCCTGGGCCTCCTCTTTTAAAATGGTACTCATGGTCACTTCTTCATATCCAGAGTCCAAGGTTTCCTTAGAATCAGACTCCAGATATAACAATGGTACCACTTTTTCCAACCGCCCGTAAACCATTCTCAGTAAAGCATGTTCCCCATTTTTTTTGGTAAAAGAATAGACCGGCATAAACGTACGCCACACTCCGTCTTCCATCACTTCTGCTATGTAACGATCAAAAGCTCCTTTCATAGAAACCTGCTTCTTTTCCTGCGTATCCATCTGTTCAAAGCTTACTTTGGTAAGTCCAATTATTAAGAAAAGAAAAGCCAGTCCTGCCGCACCAATGACAGGACCGACATATTGTTTTTTTCTTTTTACGCTGATACACTTCCTTACATTAAGGATTGTTCTAATATATGCCGACATCTATGGGACTATTCCACCTATTCCTCACATTCCGGCAGCTCCAGTGCAAGATTAATGCCTTCGGATACGGTATAACTAACCCTTTTAATGATCGCATCGATATCTTTTCCCGTCATATACATATTATTAAGCTCC
>JAZSFW010000245.1:0-4116 GCA_045532445.1 Acetatifactor sp. | reverse complement strand
ATAAGCAGCTCTGGAAACTCTGCCGAGTTTGCAAAGGTCAGTAATGGGATAATTATGTTCTTCGTGTTCTTCTTTGATTGCCTGATATATGTGCTCGTGATGGACCAGGCTTAGCCCCGCCTCCTCTCTATCTCTGCGAGTTTTTTAGGAAAGAAGCCTCCATTTCAGCAGGTTCTTTCTCTGCTCTTAAAATTTTTACCTCGGCACGCAATCTTTCCAATTCAGTCATCTCATCAGGATTTTTTCGTTTCCCACGATTATCTTTTAAGGCTTCCACACCTCCAGATTCATATTTGATCGTGTAACCACGTGCCTGTTGATAAGATACCTGATATTTCTCTGATGCTTTAGCATAATTATGATCATGTGCGATGCAATACTGTACTATGGCAACTCGCTCTTCAAAAGTGGTTTTTCTTCCTTTGGTCATGATAAGTGAACCTCCTGTTCCGTGAGTCTTAAAGATTTCATAACCATTATACTGCTTTATCCACTTTTGTAACTTACTTTTTGAACGAATTCTGTATTTTTTACAAATATCGTCTTGCGATCCACAACCAGCCAGATAGTCCTGAACCGCTTGGAGTTTAAGTTCTTTGGGATACTGTTTATAATGTTGCATCAAAAATGCATCCTCACCCATAGACTCATAATTGCGAATCCATTGTTGGACAGTAGCAAGACTTACTTCTAGTTGTTCTGCCAATTGATGCTGAGAAATATTTCCTTCAAAATATAGCAGGACTGCAGAAATTTTGTCTTTAGCAGATATCGTTTTATTTGACATAAATAAGCTCCCTCCTAAATAACAAGCTTTTTATTATTTCACTTGTCTACCTAGAAGGGAGCATATCAAAATGATGTAAATCATTTCCTGACAGCACCTTTTGCATGAAATAAAGCGTTTTAGATATAAATTATATGATTTAAGCGTCAAAAAGCATCAGCCTTTTTAGCATAAGTGTACCTTGAAAATTGAATATATTGTTGCTTAGAGTATAATTATCATTGGCAAGCAGGGGATAGCCTCTGGCGGCTTCTTGATCTGCCGGAAATTATCGAGTATCGGATAGATTTCTCATTTTTGCATGATATATCTACCTATTTGAACCTTTTGGGAGTTCATTTTACTCGTGGAAGGTATATAGAATCTTTCAAAGCCTTGATTCTATACTATTTTTTAATAGTTTGTTTGATTATTTCTTGATCTTATTTAACTGTGCATTTATGATCTGCATGGCATTGGCCGGAATATTTTTGGCTTTATCGCCGCCCATACCGGCAGCCATGGATGCAAGTCCTTCCAGTGTCTTGTCCCCTACCATCAGGAGCATTCCCTTTTTCATTTTCATGCCGGACATGGAGTACAGAGCGTTGGCCAGTACTTCATAAGCTTCCTCATTCTTGATAATATCCTTGATCTTGTCGCGTACGGAGAAGTATCCTTCGGGGAACTGCATTTCGGCAGGTGCGTTGGCAGCCTCAGCAGCGGCCTGATCAAACCAGTTGGCAGCGCCCTGAGAATCCTCATCGATCTCTTCTGCCAGGGTGTAAATAGCCGGTTTCTCTGTCACTTTTTCAAATACTACAGTATCAGCAGGGATATATTCCATATCCTCGTCATCTGCGCATACAGGAGCCTGAGCAGTAATAGAAGTAAAGCCATCTTTCAAAGGCACATTCTCAAACACGAAGATCTTATCACCATTCAATGTTTGAAGGAGCTTTCCATCAGCGTATAAGGAGACGGCAGGCTGGTTGGAATATACTTTGATGGTTGTTGTATCGCCTACTCTCTGTGCATAACGCCTGCCGGTGATATATACAAAGGGATCCTCGCTCCAGTATGCCTTGTAGATAAAGTAGGCATCTTTCTTGATCTTGCGGTCAATGGTGATCAGTCCTTTATTGTTACGACCTGCTACGCCGCCTTCATCTCTGGCTGCGCAGCCAAAGTCGAACATGTTCCATATATGAGTGCTCCAGATATAAGGGCGCTCCATGAGGATTTTTGCCATGTGCTCATGGTACTCAGCCTGGTAAGCTTCGGAGTAGTCGCGGCATTTGGGCTCATCCGGTTGATAGGTGATAATGCCTTCTGCGCCGTACTCGGAAAGGCCGATGCAGATATTGGGGTAGGTGGCGTGGAAGTGATCCAGCCATTTCTCATTGTTGTCATAGGTGCCGCCGTACCAGCCAAAGTAGTGGTTATAGCTTTCTACGTCGGTGATACCGTGGAGGGCACTGTCAATGGGAAGCATGCTTACATGAGCGATGGTAGTCAGGCGGGTAGGATCAATACTCTTTACCAGCTCATTCAAATCTTTGTGGTTTTCTACTAAGCCGGGCTTTTCACCGGAAATGGTAATTTCGTTGGAAAGACCCCAGAAGCAGATGGAAGGATGATTGTAGTTTTGATAGATCAGATCTTTCATCTGTAAACGGCAGTTTTCATGGGCCAGGGGATCATCGCTTTGGCAGCTGATATAAGGGATTTCAGCCCAAACGATAAAGCCATATTCATCACAGGCATCATAGAAATCTCTGCTGTGCTGGTAATGGGCCAGGCGGATGGTGTTGGCCCCTAGTTCATAGATCAGGTGAGCGTCTTCGTAATGGTCAGAGCGTGTGAGAGCATTGCCCTGGTAGAGCCTGTCCTGATGACGGGAAACACCCCGCAACATCATGGGTTTTCCGTTTAAGAAGAAGCCTTTTTCAGGGTCTACATGGAAAGAACGGATACCGAAGCGGCTGCTCACCTCGTCCACTGTTTCGTTGCGTCGAACCAAAGTTGCTGTGCAGGTATAAAGATAAGGATCCTCAACGCCCTGCCATAGATGTGCTTCCGGCAAGGTTACTTCCACATCCGGCTGTAAGGAAGGACGCCAGATTTCAGCTACCGTATCACCGTATTCGTCAGTGATCTCATATTTTACAGTGTAGTTTTCGTCCCCGTTTTTAATATAACTCTGCAGCTTGATCATTGCGCCTTCTCCCTGTGGAGTGGCGGTAATCGTAAGACCGGGAGCTCCGTAATATTCCAGATCAAAATGGCAAGCCGGAACCGTGATCAGGTTTACGCCGCGGTAAAGACCGCCATAGAAGGTGAAGTCAGCCATTTGAGGATAAATGTGGCTTCTGTCCGTGTTGTCCACACAAATGACTAGGAGGTTGTCTCCGTTTGACAAGACATCTGTGATATCAAGAGCAAAGGAGGAGTAGCCACCTTCGTGATATCCCACTTCTTTGCCGTTAACAAACACTCTGCCGGATAAAGCAGCTGCCAGTACTTCAACAAAGATGCGGCTTCCTTCGATCACAGAAGGGGTTGAAAAATATTTGGCGTACCAGCAGGCACCTTTAAAGTATTCGCCTTTTCCATCCTGACCGTCCACAGCATTCCAGGTGTGAGGAAGGCAGACATTCTCCCAGGAAGATAAGGTGTCGGCAGACAGAGCAGAGGGTGTACCGATGTCTTCTTTGGTAAAGTACCAATTGTCATTTAAACTGATAATGTTTCGCATAGATACCTCGCTTTCTTTTTTGCGCAAAATTTCTGTTACTGTTATTTTAGTATAAATAGAAAGAAACTGCAATGAAATGAGAGTTATTTTATGCTTATTTAAGAAAAAGTATTTGCACTATTTCAAAAAAATGGTATGATAGTGGAAAAGAATTTTTTTTGGAGGAAAAAGATATGGATAAGATTATTTTAACCGGTGACAGACCCACAGGAAGACTTCATGTAGGTCATTATGTGGGAAGTCTTCGCAGACGTGTGGAGCTGCAGGATTCCGGTGAATATAAGAAGACTTTTATTATGATCGCTGACGCACAGGCTCTGACAGACAATATTGAAAATCCGGAAAAGGTGCGACAGAATATTATTGAAGTGGCCCTTGATTACATGTCCTGCGGACTGGATCCGGCCAAATCTACTTTGTTTATTCAGTCTCAGATATCTGAGTTGTGTGAGCTGACATTCTATTATATGGATCTGGTGACTGTGGCAAGGCTCCAAAGGAATCCTACTGTAAAAAGTGAGATTCAGATGAGAAATTTCGAGGCAAGTATTCCGGTGGGATTCTTTACCTATCCCATTAGTCAGGCTGCAGA
>JAZSFW010000278.1:0-11617 GCA_045532445.1 Acetatifactor sp. | reverse complement strand
TCCCATGGATGCGCTGACATCCAGCACAAGCATGGTAGAAGTAGGAATGTACTCATACCCTCTGATGGTCTTGTTGGAAGCAAGCACAGACATGGAGACCAGGAAATTATCCCCAGTATCCACCACCGGTACATTGACACCATCAATCGCTACTACTCCACTGTCATCCGGCACCCAGACAGACTTGTCAGTCCAAATAGCACCGGCATTCTTCGTGCTGATATTGTTACCAGTCCATTCAGAGCTGTTGTGTACTCCGTTTGAAAAATATCCCTTCCAATAATCGACAGACTCATGATCTGCCACACGCTCGTAGGAAACACCTGTTGCAGCAGACGCCGTCATTTCAAAGGGACTGTAATGAATCATTGACACTATTAAGACAACTGTCAGGACAAATGTCACAATCCTCTTAAACATCTTATTTCTCATACTTATAATCCTCCTCATTCCTAATTCTCCAACCATGAAGCACCGCCCGCCGCCTGCAGGCATCCGATGGCACGCTGGAACTTATCCGCGCTCATCGGTTTACCGGAAAAGTAAGTGCATTGTAATCTGTGTGACTGATTTCCAAAGTCCCAGTCATCCGAAAACCAGAAGACCGGCACCTCAGGTCTGGCCTGTCTGGACCGATATACCCCCTCCATGCCGCCTGCTCCGTCTGCCAAAACCACGGTCAGGTGTGGGGCATAGTCCACTACTTCTTTATAAAACTCATCATAATCATCGATAACTCGATGTTCTTTCTTCCTGTGGGAAATCTCAGGAAGCTCATCTATGTACTCTATCGCTTTTTGACACTCATTATAATCTCCAAATAACAGTATCCGCATCATTGCCTTGCAGTCCTTTCGTCAGTTTAGCATTTTAATTATAATACAAAACAACTCTTCTTACGAAAAGTTGTCGTAAAAGTGCCTGTTTTTGACGTGAAACAGGATTACTCTGATACAACAGTAAAAACAAACAGCACAGAAAAGGTCTTCTCATCATACCGGATGTCCATTGCTGCATTGTACTTCTCACAGATATTGCGCATGGATTCGATTCCCACACCTGGTCTGTTATCGCGCTTGCGTGAAAGCACCTTTCCATCTTCTTCCCGGATAATTCCATCGAAAGAATTGGTGATCATAAGGCGCGTTGAAAGACTGTCTGTATCTGCAACAATGGTAATATACCGATCTGCCTCCAATGTCTGACATCCTGCAATTGCATTGTCCAATGCATTCCCCAAAAGAACACAGAAATCCATATTTTCAATGCCCGGATTCCTGCACACTGCGGGATAATCAAATCGGATACGATGCTCTTTTGCAAGCAACGCGTAATGATAGATGACGCCGTCCACAGCAGAATTGCCGGTATAAGGGATTACGGTCTCTCCGGTGTTTCTCTCCAACAGCTGATCACAATAAAGAGCAAGTCCCTCCTTATCATCCTTCTTTATATAATCGCGGATCGCCATGATGTGGTGTTTAAAATCGTGGCGGCTTTTGCGGGCTTTTTCTACCTGCGCTGCAAGCTGCGTATAATGTTCCTCTTGCGCACTCAGACGTCTTTCCATCTCCAGCCGTACCATCATGCCGGCTGGAACCTTCGCAATGCTCAGACAGACAAATATAGCGGCACACAGGATAAAATAGTGCCCGATTAATTGCTGGGTCGTCTGCGCGTATTTCCCAATTGGCCCCGTCACATAGCAAGTCATAAACATGGCTATGGGGATAAACCAGATTGTATTCCAATAATGCCCGGAATCAAGCGTCAAAAAGGGGGTGACTGATTTCAGTAATATTTTCTTCCAGATTGGAAAACTGACTGCAAACAAAAAAAGAAACAGCAGCATTCCCACAAAATAATCTTCCACACTGTCCACGCCGCAGGTGTAATACATCACAAACAATACAGTCATCTGAAGACACTGCCCTACTAACAGGGAAAAGCCACAGGTAAAAAGCAGTTCCCTCCACCTGTTTCGAACCAACAGTATATTTACTCCCGCAGTCATAGCACCAAACAAAAGCAGACTCAACTCACCAAAATTCGAACCAATATATCCATGCGTACCAGCCACAAAAAAAAAGGCTGCATTCACGATCAACATGATTCCCTGGGTCAAAAAAAGAACCTGCTTTTCTTTCTTACGATATACCTTTGTAAAGGGAATATATCGTAACAGCAATCCGGGAACATAAACCACAATGTTTAAAAGCGATAATATCACCCATTTCATCTTAACGTCCCCCTGCCTTTTCTGACAGCGCTTTCCACTGGTAATCCATATAAGCCTTTTTCACAGAAGCCCTGGAATCCTTCGGCACAGGTATCACTGTCCCGTCGTTAAGGACCAGCTTATCCGAAGGAATCGCTGTGATTGCCCGAAAAGCTACCATCGCGTAACGAACCGGCTTGAAAAAGTCCGCCGCCGGAAGCTTTTCGCTAATCTGGGCAAAGGTGGATCTTGTCACATAGTCTCTCTGCACCGTATGTATAATACAATCATGATTATTGGACTCCAGCCAGATGATATCATTTACATAAATGGACTCTTCCACCCTGTCAACTCTCACGGTAATGGTTTTGAGCGTTGTGTAAATATGAAAAAAATCATCCAGTACCCCAAACAGTCTTGTTTCTTCCACAGGCTTTACCAGATACCGCATTGCCCGCACATCATAAGACTGCACACCAAAGGTCTCTGAAGCACTGCAGAAAACAATCTTAGTCCTCTCATTTCCTTTAAAAAGCTCCCTTGCGGTATCCATGCCATTGATACCGCCCATAAAAATATCAAAAAACACCAGATGAAAGCTGTCCATGTCTGACGCCAAAAATGCTTCACCGGAATCAAACTCTGTAATCTCCACCAACAAATCATGCTGATCAAGGTACTTTGATATCAGATCAATCAGTGCCTGTCTGGCGCTTTGCTCATCATCACATACTGCTATCTTAACCGGAAAATGGGTACCGGGCATAACAACTTGCCTCCTGTCTCGTACGGGCCCTCAGCCACGTTTTTATCCTTATGTTAACACTAATTATACCATGCAGAAAAAAAGTCAACAACCCTATTAGAATATATTTTTTGTATTTTAGGTACTACTCTCCCCGATCTATGACATCAAAAACTCAAGCAGCAGTTCCTCCAGTTCCTTCACCTGTTCCTGTGTAAAACTACCGTCTTGTTTCCTTTGCTTTCGGCTCTGCTCCTGCGCCGGTCTTTTCTGATTTTGTGTCACAAGGTCTTCCCCATACAGCATCTGCACATCCTGCGCGGTCACATCGATCCGGGCTGACAGGTGATTTTCCAGATAATCCACCAGATTCACCTTAAGCACCCTTCTTTTCCCCTTTACATCCACAATGGTCGACACCGAAAAATATACGTATAACCCCAGGAAACTGACTATGTAAAAAGGCAAGATCTCTCCCAGCATCCGCCCTTGTATAATACTTTTACACACACCGATACCGGAGCAGACCACAGACAAAAGCATGAGCTGTCCCGACAAATGGTAGATCCCGTCAAAGCTCAGATGCCCAATGGAAAGCCTGTTTAAAAACTTGTCCACAAAAACAGGGATATTAGATACCCCATGATTCAATTGAAAGCAATTAGCAAATTTCAGCTTGCATTGCTTAAGAAGCTTATTCTCTGTGGCAGCCATATTGTCCGTCTCCCTGATCAGGCGCTGATACAGCATCCCAAGACCCAGTCTGATCAAGATACTGAGCACCAAAAACACCCCCATCAGCGCCGATATGATTTTTTCCTCCTGAAAAATGGTAAACATTCCGATTCCTCCATAATAAAAAGGCATATGCACAACCTATATCTTATGCATATGCCTCTATTTTGTTTCCTTTTATTATAAACTTCCACTATCAAATTAGCAATATTTTTTGGCAGGAAATCGTCGACCAAAACATGCAGAACACTGCATAATCAGGACAGTTTCGACATATTTCGGACAGTCAAGCTGCTTTCTGTTCCATCACTTGGGAAAATACCCATTATCCTGTTATCGGCATAAACCGTCGTTCCCGCCGCCTCTGTATAGAACTTACAGCCTGCCTTCTTCGCGATTGCCCTGATATCTTCCGCCTTTAGGTAAGGGACAAGATTGATAACATGCTCTCTTCCCAAAACGCAGACAGATGCCAGAACTGGCTCTCCCAGTTGATTTGTCTTTATGACGTTTACCTCCTCACCGCTCACACAAAGTGCCGGAATGGAAAGACTTTCCTGATCCTCTTTGCCAAAGCCCGTAACACCTTCCACGACCTCAGGGCCTTTGATCACGTATAATTTCTCCCGGCTCTCAGCAAGCATAAACCCGGTAAAGTCCCGGACATTTTCAAAGCTAGCATCCTCATTTAATATGCCTGCGGCATAATTAAACATAACCGTTGCATCTGCCGGAAGCTTCTCCCTGATAAGGCGCCGCATCCTCGCATCCATCTGAAAGCAATAGGCAAAAATAATAAGCTTATACTGTGACAGATCGAGCTCTTCCAGGTCTGACAGCCTGTATACGTCAGCAGCTGCTCCCGTCCTGTTGACCTCACAGATAAAATCCTGCATGAAGCCACACCGCAAGATCTCATTTGTACGCATGTGGTAGATACATGCCTCATCCACGACAACCAAAACATCGCTCACACTTTCGCGAGGAAGTTTGCTTATCTTTTCATTGAGCTCCACAAGATTAGAAATTTCTTCCATAATCTCTTCGCCGTCAAACCATCCTCCGCCAAGATCCATCCACCAGAATCCGGAGCCGTGCACTGCATTTTTGGCAAATTCACGACGAAGAATATTTTTTGTATCCGAAAGAGAATCCGAAGCCAAAGCTGCCGGAACATTCTTTGCAAGATAGGTGCGTATGTCTGCCTCATCCATCCAAAGCTTTTTGAGATTCACCGATTGGGTGGCACACATTTCACATCCCGGTTCCTTGCCCGTACACCTGTAATAGGATTTGGGTGCAGCAAAAAAATCAATATAAGGAGAATTAAGCAGCTTGTCAATGGCAAGGTGGCCTGCATAGGCAGAATTATTCACTTCAATAAAATATCCGTAAAACGCGCCTACCAGCTTTTCTTTGGCTCGTTCCTTGATAATCTTTGCAAAATACTCCGTTGCCTCTGCATTGACTTCAGAAGTGAAAATATCATAGTCAATACATGCCGTATGATTCTTCTCGGAACGCATAAGGGAAAAAACAGAGTCCGATTTTCCGTCGCGCAGCTCAGGCGCCGGGATGTGCAGATCAGTGACCTCCTGTCCATACGCTTTTGCAACCGCATCCAAACTTCCGTATTTCTTCTCTGCCCACTCAAAAAAGGCGCTTGTATTCTGTATGCCATAATCACCGAAACGATTAGACATCCTTCCCCAGGTAATCGTCTCTCCGCTTACACCGTATGCGATGTGATATCCCAGGATCTGCTTGCTGTATTTGCCGTTTTCCAATCTATCTATCAGCTTTATGAGTGCTTCCCCCGCATCGCAAAGCCATTTTCTGCTGGAAAAGCTCTGTCTGGCGATCAAGCCTCCTACATTGGGTCTGGAATCTTCAAATTCTCCTGCGGCATAATATCCCCTAGGCGCTTCATATCCCAGATAGTCCTGTTTTTCGGTTCCTACAAGGCTTTTTATTTCTTCCTCGTTACGCGGGGCTTCGTAATACACAAACACATCTTTGGGATTCTCATAGCACCAATCAACCGGGACATTGAGCTTTATGCGCGGGATATAATAAATATCCGGATTGTCCTTAAAGACCGCATCCAGCACCCGGTCGCAAAGGGAATAGTCGTATTCCTCCACCCCCATCCATCCCAGATGTAAGACAGAGGAATGTATTTTCACCCCGGCCTTGGAAAAGGAGCGGTGAAATTTTGCGTAACAATCGAGATCTTCATTAAAAACCAGAGGCTTTCCTTCTTTATTTTTCAGAGGCGGATCGTATCCAAAACCAAGCCTTGAAAAAAACACCGGGTTTTGTCTTAACATCTCAAGTCTTTCGCTCGCCGTCATTTTTAGTCCTCCTTGATTTTTCAATTTTTCTACTTGTCATTATATTTCAGGCGTACAGGAAAGTAAATCCTAATTTTCGGAACAAAAATTTATGTTTTCGGAACTTGACATATTCATATACATAGAATATATTGGAGAAAAAGGAGGGATTTAGAATGTTGGAATATCAAAAATCGGCAGTTACATCCCTGGAGATTTCCAGGGGTATCAGCCCTAAGAGCAAAGCGGTATCTGTTGGAGGCAGAAACTTCCATTCCTTAACTTATCGCCAAAGCGGATCAATAATGTTTGTCACACAAAAAGGCACCCTTTCCTCCGGAATCAATCATGTAACTTATATGCCCCAAGGCATGCCTTATACAACTACCGTCCTGGAAGACAGCTCTATCATAGCGCTGCACTTTAAAATGGAGAAAGAAAGCTTTTTTCCATTTCCGTTTACAGAAGAAGATAAGTCCGGTACTCTTGGTATCCTTTTTGAAGACATTGCAAAGACTTATTCCCCTCATAATCCTTGCAATTTTGAATCCTATTCGCTTTTTTATCAGATTTTGTCCATTTTGGAAGCACAAATCTTTCGCAAAAGTCAACAAAATATTCATCCCAAGATCCAAACAGCCAGACAATTGATCGACGCCAATTTCCGTGATAATAATTTCAATATTTCCAGCATTGTGGAAATACTGCAGATCAGCGATTCCTTTTTGAGGCGCGAATTCAAAAAAGCTTTTGGAGTTTGTCCCGTACAGTATCTAACAACGACCCGAATCCAAAGTGCCAAAGCTGCCCTATTGTCCGATTACTATTCTGTAGACAGCATCGCCCAGCAGAATGGTTTTGGAAGCAGCAGTTATTTTATTCAGGTATTTCGAAAAGAAACCGGCTTATCGCCGCTAAATTATAAAAAAGTGATTCAGGATGATGTGATTGGCCCTCCCCATATTGCACCTCTTTCGTAAATCTGTTATACTATAAAATAAATACCTTGCAGGCAGACATTTAGCTGTCTTCTGCACACTGTTTGGAGGAAATTATAATGAGATATCAGACCAAGGGAACTTGCTCTTCTGCAATTGACATTGAATTAAAAGACGGATTGATTGATTCCGTGAAATTTACCGGAGGCTGCAACGGCAATCTTCAGGGCATTTCCGCACTCGTGAAAGGAATGGCACCCGAAGAAGCCATCAGCCGCTTAAAAGGCATCCGCTGCGGTTTCAAGTCCACATCCTGTCCCGATCAGCTGGCCCGCGCCCTGGAAACCATGATCTGAGAAAGGAACGCCGTCATGAAAAAAATTGTTTTGACAGGCGGTGGTACCGCTGGGCACGTAACGCCCAATATTGCCTTGATCCCCAGGCTTTTGGAGGAAGGCTATGACATTTCCTACATAGGATCCTATGATGGAATAGAGAAAAAACTGATCGGCGATTTTGACATTCCCTATACCGGCATTTCCACCGGGAAATTTCGCCGATATCTGGATATCAAGAATCTGACAGACCCCTTCCGGGTACTCAAGGGTTTCGGTGAAGCCAGAAAATATTTAAAAGAGCATAGGCCGGATGTGGTATTCTCCAAAGGAGGCTTTGTGAGTGTTCCGGTGGTCAGAGCTGCGGCTTCTCTAGGAATTCCCTGTATCATCCATGAATCTGACATGACACCAGGGCTTGCCAACAAGCTCTGCATCCCCGTTGCCAGGAAGGTGTGCTGCAATTTCCCGGAGACCCTTAAGATGCTTCCGAAGGAGAAAGCAGTGCTTACCGGTTCTCCCATCCGCGCAGAACTGGCAAAAGGCAACAAGCTGGCCGGTCTGGATCTGTGTGGTTTTACCGCTAACAAGCCGGTGATTCTGGTCATGGGCGGAAGTCTGGGCGCCGCCAACGTAAACAAAGCTGTCCGGGATGCGCTTCCAAAGCTTCTGGAAGATTTTCAGGTAGTACACCTGTGTGGCAAAGATAAGGTGGATAATCTTCTGCTAAACACCCCGGGCTACAAGCAGTTTGAGTATATCAAGTCCGAACTAAAAGACCTGTTTGCCATGACTGATGTCGTAATTTCCAGAGCCGGTGCCAACGCCATCTGCGAGCTGTTAGCGCTTAAGAAACCCAACATTCTGATCCCCCTCCCCGCTTCCAGCAGCCGAGGCGACCAGATTCTGAATGCAAAGTCTTTTGAAGCGCAGGGATTTTCCATTGTGATAGAGGAAGAGAACCTGACCAAAGAACTTCTTACCGCCAAGGTTCACGAGCTTTATTTTGCCAAGCAGACCTACCATGATGCTATGGCTCAGAGCGGACAGATGGATTCCATTGAGACTATATTACAGTTAATTAAAGAAGCAGCCGGTTAACGGCTGCTTCCTTTTATACTGCCCCCAAGGCTGATTTTCCCTTTTGCCACAATTCTTTACAGATCCCTATGATAAAGCGAACCCCGTCGTTTTGGGCTAATCTATCCGAAAGTCCGCGGTAAATTCACGGCCGGTCAAGAAGCCGCCACAGGGTACTTTCGGCGTATCCATATGGGTGCGCACAAGAAAACCTTTCGTTTTTTGCCAATGATAATTATACTCTAAGGTCCTATAACACCCAAAAAACCAACAACACTGCCAAAAACGTCAGATTCGCTAATGTAAAATAAATCAAATATTTCTTCTTTGCCCCCTTGTCTTCTTTCCCCAGATATTTAAAGGAGATCAGGCTGGCCATGGAAGCGATCAGCGTACCCAGTCCGCCCAGATTGGTTCCTATGATCAGGGCTTCATAGTTCTCTGTAAAACCGGACAGGAGAAGTGCCGCCGGCACATTACTGATCACCTGGCTGGACAAAACAGCTGTCAACACCTCATTTCCCAGAATGATACTTTCCAGAAAACTGCGAAAAGCCGGAATCCGTCCCATATTACCGATGAACACGAAAAAGCCCACAAAGGTCAAAAGCAGTCCATAGTCTACTTGCCCAAGAACTTTGCGATCCAGGCAAAATACTGCCGCAATGACCACCGCCAGTGTAATGCCATAGGGTAAGAGCCGCGCCACTGTCAGGATGCACAGCACAAACAAGATCAGGTATACTGCCAAGGCTCCGCTTCTTCTGTAAAAGCCACTGAATCCAGAGCTTTTCTCAGTCTCACTCACTGTTTTGTCCTTGTCCTGTCTCGCTTCCCCCAGCACCAAACCTTCTATTCTTTCACTCTTCTGACTCATACACCACAGCCCTAGAAGAATCAGGGAAATCACCGTATAGGGAAGCATCAATAACACAAATTCTCCCAGCCCCATACCGGACTTTCCATAGAGGTACAGATTCTGCGGATTCCCGATGGGAGTCAGCATACTTCCCAGATTGGCCGCAATGGTCTGCATCACCACCACCGGAACAGACAGTCTTTTCCTCCACTCCTCTCCCATCATGCCAAGCACAATAAAGGTAAGGGGTACAAAAGTAATCAGGGCCACATCATTGGTGATCACCATGCTGAAAAAAAAGCACAGCAGGATCAGGATCAACACCAGCATTCTGACACTTTTTACCCGACGAAGAAGCCCCTGTGCGATCCGGGTAAATAAGCCAATCTTCTGTAAACCCGCCATTACCGCCATCAGACAAAAGAGAATCCCAAGAGTCCTGAAATCAATATAGCCCAGATATTCTCTGTCTGGCAGAATCACTACACTGGACACCAAAGCCAGCACCATGGCAATACTCAGTACTGCTTCTTTTTTGAAAAATTCAATCCATTTCTTTCCCATCAATCCAACAGCTCCTTATACAAGGTAAGCTTCACACAATTCTCTCCGCGCACGATTTCAGCCCGGTCGATCATCATGCCGATGAGCAGAAGCTGACTGGTCTCCCCGGGATCACCGCTTCCTGCAAGCTCCCAGTAAATATCTTCAATCCCCTCATTTTTCGGCTCATTCAGATATTTCTCCAGAGAATGGATCCTGTCCGCATATTCCTCCAGATAATTGGATTCAAAGGTAATCTCAACCTCATTTCCTTCCCGCTTAATGCCGGATTTCATATCATCCGCACCGATGGCAAAGAAGAACACAGTTAATTCTTCTACAATTTTCGCAACTTTCTTTTCCTCATGTGTCATAACGTTTTCCAAACCTCTCCTTACTTTTCTTTCGATGCTTTCGGTCTTCAAAATGTCTCATAAAGCTTTCCAGCACAGGAATCATGACAATCGCCACCCAACCGGCGCTGAAACCATTGTTATAAAGATTTAATCCTCCATACAGGGAAGAAGTACACATGACTATGGCAGAATGCAGGATTCCGGCAAAGACTCCTGCCACCACACCAAACTGACCGGCTATGGGAGACAGTCCCACCGCAAACATGGCCGCCAGCAATATTCCCGGTGTAGAAGGGGAATACTGTGTCAGAAAAGTCGACAGGAATACACCCAATAACACCGGCAGATAATTTTTGATATGTGCACCAAATGCGGAAAATCCTATTACCATCAAGATGGCGCCAAACACCGGTCCGGCCAAATCACCTTTCACCAAAAGCACATAAGTAAGGGCCGCCATTCCCATAGTACCCATATTGATGAGTGTCGCTCCATCACCATTCATGATCGCAAAGTCCGCTACCGCACGACCGGGATGGTGCAGGATCTTGCGGTACTGCTTCAGATCACCTTTGCAGCTGATAAGCCCCAACACTATAGCTAACATAAAGTACAAATACATTGCCACCACCAGCACTACAGGGCGGCCAACTTTCCAGATAAGCACCGGCTCGCATTCCAATCCAAAGGATCTTAACACGCACACAACCACAAAGGCTAAAATTCCGCCGGAAAATCCCACATTAAACAGATTGTAACCCATATGCATGGAAGCGGTATGCATGGAAAGAGGCGGCAGGATAAATCCCACAAAAACTCCAACCAACACCGCACACACCAGATTCACGCTCCAGTGAAAAGGCAAAAGATACACCATTTCCGTCACAAAGGGCGAAAGACAGGTACCAAAGAGCGCTGTGTAGATATATCTGCTCATATGGGAACGATGCATTCTGGCGTAGATCCAGGTACCCAATAATATCGGCAGAATATTGATCGGGTTCTTTCCCCACAGCCCATATCCCGCATCAATAAACAGTGCTGCCATGGTCAGACCTGTAAACGGTATCTTCAACACTGCCACCAGCACAATGGCTATGGTCAGGATCAGGGCTGCATTAAAGAACCCAGCACCGTAACCGCTCAACTCAAAATAATCTGTGATCAGGGCATCCCGTGAAAGCACGATGGTCACCATCCCACGCGCAATCTGAGCAGGCGTCCCCGACACAAAGGCTGCCACATATAACAGGACTGCTGACAGAATACTGAATATCTTAAGCTCCTTGCCCTCCATTTTCCTTCGCAGATCATCCATCATGAATATCCCTCCTTAGGGTGAAGTATAAACACATTATAACAGAAAATGGGAATTATGTATAGAGTGACGATTATACGTGCAAAATATGATTGCAGCAGTATACTGCGATCATATTTTTTTAAGGAGTTTTTATGGATAAGATTTCCTTGATATT
>JAZSFW010000299.1:0-29479 GCA_045532445.1 Acetatifactor sp. | reverse complement strand
CCCCAATATCCGTATATCTCAAGGACACCTCCACGTCCTGCGTATCCCCCTCATCATTTCCCCCAACATTTTCTTCCGGCACCTCTTCCTGTCTGCCCTGGTAGCCTGCAAGCAAATCCTGGGCAATAAAGTCTTCCACCGGTCCCAAGGTATACCATCTGGTTCCATCGAACCACTCCAGGTTGGAATCATAGATTCTGACCTGCACATCCAAAGCATTGATCTGTTTGTCCTTTACCACTTCACCGGACTCCTGCTGGCGCACCGGCGCATAGAAACCAAATTCCGGATAAGAGGGTATTTCCAAAAGCGAAGCGTCAAATACAACACTGCTCATTTCAGTTCCTTTGGGTACGTTCAGGAACAAATAATTCTTCTCATTTTCTGTATAGGCATAGATGAACTGGTCCATCCCATCTTCCACACCACTTTTATTGTTTCTGCGCTTTTCTTCCAGCTGATCGACTGCAATGGTGCCATCCTGATGAAAGGATCCCTTATAACTTGTAAACTCCAATTCTTCTCTGGTTGCCCAAAGAGCGATCAGATCGGCAGGTTCCTTGCCCTTGCGCATCTGTACGGTGTAATCACCGCTCAGAATGTTGTCCGTCAAGGTTCCGGTCTCACAGTATACGCTTTCTGTAGGTGACAGGCACAACCATGAGGTAAATGCGCCCTGATACTTTCCCTGGCTATAGCCGGCAGTGATCATTCTCATGCTTTCCGGTGTCTGCTGCAGGATGATCATTTCCTCTCCCCGGCGATACCACACGTTAGTAAAGCCCATTCCTGCCTCTGTATAACCGGTCTGCCACACCAGTACACCTTCTGCACCGGGGGCTTCGTAGTAGTAATTTCTCCTGCCCTCTTTGAGCTTTGGCATCATGATGCCAAACCAATCGGGACTATAGATCACAGCAGCCGCCTCATTTCGGTATTCGGAAATATCCAGGTTCCGCAACAATAACCTTGCCTGGGCCTGAAGAGCCTCACTTTCCTCCTGGGCATTCACAGTGATCTCCTGTAAAGTCAGGTAGGCCTCCTGGTCTCCATAAAGTCTCCAGCACTGCTCCAGCATGTCACGCTGCTTCTTATAGCGGCCTGTCTGAGCGTAAATCTGTGCCAATTCTTTGTATTCTTCCGCAGTCAGACCTTCTGTACTGTACTTGGTCTCCAGCTCCAGCAAAGCTGCCGCTTCCGGGGAAAGGGTAACAGTGGGTTCCTCCTCTTCCTGCACATCGCCAACACTATCTGTGGCTGTTGAGTCTTCCTGTGAGTCTTTTGCAAATACATCCCCTTCTCCATCACCACAGGCTGTCAGCATACTGATGCACAGTACAATGCAGACCACGATTGAAAACCATTTTTTCTTCATACTATACTCCATTCTAAATCATGAAAAGGTCACTCTTGTGTTGACAAACTATCTGCGTCACTGATCAATTTTTTCAAGAAAACATCTGCTGAGGAACCTTCCTTATAAATCCCCAGGTTCACAAGCTGCTCCGACAGCTCATAAATGCTCCTCCACACAGTCGGTCCGTAAATCGTGACTTCTTCTCCATTCTTGGTCAATACCGCGTATCCTCGGAACGCAAATTCTGTCTTGTACTGGTTGACCGGCAATCCTACCAACACGGAGGTAAACCGAAGTCTGCCGTCCACTTTCTCGTATACCTTGTCCTCCAGTACTCCACTTGCATTGATCCCGTAGGATAGTCCGCTTAAGACTTTTTCTCCTCCCTTGATCAATGGATATTGTCCGCGGTTCGCATTGTTCATTACCAGAGTACCATACTCCTTCAATTGGTAGCCTCCGGCTCCCTCAGGGCTTAACAACGCCTTTCTGACTTCCTCCGAAATCCCTGTCTTGAAGCGAATTCCGGACTTTCCTGTAATACGGATGGAAAACCCATGGTACGACAGCAGATCATTTAACTGGGGCACTTCTGCCACCTGATACTGTCTTCCATCATGGTCAAGCTCCCATACGTGCATGCCTACAGGCACTTGATTTTCATTGTATTGGTACATGACTGCCGTGGAAGCATCTCCGTGGGACACATCCAGGAAGTAGCTATCTCCGTCAGACACTGCTGCATACTCTTTACCATCTACATAGATAAAGGAATCCTCATAGCCTTCCGGCGGCGTCAATGCAATCGCATAGGAAGCAACGATCTCCTCCCTAGGCATTTCACAGGGATCTTCCGGCATATTGTGATAGACCGGGATCTTAAACACAAAGGTATTTTCCAGTGCTCCTGCATTTTTATAAGACTTGCGGATATTCTTGCCTTCACTGGTGGGAGCACACACATTCTGCATATACTGGTGCCAGTATAACCCATCGTAGCTGCTGTCCACATCAAATTTCTGCAAATACAGGGTATCCTGTCCGTGCAGGATGTAGTTGGAAGAAATGATCTTGGCACCGCCGTATAAAGAATAATAGGCGCCTCCGCTGTCAAGATGGTCTGCATCGGTCCACTGTTGTCTTTTGGCACATTCCAGACCGCTAATGATCTCCTGCTCATCGGTGGTGCCGGTTGCCTCGATGTTGAAATAGTTGTAGCAGCCTTCATATCCTGGATAAGTGCCGCTGATAAGTTCGGAGGTACCATCTCCCTGTTCCTGGTATACACGACAGGCAAGGTGAAAAGGACTTACACCCAGCTCCCTTCCAATTGCGAAAAAGGTATGGGCAAAGGTCAGCACTGTTTTGGGAACCAGCCCTTCCATAAAAGTATTGTTAAGAAATCCTTGTAAAGCATCCTCCGTATGATAAGAGGCATTGTATGTCAGCTGCTCAAACTGGAAGATCGTTTCCTCTGTCAGACCGTTTCTGGGATCCAGATAATATTTCAAACTATCCTCTGTCACGAATCCCCAGTCATGGCTGTACGCTCCATCCCACATATACTCCGGGAAAGAAGTGGGGATCAGGTTGCGTCCCCGCTCCATCTGGTTCGCTACTACTTCGTTCCAGTTTAAGTTGGTATTCATTTTTACAAAGGTCCAGTTGGGATGGGCCTCCTTCAAAGCTACAAGAGCTGCCTGATAGCTCTCTGGAAACTGCTCCACATCTGCATAAGCCTGGGTACCTTCTTCTGTCAGCGTCATCAGACCTCTGGCATAAGGGTTCATTCCATAATAACTCTCCCATTCCAGAAAAACCTCATCTGAGCAGGCAAGATAATATCTTTGTACAAAGCCAGTGTATTCCTGCCCCTGATGGTAGAAGCTTACCTTCTCCCAGACATCGTATGGACTGTTGACCACCACATCCAGGATCTGCACCTGCTGGCCGCTGGGCACTTCCTTTACAATCTCGCTTCCCTCATCGGGCTCTTGCCTGACAAGGTAAGTATCGCTGAGATAAACCAGCGCCATGACCGTGCGTTCTCCAAGGATCTCTTGAAGAGCTTCCTTTGCCTCATCGATCCACTGCAGTTCTTCTTCGTTAAAGACATACTCTCTTGGCAGGAAACGACCAAAAGCCGCATCACCCACAGATGCTGCAGCGGCATGGTATGTATAATTACCGTCCGTCAACATGGTTAATATCAGTGCCAGTGAGCACAAATAAACCAGGTATCTCTTCATAATCCACTCCTTACTATCTTCTCTTCTTGTCCTCCAGTGCCTGCTTAACCTTATTACGAATGCGAAGCATCCTTACCTTGAAATTGCCCTCGGTGATGCCTTCCATTTCTGCCAGCTCTCTGGCAGAATAGCCGCCATAATAGTACATGTGAAGAAGCATCAGCTCGTGATCATTTAGCACTTCATTCATGATCATGTGCATTTCCACCATCCCATAATCTGCCTCGAGTCCTTTCACCTCCAATAAGACCTCTTCTGTTTCCATGATCGCACGTCTCTGCAGTCTTTGATGGAACCCCATGGCCTTGCGCTTGGCAGTCTCCATCAGCCAGCCACCGGGATTCTCATGCTCGTAGAGGATGTGGGATTTGCGAACTGCTTCTGCAAAAGCATCCTGCACGATATCTTCTGCTATAGCTGCACACAAAGCATCTTTTCTCACCATGTTAAGCATTTTCGTATAATTTTCTCTATACAAGTCATCAATTAATTTCATTGCTTTATCATTCGTATCGTTCATCATGTCCCCCGCCTTCAACCGTAAAAATGTAGAAAGGTCCTTTTCTTGATTATACCTAAAAAACTGCAACTTGACAATGCTTTGTTACCTGACATATTCAATTTTGCCTACTTTTTTAAGACAATCGCCAGATCACAGACAGCAGTGACAATCCTGGTATCTTTGCGGTTTTTCCATGCATTTTGCAACACCTTACATGCCTTTCCTAAAAGCAATGCCTTAAGGCGCTCCTCCATGACGGCTTCCTTATGCTTTAACGTCTGATACCCTTGCGTTGTCTGCATAATGTTCCAGCAGTCAAACAGACCCAGGATGCGGAGGTATTCCCTGATCTCGTTTACCTTTCTTTCCCGGTTCAGCAGTTGTGACAATCTATGTTCTTCTTTGCCGGCGTTATGATCATGTCTTCTGTGCCAGGCCAATTCTTCATCCAGCTGACAAAATCCCTGTTCCTCTGCCGCCCATGCACAGAGTAGAAAATCATGAGGAATGTTGGGATGTTCCTGTGCTTTTTGTGTCTTCTCCCTCCATTTACACAGCTTATTCTCATACCACTGTCTGCGATATGCCATAACCATACCCGGCCATTCGCACTTGTAAAAAACATCTGCAATGCTGACATTTCTGATCGCACCGCTTCTCCTGGTCCTGGTGGGTTGCATCATCGTATGAATCTTAACACCTTCTTCATTGATCAGACCGAATTTGCAGCTCAACACTTTTATGCGGTCATTCTCTTCCATGACCGCTGTCATGCGTTCTAATTTGTTCTTATCCCAAATATCGTCCTGATCTGCAAGAAAGACATACTCTCCCTGGCACAAAGCCATACTGGCATAAAAATTAGCCGGATAGCCCTTGTTCTCACGGTTACAATGAAGCTGCCATTTCCCCGACAAGCCATTTTCCCGGATGAACTGGTCGACAATTTCTCTTGTGCCGTCAGTAGAAAGATCATCACACAATATCACCTCGTCAGGAGGTAAGGTCTGATCTAATATGCTTTGCAGCTGTGTTTTGATATAAGCTTCTCCATTATAAATACCCATGCATACTGAAATCATGTCTCGCTCCCCTTATGCAGTAATTTCTGATAAATCTTTCTGTACTCGTTTGTCATCTTCTCCGTGGAATTCTCTTTCGCAATCCTTGCCGCCAGATCTTCTCCCCGCAAAAGTAATCTTTCCGTTCCTGCAAGGACTTTGCGAACCGCTGCGTCAAAGGCCTGTTGATTTCCCACTTCCACCGCAATTCCCTTCCCCTCTGTAAGCTGCTCTGGAATCCCGCCTGCCTGAAAGCCCACAACAGGGGTACCGCAAGCCATTGCCTCCAGGGTTACAGTTGCATAGTTTTCTGCCAGGGAGGGCAAAACAAAAACGTCTGCCAGGGTGTAATATTCTGCCAATTTATCTGTATCAGAAGTGCTTGGAAGGGTGATGATATTGGTGGTTCCTTCCAACATATAGTCATTTTGTTCACTCCAGCCGATCAAAATCACCTTGGCCTCCTCAGCCAGGTCTTTTGCCAACTGGATAATATACTTGGCACCCTTTCGCTCATCCTGGTAACCAACTGCGATGCCGAGGATCAATTTTTCATCCGGAAGATATCCATACTTTTCACGGCATTTTTCTTTTCCCCTTGGGTAAAAAACGTTTTTCACTTGAATACCATTGCGGATTGTGATACAGTCATACTTACCAAAAAAAGATTTCTCAGCCTCTTTGGTCAGCCAGTCAGAGGGGGTTACGATAATCTTTTCAGAACCTTTTGTAAACCATTCTTTTTTGTGTTTCCACATAAAACCGGTGAGATCAAACCACTGACTCTTGGGATAGGTGCCAATATTGGGGCAGTTTCCGCAGCCGTTTTTCCACTTTTCACAGGTAAAAAAGTAACCGCAGTTGCCCGTAAATGCATAGCAGTCGTGGAAGGTCCAGACACAAGGAATCCTATGGGTATTGATATAGCGGAACAAAAGAGGCAGGTTCAGATAGTAACCATGTAAGGCATGGAGGTGGATCAGATCCGGCTTTATGCGGTCCATAAAGGCGATCAGACGCTTTGTGGCAGCCTTGTTAAACCAGCCGCTGATACCGGTGATTCTGCTCATCAAGGCAGAAAAATAGATTTCCGGCACCTTTCCGAACTGATATACATTGGGATCCTCAGAAGGACATCCCCGCCCAAATGCCACATAGGCCTCTTCCCCATCCTCAAGCAGCTGCCTGTGGATGCAGGCTACGATCCGTGCAGCCCCACCTTGATCATAATGGCTGTTAATCTGTAATATCTTCATGAAATATTCTCCTGTTTCTTCTGCTTATCCCAAAATCATCTTCGCCGCCTCAATGGCAACACATTCCA
This sequence comes from Acetatifactor sp., assembly GCA_045532445.1. GTDB lineage: Bacteria > Bacillota > Clostridia > Lachnospirales > Lachnospiraceae > Acetatifactor. Next base: position 22,986 of record JAZSFW010000299.1, on the reverse strand, counting down.
CCAAATACCATCTGCTGTAGCCGTTGGCACGATAACAATACCTATATCTATCTTGAATGCGTTTCACCGCTTCCTTAAAGCTCTTACGGTTACTGGCACCGCCCATACGAAAGTTGGCAAGCACTTGATCCACCGTCACGATTCTTTTTCCCAGCCTGCGCATCTTTAAGTAGAACCCATAATCATCATGGATCCCCTGACAGGCAAAAGGATATTGCTTGTACAACTCAGCCTTTACAAAAGTCGTGGGATGATTCCAGTCTCTGGAGGTCTGAAACCTACGCTGTCTGGCTTTTTTGATAAAACAGCTGTTGTCTGCCTTGTGCATGCAGATATCCGCAAACATCAGGTCACAAGCAGTCTCACAAAATGTTTTCTCTACCATCTTAAGTGTCTCCGGCTCATACCAGTCATCACTGTTTAAAATCCCAATGATTTCACCTGTGGCCAGCCTGATCCCCTTATTCATGGCATCATAAATACCGCAATCCGGCTCACTGACAATCCTGTACTCCACCCCCGCCTGTTCAAACGCAGTGCGGAAGGCTTCTGCCTTTTGTACCGTACTGTCTTTACTTGCACCGTCAATGATCAAATATTCCAGCTTTGTTTTTTCCCGCCGCGCTGTATCCTTAAGTATCGACTGCCCCAACACAGACGAAATAGCCGTTTCAACAGACTTTTCACTATTATATGCCACAGTAATAATCGTAATTTTCATAAATACCCTCTGCTGCCTCAATGCCATTCAGTCAGCCGCTTAGAGCCCCCCCGGGAACGACTCAAGCCGCCTAACCCAATGCCATTGACTACAGCCTTTCTGTTTTTTGTATACTTTCTTTCAGCGAATATATCTGATAGCCGTCAAAATCTCTCCTGCTCAGGCTCTGATCGACAGTCAGATTACCAAAGGCTTTATTCATCAGCCCTCCCGCTTTTCCGGGCAACTTGGCGGCTACAGACACGAAAGGATTCAACAGACGCCAAAGAGGAATACGCCTCCCCTTGACTTCTGCAATCATCCGAATCATCTGTGCTGTCACCGTATACTCTGCATTCTGGGGATAGAAGATCCCGCCTCTTCCATCATCGATCAAAAGTCTCACAAACTCTGCCAGATTTTCCACATACAACATACTGCGCTCATTGATCACTGCCGGGCAGAAGGGCAGCTTTCCTGCAAGCTTTGAAAGCAGGGGATAATTTCCTTTGCTTCCCTTGCCATATATCATGGGCGGACGTAAGATTGCCACATGAAAACTCTCTGTTTCCAGCACGCGCAGCCCTTCCTCTGCCTGCAGCTTGCTGTCCCCATAAAAATTAGCAGGGGAAGGTGGTGTCTGGCCGGTAATATGCTTCTTTCCGCCCACAGGCGCACTTTCCCCATAGATAATAATGCTGCTCATATAAATAAACTGTTTTACGCCCTGTTCACGGGCTTTCTTGGCAGTTTCCAAAGTAAGATCCCGATTTACACGGTAATACAGATCCTTCGTTTCTGCGGATACCCTGCCCACATCTGCATGGGCAATGCCGGCCACATGGAACACGGCATCATAAGGGGAAAAATCATATGCTTTCCAGGTCTCATCCAGCATGGAAACCGTGTCTATCCGGTAATGCTCTCTGCCCTTTGCTCCGTTATATCGAAGCAGATACTCCTCCACACTGGTTCCCACATAACTGTCAGCTCCTGTTATCAGAATCCGTTTCATTTCTGCTCCTCCTGACACTCTGCAGCTACCTTCTGTTCCGCAGCTTCTTTCTGCATCGCCCCAGTGCCGCCTTCCACCACACCATCTGCTCTGAGCACACTGAAAAAAGTTCCCAGGAAACAGCGAAGATCCATAAAAGGCCCCAGCTTCTTTACATATTCACCGTCTAATCTGGCTTTGATGGGAATCTCCAGTTCATCTCGTCCATTAATCTGTGCCCAGCCTGTAAGCCCGGGTCTGACATCATTGGCGCCATACTGGTCCCGCAGAGCAATCAGGTCAAACTGATTCCACAAGGCCGGCCGGGGACCTACCACAGCCATATCCCCTTTCAGGATATTGATAATCTGCGGAAGCTCATCCAAGCTGGTCTTACGCAGAAACTTTCCTACCCTGGTGATATATTGCTCCGGATCTGCCAGCAAGTGGGTGGGCATATCTTTGGGCGTATCCACACGCATGGTACGGAATTTTAAAATCATAAAATGGCTTTTATGAATTCCCACTCTCTTTTGCCGAAACAAAACCGGTCCCGGCGAATCCAGCTTGATCGCCACGATCAATAGGAGAAACACCGGTGCCAACAAGATCAGCCCTATGAATGCCAACCCAAAATCAACTACTCTCTTTACCTTCTGATACATCACTTGTCCTCAACTGTCACTTACTATATTGATAGGTGGGTACGATCTCCTTTACAATTTTGCGGATATCGTACTCTTCGTCCAGAGAAGCCTGACGCAGCCTCTCCAACTGCTTTTCAAATTCGGTATCGTCAAAAACAATGGGCTTGCCGATGTAGATCATCTTATTGTCCGTCTCTGTCAGACCTTCCTCTTTCATCAAAAGCTCTTCATACATCTTCTCACCCGGACGCAAGCCCGTAAATTCAATTTTAATCTCCTCATCCACACGAAAACCGGACAGCTTGATCAGATTCTTGGCCAGATCCACGATCTTCATGGGCTCTCCCATATCCAGTACAAAGATCTCGCCTCCTCTGGCATAGGCTCCCGCCTGCAACACCAGAGAAACTGCCTCCGGAATGGTCATAAAGTATCTGATAATATCCGGATGGGTCACGGTCACCGGACCGCCCTGTTCGATCTGCTTTTTAAACAAAGGCACCACGCTTCCGTTACTTCCAAGGACATTACCAAATCGTACTGCCACATACTCTGTCTCGGACTTTCGGTTCATGTCCTGAACGATCATTTCACAGATTCTCTTGGAAGCGCCCATAATGTTGGTGGGATTCACAGCCTTATCCGTGGAGATCAGTACAAACCTCTGACAGCCGTATTTATGGGCCGCCCTGGCCACCTTCAGGGTACCGAATACATTATTTTTCACCGCTTCATTGGGGCTATCTTCCATGAGAGGCACGTGCTTATGGGCAGCTGCATGGTAGACAATGTCCGGGACATAGCGGTGGAAAATCTCCTCGATCCTGGCTGTATTACGCACAGAACCAATCAGCACCACCAGCTCCAGATCCGGATATTTTTGGCTGATCTCCTGCTGTACCTCATAGACTCCATTTTCATAAATATCCAAAAGGATCAGTCTGGCAGGCTTATGTTGGGCGATCTGACGGCTGAGTTCACTTCCTATGGAGCCACCGGCACCTGTCACCAATATCACTTTCCCACTGACATAACCAATGATCTCATCCACATTGACTGTGATGGGATCCCTTCCCAAAAGATCCTCAATCTGTACCTCTCTGAGCTTGGATACGTTCACCTCTCCATTGATCAGCTGGTACATACCGGGCAAAATCCTCATATGGCACCCGGTTTCCTTACAGATCTCCAGAATCGGCCGAAGAGTCGCCCTGCTGGCGGAAGGAATCGCAATAATGATCTCATCCACCGCATATTTATCAACACTTTCCTGAATCTTGTCTCTGCCGCCCACGATGGGCACACCGTGCAGATATTTGCCGTGACACCCTGGGTGGTCGTCGATTGCACACACCACATGCATTGTAAGATAATTACTGGTCTCAATCTCTTTCATGATAGCGTTGCCTGCAGCTCCGGCACCCACAATCATACAATTCACCCGTTTTTTGTTCCCCCATTGATTCAGCCTTCTGTTCTGCATCATGCGCAGGAAACGGTAGCTGAATCGTACACCACCGGTAAAGATAGCCATAAAGAATCCATAGAAAAACGGATAACTTGCCGGAACCTGCTTCTCCAACAGCCAAAACAGCACCGGCTGCATGACAGCGCAGATAAGCACTGCAAGCATGGTATTCACAAGTTCTGTATCTGATGCATAGCGCCAGACACTGTTATAGAGTTTGAATATATTATACACAATCAGCGTGATCAACACATTCAGAAAATAAGCTTCCAAAATAGCTACCCAAAATTCTCTGGGCACATCCATAAACTGAAATTCATAACGGACATAAAGACTGAGCACAGATGCCATCAAGATCGAAAACATATCCGACAAGATTAACAATATGATTCTGGTAACCGGTATTTTTAAAATACCAATTCTCACGTCATTTAAATTTTTCATAGCATCATCCTTCCAATTATCAGCATCGTATCACACTTTTCTCAATACTACTACTTCCTTTTTTTGTCATCAGAGTCTATTTACCTGCAGCTGTCTGACCCACAGCGTACAGCCATATGCCCCAGTAGCTTTTTTCTGTCTCAAAATAGCCCATGGACTTAAGTCCCAGTTCCTCGGCGCATAGAATCTCGCCTCCGGAAAACAGATATTCGCAGCCCAGTTCTCTCAGGGCAGCCATATCAAAATCAAGCGTTTCATATTTCACATTTTCCCGCTTGGACATATTCCAATAAGTCCCGGAAGCGCCATTGAATAAGTAACAGCGGCTTCCCCACTGGTCAAAATACAGTCTGGTTGCCTCATTTTTTACAAGCTCTTTCTCAATCACCTGTCGGAACTTATGCTTATACTCCAGCGGATAGTTGTTGGAGTAGCCATCCACCGTATAAAAACCATGCAGCAGAGAAGGTGCCGGACTGATTCCCAGATGTGCCACGCGGTAAGTGGTCATGTCGCGCCCGATGGCCTGTTCCAGTTCCTCCATCAGATCCTCTGCATAATAGCTTTCCCAGGATATATATCCGGTGACACCCGAGCCGTTATTGTACTGATTTACATTTTGATAAAAATAGTTGGATGGCTTGATCAGATTCAGGGTAGGAAGCACCAGAAGGATCAGCACCAGAAGCTTCACCAAATGCATCTGCCAATTTGCCTTTCTCTTCCACCAGATACTAAATGCCACAGCAAAATCCAGATACCAAAGAGCCGGATATAACCAATAGTAACGCTCCGGCTGAAAATAGCGCAGAAAACCGCTCATATGGTTCTTAAACTCTGCCACCCACACTGACCTGCAAAGTCCAAACAAAACCGCAATCCCCACAAGCAATGCAAAGAGGCCCGCCGCCAGAAGGAACCTCTGTTTTTCCTGCTGTTTAAGCTTCCGATACCGAATTCCTTCCAGAGCCAAAAGCACCATAATCGGCAGGATCAGATATTTATGCAAGGACACTGCATGCTGGGAGCTGTTCAGAAACAGATTCCACGTATTTTCCAAGAAGGGATAAGCATAGTTTACCAGTTCCTCCCTGTGACTGACATAATCACTTTGCCCCAGGATCAGTTCCAGAAACAGACTGCGATTCACCCAAATATAAGTCCCGGTCAGAAGCACAAATCCGCCCAAATTCCATTTATTAAGCTTCTTTCGCGCAATCTGCCATACCAGGAGGAGAGCCCAAAAGCTGAGCACCACATAGCCGATCAGCACCAGATGGGTTGTAAGACCAAATAACAAAATCCACAAATAACTAAGCCACAGCTGCTTTTTCTGATTCAGGCACAGAAAGGCATACAAAAGCAAGGGAACTCCCCATGCCGAAAGCCCATAGATCGGCTGAATGGGAAGGCTGGCAAAACAGCCCGCTGCCACTACCGCCAAAATACTGCTGCCGGTCATCTCTCTGGCACAGGCATACATTCCAAAATAGGCACAGGCATTGACGATCAGGAACTGTACCACAAATGCCACAAAGGGCGAAAACACCCTGTACAGGGGAATAAACAGAACTGCCGACGGCTGCATGCCGCTGGCAGAAATCCCTCCCAAAAGCTCAGGAAAAACATCCGTCCCATCCCCAAGATGTCTGGCATTTAATACATAGGTCATCAATGTCTCATCCAGTTGATCATGGATTTCAAAGACACTGCCCTCTCCAAGCAGCAAAAAAGGGAAAAAGGTAACGGCCAAAAATACCAGCCCTGTCCACCACAGGGAGTGCCCGTCCAGCCATTCATTCAGTTGTTTGGTTTCTGTATAATCTTTCAAATGATAACTTCCTTTACAATTTTCGTATCCGTTTATGAAGCATGCGTATCCCCTTGGGGGCAATGGCAAACAAAGTATGATACACCTTATTTTTCCAGGTTAGAATGGGGTTTCTCATAGCCAGAGCCCAGTGTCTGCGCAGCCACGCCACGATCTTACAATACTGTCCATTGCTCCGATTCATCTGTCCGATGGGGATGTGGAGCAGATATTCCAGCCTCTGATACACCCCAAAGCGATAAGCCACTTTTACAAGCTGCGGATATCTCTCCTTCACCAGGGCAAGCACCACATCCGCATTCTCCACGCTGTCAGCAAACACCCTGGAGAACTGTTCCTTATTTTCTTTGCGCGTATTGCTCCCGATCCGGTAAAATACATGATATCCATACCCAGGCAGTGAGATGACCCTGTCAATCTCTGTCAACATCTGGATCAGCAGATGAAAGTCTTCGTTCAGCACTCCCTGAGGAAATCTTCTTAGGGTAAAACATTCTCTGCGGATGAGCTTCGTACAAAAGGAACAATCACCCCTGTGCATCAAAAGCTCCTTTAAAAATCCCTGGCTGTCAATGACTTCCGTTTCCTTCGGCGGAATACAGATGTCAGGGAGGGCATTTCCCTCCTCATCCACTTCATTCCTGCCAATCTGAACCATAGAAGCGTTATGCTCACCGGCTGCTCTCACAAGCCTTTCATACATGTCAGGCTCAATATAATCATCACTGTCCACAAAGCCCAGATAATCGCCGCAAGCTTTCTCAATGCCCAGATTTCTGGCGGAAGAAGAGCCTCCGTTTTCTTTGTGAAACACCTTGATTCTGGGATCACTCAGCGCCAGTTCGTCACAGAGCGCTCCGGTACCGTCGGTGGAGCCATCGTCTACCAGTATCACCTCCAGATTTCTCCAGGTCTGGCTGGTGATAGACTCCACACATCTGGGAAGATATTCCAGAATATTATAAACAGGTACGATTACACTGATCAATGGTTGAGTCTGTGACACTTGATTCATCTTCGCTCCTTTGTAAGATAACGATACATTTTCTTTTCTTTTACCACCGGTGCAGGGGAACAGGGACCTGTTGAAGTGATCAGGGTAAGCTGCTGCGCACTCCCTTGCTGACCCACTTGAGCTTGGTCACCGCGGCAATCCAGCTTAAGTCTTCCGATCAGCTCCATCAGACAAGCGGCCGCATTCTCCGGATTCCATTCTTCCGTAATAGTATGATAAGCCTGTTCTCCCAGCGCTCTGCAGCGGCTTCTATCCTCTGCCAGCCAAGCTGTCAGTGCAAATAACTGGTCTTTCTTTTTCGTTTCATAAATCAGTCCGTTTTTTTCATGACGGATCAGGTAGGGGACTGCACCAATCATATGGTCAGCCACCACCGCGCAGCCACTGTTCATGGCCTCATTTACCACAGCGCCCCAGCCTTCCTTCCGGTCACTGGTAACCAGATAAATATCTGCCTGTTCCATCATGGCACGCACCTGCTCCGGTGTACAAAAGCCCGGAAAAGACATACAATCCGTCACCTGCAGCTCCTTAGCCAGTCTATGGATCTCTTCCTCCATCTCTCCGCCGCCGGCCATGGTCAGATGAAAATTAATTCCCCTCTGTTTCAGATCATGAGCCGTCTCCACCACAAGCTCCGGATGCTTCCAGTCTATCATCCTTGCCGCCCAAAGAATAGAGATTTTTCTCTCTTTACCGTTCCCTTTGCCATCCATCAACTTGTCCACATCATAGTGCCTGGTTTCAGGAAAATATCCCCAGCGGTACATTTTGCCGGGATAGGATCTGACAATATGAAAATCATCCGCCACATAGGCTCCCGAGCATAACAGATAGACCGGTGCCTTTCTATATCTGGTATGATCATGGTATTTTTTGATCAGCCCTCTGGGAGATACCGCCTTCCATTGGGCCTCTTTATAAAGCCTCTCACTATATCGGATCACCGGCTTGCCGGCCTGTAACCGTTCTGTAATATAAGCTTCCTCCTCTACGCCGCCAAATATCACCACATCGCTTTCAGAGATCAACTTCCTGCAGCTTTCAGGCTCCTGATAAAACAGCTTCAGATAAGGCAGATCATTCTGCTTTTTCCAGCCCATGCGAATGCGCTCTTCTTCCATGGGCTGCGTCTGAATAAACACATACTCCACGCCCGGCTGCCCATACATCGCATTGCTGAAGGGGATCTGGTGATGATTGATATAATTTGACACAAAGGTAATTTTCATCTTATTTTGCGGCAATTTCAGCATAAATTTCTGTTAACCTCTTATAATTTTCTTCCTTATTGTGGGTTTTCCAGGCATGCTTTCTGGCATTCTCACAGTACCTGCGGCTTGCTTCCCCATCAGACCACATGGCAATTACCGCATCGGCCAGATTCTTCACAATGCCATCAAGTTCCTTCTCTTCCCGTTCATAATCGATCTGGTCATAATCCCGATATCGATCTTTTTTTGAAAAACCCTTGAAAAGGATCCCATCTTCCCCATGCCGGAAAATACTGGAGACCCCTCCCACGTCTGCGCTGACACAAGGGACTCCCAAAAGCATGGCCTCTCCCAGAGAATTGGGCGAGTTTTCCATACTGGAACAACACAGAAACAGCTCTGATTCCAGATATTGTTCCTTCATCTGTTTGGCCGTCAGGCTTCCCATAAAGGTCACCACATCCTGCAGCTTTTGCTCTGCCAGGATACGACGCAAGTACTTGCCATAGGCAGATATTTTGATCTTATCTTTCCAGGTACGGTAATTTACCAGACTGTTGCCGGCCACATGCACGGTCACATCCGGATACTTCTCACGGATGGTCGGCAGAGCCAGCAGCAAATAGTGCAACCCCTTCAGAGGATAATCCCCCTGACTCAAGAAAATCCTGTGAGAAACACAATCTTCCAGTTTCCACTGATCCTCGTAGAAATCGGGACGCAAGGTCTCATTCATCACAAAATACGCAGCGGATTCATTCCAATATTTACTGTAAAAAGCATCCCAGTGAGTCCGCCCGGTAATATTTCCTGCATTGCGGATAGCCTCTATCTCTCGTTTTCCTCTGATCACGTATTTATTCTGCTGCTTTTGCATAGTGTCCTTTTTCAGCCAGTCCCGAAAAGACACACTGCGGATCACCTTCACCGGCAGGTTTGCCATGTAGGCTCCGGCGTAGACAGAGCACAGTCCCTGGATACCGATCAACAGTTTCTTCTTGTCCGGACAAACCCTGGATGCTGCCAGGGTATGACCAAATTCCGTCCCAAAGCAGTGGATCACATCAGGTTCAAAATCCTCTATTATCTTTTTCAAACGCCCTTCCAGAGCATCCTCATAGACCTGTGGATGCACAGTATCTTCGTAAAATCCATAATACTGAAATGATTTCCCCTGCAGGGTGGCTTCCCCGCTGCATCCATCCATTTCAGGAGATACCGGAAATGCCACTGCCAACTCTATCTCATTTTCTTCCCTGCGCTCCTGGATCACCGAGGCAAGGCCGGTAAGCCACCCCTCTTTATTGCTGGAAGGGAGGTTTAGCTGTTTTGCCACCGCAGGCAGCATGATGTTACAGATCCATAATACTTTCATTCCTGATCTCCTTCCGGATTAGTTGAACAACCAGTTAAGATACGGCAGCAGCCTAATATTCACATCATAGGCATCCCGCAGAAACATTGCAAAATATATAAGGAACGCGCCGCTCACACCCAGAATGCACAGATTGCGCAGCAACCCCTTTTTCATCTCCGCCAGCAGGTTGGGCAAAAGAAAGATCTGGGATACAATCAGATAATACCCTACCCTGGATATCTCCGGTATAAAGGAGCAGCAGGTGTAAATCAGTAATCCGCCAACATTTAAAAAGAAGTAAAAACGGTTTCTTTTGTTTTCCCGTATCTGTTTATAACAAATGGCACACAAAAGCAGTGTTCCCACACACTTGGCAATATTGGCCCAGGAAAGATTTCTGACATCAAAATCTGAGCCCTCATAAAAAGGATAGAACAAAAAGATGATCTTGCGCCACAGCGCTTCTCCCAGTATAGCCGCCGCCGCGAGCAGGGCAACGATGCCCCAATACCATTTCTTCCAGTTGATCTCACTCAAAAATCTGGCGATCAGATAAACCGGTATCACCAAAAGCACCGACTTGTGAAACAGGGATGCAATCACGATCCACAAGATAAACATTGTGTATCTTCCCTGCAGCACATATTTCATACTGTACATGGCAATGGCCAATACCAGATAGTACCGGACAGAATTCAGGCTGGAAAAATAGTAGCCTCCTGTCATCAGCAAAAAAACGGTACCTGCAAACCACTGTCCCTGATCATACATGGCCTTCACAAAAAAGAAACAGGTAAGGACGGAAAATACTGCAAACACCGGCAGATAATTGTCATAACCAAACAAGGTCTGAATGATCCAAACCACCGCGTTAAAGCCCATTTCGTAGGATACGGTGCGCTGTTGCATGATCAGATTGAACTGAAACCGGTAAACCCAGTAATCATTTCCCACGGCAATACGGCAGGCGGACACAGCGGTGAGCAAAAGAAAGATCATCACGGCAACGCCAATGTGAAATGCCTGCTGTCTGCTTACGCCTCCCTGCAGTCTTCTTTTCAGAGCCGCCGGTCCTGTATGATATTGTACATATTCCTGATTACGGATCAGCAATCCCAGCAGCACCACAGCCGCTGTAAGACTTAAATATACAGCCACTTAGACCTAACCTCCAAATCTCTTTTACTGCGCTTGCTTTCTGCCATACAAAAGTCCTTTTAAACGATTGTATACACCGGACATCACCGGACTCTCTGCCATTTTCGTGCGAAGGGGTGCCAAGGTCAATAACAAAATGGTACGATATCGGAACCTCTCGCCAAATGTCATGTATTTGGCAGTGATCTCCTTATGTTCTATGGCAGAACGTTTGCGGTTTTCCTTCGTCTCCGAGTAACCGCCCCCTTCATAGGAAGCGATCACTGTGGGGAAATACACTGCGTTTGCCTTTTTTACGTAAAAGCTCCACAAAAAGTGCTCATAATCTCCCCGCACACGATACTTCGGCTCATATCCTCTCTCCTCAAACAGCCGGGCATCATAAATGCAGGCCTGATGGCAAGGAACATTGCGATAGCAGCCAAACCCATCCATCCGCGGATTCGAAGCGACCCGCACACTGCGCAGCTCATCATAAATGTCCCCATATAAAATCAAAGGTGCTTCCGACTGCTTCAGGCGTTTCATTTCCTGTTTTAATCGCCCCAGCACATCTTCGTCGTGAAAAGTATCACCACAGTTGAGGAAATACAGATACTGTCCACAGGCATGCTTCGTCGCTTGGTTCATACCTTCATAAATGCTCTTATCCGGCTCCTCAAAAATCTCTACGCGCTTCCAGAAATCTGCCTCATTCTCTTTCAGTTTCCGAGCTTTCAGCTCCTCCAGGGAATGATCCTTAGAGCCTCCGTCCTTTACAACCACCTCATAATCACAGCATGACTGCCTGCAAATACTTTCGATTGTTTTACCCAGCTTTTTCCCTGGATTCAAGGTTACTACAATAATACTGAAAAATGGTCTGCCCAACTCTTTTCCCACTTTCCTTTCTCCATCCGCCTATTATTTATCCGCTTCTTTGATTCCTTCGCACATGATCCGGAAAGCATCCTTCAGAGAAATCTCCCTGCACATGACATCTTTGTGTGCCAGCAAAAATCGAAATGATAAGGGCTTTGCCATGTGCTTATACATGTAGCGATACAAAACGCCTCTGTCAAAAAAGAATTTTCTGTTATATCCTGAAAACCATGTGGATTCTCTCACTCTTTCCTGTCCGATCTCCACAGGAACCTTGTAAACTCTCATCCCTTTTTGGATGCATTCCTGAATAAACAGACTGTCCTCACCATTACTATATCTTGCACCGCCGCCAAAGAGCAGTGAAAAGGTAATATTTCTTCGAATGACAGCCTCCATCCTCACAGCACAGCTGTAGGCTGAATATCTGCCGCAATTATGTCTTCTGACTCTGCCAAATTTTTGAATATGGTAGGTCTCTCTTCCCGGCATCGCTTTCACATTGAATAACAGCATATCTGCATCCGGATGCTCTGCAAAGGCCTGCAGCACCATATCCTTGTAGCCGGGTACGTACACAATATCTTCATCTGCAAACAGACCAATATCAGCCTGTGCTCTCATCAATACCGTATTGCGGCTAAGCCCTACCCCTCGCTCTTTCATGGCAAAAAAACGGATCCGATTCCCTTGATAGGTAACCTCCTGATAGCCGTACTCATCACCCTGGCTTACGATCACAGCGTCGCTGCCGATCTGCATTTCTTCCGCAAGCTCATGGGGGCCTTTATACATAGCTGATACCAACAATTCCAGTGTCATGAATTTCCTCCATTCCGCTTTCGGCATCCAAAGTAATACGTATGCAAAAGCCACTTATCTGCATCCCAAAGGAGCGCTGCGCTCACCTGGCAATCCTGCAGCTTGAGACTTTCCAAAAGATGCATGATCCTTCTGCCGCTGTCGCTTCCTGCCTTCACTGCCAACAGAATACCATCTGCATCTCTGAGATACTCTGCTGCTTGCGGCACTTGCTCAAAACTGGGAATACAGACATACTCCGCATCCGGAATCACCGGCAAAGCAGCAACTACTGCTTTCAGATCCAGCTGTGGATCCACTGCAGTCACTGCGATCCGCTTTTTTCCGCGGAAACAATAGGCCAGATTAGCTACATCGGTCTCTGAAAGCTGCCTCTCTTCACCTGCCACAGCTCCCAACATAGGGATCCCAAACCGAAATGTAAAGCTCTCCGGCACCCAGATCCCCTCACTCATACAATAATAACAAAACAGGATAAAAAGCACAAAAAGGGCACCTGATACGGCCCCCAAAATACTTGCCTGTAAAGTTCTCGGCGTGTTATCCACCAGAATCGGATCCTCTGTATCCGCCACCATAATTCTCTCAATCTCTAATTTGTACTCGCCAAGTGCTTCCATGGCTCTCTGCACTGCGCGATTCAAAGCTATGGACAATTCCGGGTCTGAGGTGGTCACCGTGGTCGTGGGCATCCTTAAGTCTGAGGGCAGAGCCGCCGACAGATAGTTCTCCGGATGCAGTACAAAGGAATCCTCTGTTAGTAAAGCCTCCACCAAGTCACCTTCCTTGGCTGCCTCCTCCTTCAGAAAATCCAGGAACAGATCCGTGGTCACCAATTCATTCCAGGTAAAAGCATTGATATAAGTATATTCATATTGGGTCTTGGGATCACTTCCATATACTGCTTCATACAAGGTCGTGACCGAATACTGCTTTTGTCCAGCGATCACTTCATTCCAAATAAAGTATCCGCCTCCCACGATCAAAGCACCTACAAGGGTCCCCAAGATCACTGTCCATATCCTGCGAAGCCCCCAGAGCACCAATAGTCTTAAGTCAAATGGCTCTTTGGCATAACTGCATTCCCACATATCAGTCCTCCCACTTACTCTCTTCATACTCCTCGCGAAGCGCTGTCACCTGCTCATTTTCCACACCCTCAGTACTATCGGGCCAGAAGAGTATCTTTAATGTCAGAAGCATCAGCTTCAGATCCAGCCAAAGGGAGTAATTCTCAATATATGTCAGATCCAGCTTCAGCTTGTCATAGGGTGTGGTATTGTATTTCCCATACACCTGTGCATAACCGGCCAATCCCGCCTTCACCTTCATCCGGTAAGCAAACTCCGGCATGATCTCCATATACTGCCCCATAATCTCCGGTCTCTCAGGACGGGGACCGATAAAGGACATATCGCCCACCAAAATGTTGATCAGCTGCGGCAGCTCATCAATTCTTACTTTTCTGATAAACTTGCCTATAGGAGTGATTCTGTTATCGTTCTTCTGCGCCAGTCTGGCCACCCCATCCTTCTCTGCATCTGTGCGCATACTGCGGAACTTCATGATCTTAAACTGCCGGGCGCCTTCTGTGCACCGCACCTGCTTATACAGCACAGGACCGCCATCATAAAGCTTGATGGCAATTGCCGTAAGCAGCATAATGGGGGAGGCGATCACCAAGAGGATCAAAGAACACACCACATCGATCATGCGTTTCATAAAACGCTGCTCCATGGTCATACTATACTCCCTTGTCAGCAAGATCGGGGTGTCAAACAAATGAAGCTCTTCAGCTCCCAACAAAACCACATCTGAAATCTTGGGCATGATATAAAAGCGAATGGACTGGGAATAACAAAATTTCAATAAAGCATTCCGTTCTTCCACTGTGGTATCCCAGATGACCACTGCGTTATAATCTCCGCATTCATATCCGCGAATGATCTCTTTTTTCAGGGCGTCCATCCCGCTTCGTACATCCATTCTGCCCGTGACCACATACTTATCCTTACGGCTTTCAAACTTCTTTTCGATATCCTGTGGTGACCTTCTGCCATGAATCAGCAAAAGCTTGCGGGGCGGAAATACTTTCTGATAGATCATATTGGCAATGCTGATCCAAATGATCACCATAAACACCTGCAGAAACGTCATGATCACAAAGGGCAGCGGTTCAAATAACCGCGTTACCATCAAAGACATCTGCAGATAGATAAAGACATTTACCAGCAGGGTGGCAAATACCTGGGAAAAAATAATCTCTGCATTTTTCAGATAACCGATCCGCAAACCGCCGTACATATTGGAAAAGAAAAACAACATAAAAGCATAGAGGAGCACCTGCAGCAAATATCCCTTAAACCAATAATTCAGATCCACCAATCTGTCCATACTGGGATACAGACTTTTCAAATAAGTGTATGTAAATATAAGCACTTCAATGATCAGGCAGATTCCGGCCAGACTCAGATTGATCAGCCGTTTAAATGCTTCCTTCTTGTTCATTGTGTTTCTCCTTTCTGTATGAGACGTAAGATCCGCTACATTCAGCAAAAGTCGCAGCCCTACGTCTATTATAACATCTAAGCCCAAATGGTGCAAACCTTTCAAACTCTCCGCTTTACAGCCCGCACGGCCCAGTGACAAAAATAGTACATACTCTTGAAAACAGGCAAACCTTCTGCTTTTCGGTACAGGTACCAGATTCTCCTGACAGCCTCCAATTTATTAGATGAGAGCGTGTGCCCCGCTCTGCGGTACAGCACCAGATTCTCATCCAGACCATAGGCCTTATACCCATTTCTGAGCACCTTCCACCAAAGAGCCGTATCCTCGCTCTTTATCAGCGGCATCACTAACAAATCTCTATTAATTTTGTCGGTATCAAACATCACTGTTGTCGTAAAAATCGTCGTATTCTTTAAGGCGTCCCGATATTCCATGACCTCAGGAACATGCACAACTTTTCCAAGACCTTTGCCATTTTCGTCCGCAAACTCATAGCCGGTAAAAGAAAAGGCTGCATCCTGCGCTTCCATGAATGCCAGTTGCCTTTCCAGTTTCTCCTTATGCCACAGATCATCTGCATCCAGATAGGCAATATAACGACCAACCGCCTCTCTGACACCTCTGTTTCTGGCAGCTGCCGCCCCTTGATTGTGAGGCTGACGCAAAACACGGATTCGTTCCTCTTTTACCTTTTCGCAATATTGTGCCAACACCTCTTCGGTTCTGTCTTTACAGCCATCCAGCACCAAAAGCAATTCCCAATTTTGATAAGTCTGGCTGCGCACACTCTTCACTGTCTCAATTATGAACTTCTCCACATTGTATACAGGTACGATGATACTGACCTTTTTATCCATTTTGTCCTCTGTTCTGCATCCATTCCTAAGATTGGAGCCAATATATATCATATCCTTCTGCGGTGTCATGTATTACCGTCAGATTTCTTTCTTCTGCCACATCAAACACACAGGCTGATATGCCCTGCTTTTCAGAACCGGCTTCTCCTGCCGCCTCTGTCGATATCACAATGCAGTTGGCACCCTTATCTAAAGCAGTCGCTATGGCAACAAGAGCAGCCTCTTTAGCCTCCACTGACAGATTCTGCTCTACACCTTCCATCCACTGATAGAGTGCAACAGTCTCTCCATCGTATCCATCATACGCATAGGCATTTAACGCATTCTCCCACATATTCCTGCCATACAACAAACGCACCTCACCGCTCAGACCCCGAATATGTGTCAGTATCTCTTTTGGGGCCCACAAACAGATGTCCTTAGTGTTCCCGTATTCTGTCAATTTATCCAGTAGATTTTCTGCTTTTACTCTTTCCTGGGCCGTGATCCTTCCTTGGCAGCCCTCTGTATTCAGATTGCCGCAAAGAAAGCTCAGCACCAGTCCCACTGCCACAATTCCTGCAGGTTTCAGCCATTTTCCGCGCAAAGAAGCTCTATAGTGATCCAGATAAAGTTTCGAAGCCCCGTAAGCGATCACTGCCGTGACAGGCACCACACTCCAGACCCATTTATAATCATAAAACTTCGTCTGATAAAGCATCAACAAAACTGCTGTCACAGGAACGATTGCCACCGCTGCCATAATCGAAGAATAAATCATCAACCTTTTTACCGGATCCGCTTCCTTTGCCTGCACAACTTCCTCTTTTGACTGCGCATCCGTTTTATTAATACAGGCTCTCCGATACCAATAACATAGAAGTACCGCAAGAAACAGCACTGCATACTTGCCGGCATCTGTATATTCCATCCATCCATTTGCCGCATTTCTGATCAGTTCCCGCATGCTTCCCCTCCTCTGCGTGCCAGCACGCGAATCCACAGATGAACGAACAGCATCCCGACAACCACGAGCAGACATGCTCCAAGGCCATAAAACGTCCAAACCATACAGGCTTCCGCCAGGATCGCAAGTGCGATACCCTTCCATTTTTTCTTAAGGCTCATCCCCAGAGTAAAAGGGATCAATATGCCGTTTCTAATAGCAACTCCGCGATAACCGCCATGCAACAGCAAGAATCCATCCATTGCATCCATATAATCGCCGCACCAAAACAGCACAGATACAATAAGCAGCATAACCCATCTGCCCATCCTGTCTTTCCCAAACAACACTTTTCCCAGCAAGCTGTAGGCAAAGTAACTGCCCAAAAGTACCACAACAGGCACAATCCTGCACACGACCAGTTCTGCATCCAACCCTGTCAGACAACAGACAGAAGCGTACAGACTTGGCAAACACAATATCTTAAGCCGAAGAGGAATCCCTTCTACATAAGGCTGCCCTGTCAAAGGATTCACGCCATACACTTCTCCCTCTGCCAGAAAGGATTGCACCGTCTCCAATGTCATATCTCCTAAATTACAGCTAAGATCCCCCATCAGGATTACAATCACCTGAAACAGCGCAGACAAAACAAAAGCCCCTGCCACGAGACGCCTTGCCACAAGCCCCTCCTTAGTATCAGAGCTCTTAACTTCAGGTATACTTCCGCCTTCTTCTGCCTTCTTACCTCTATTCCCTGCGATCATCACGATCACCGACGCCACAGCCAACGCACCGACCATCCCGATCCACAAAAGCGCCATTCGGGAAACCGGCCATTGCAAAAACACCGCCGCCAGATGAGCTGCCTCCGCCACCCCAATGAGTACACAAAAACCAGCCGGCAGAACCTCTCCCAGCGCAAATCTTCCTCTATTCTTCCCATACAAACATCCCATAACACCGCTCCCCAACAAAACCGGTGCCGGTATCATCAGAATCCACAGAAAATCCACCATGTCTCTCCTGTCTCTTTCGCCCACTCAAACGCAAGCTCTACACCATTAAATTCTACCACATTTATAAAACCAGTACAAGTTCCATTCCCTCTTTTTTACAATAATTTGAGAAACTGGTTTATGAAATCCTCTCCCTTCACGTACACCCGGCAAGCCGGCGGCAGGAAAGGTGGAAAGAGTGCTGTGCCTGGGACCTGATTGTTTGACATCTGTAAAGCTGCTAGAGTTACTTAGAGCCAAGGAGCGGCAGAAATGGAAGTGTTAGAGCCCCCAACCACAACATGTCTGAGCGCGCAACGCGCGTGAGTTTTGTGGTTGGGGGCTCTGCCCTTAACTTTCATTTCTGCCGCTCCTTGACTCTTAGTAACTCTTGCGGCTTTGCAACTGCAAACAAGCAGGTCCCAGGCACAGCACTCTTTCCACCTTTCCTGCCGCCGGCTTGTCCCGCCACAGAAACAAAAGGCCGCCGAAAAACCAGGTTCTTCGACAGCCTTTGGAGCATCACAGCAGGGCTAATTGATTCTTTTATGCTTTTATAGTAAATGTATTATTTCCTCTTTTATCACATAGCCTTAATATCCAGTCTGATCTTATCGGCAATTCTGGCTATGTACTCACTGTTCGTAGGTCTGGTCTTACCGGACTGAACAGAATATCCAAACAGTTCCTCAAACGTGTCTACATTGCCTCTGGACCATGATACTTCTATGGCATTGCGGATAGACCTTTCCACCTTTTGATCGGTAGTCCTAAATCTCTTTGCTATTGTCGGATACAACAGCTTCGTAACACTGCTCACAACTTCCATGTCCCTGCCGGACAGTAATATGGCATCCCGCAGATAATGATAACCCTTCAGGTGTGCAGGAACACCAATATCCAACATAATATTTGTAATATATCTTTCCAGTTCGTAATCTTTTACAGCAGTAATCTCCAAAATGTATTCCCCTTCCATGTGTCGACTATTGCTCCTTACTGCGATACTGTTGTAAATTTTATCATATATGTCGAAAAATAGAAAGTAATTTTCACCGCGCAAAAGTACAGTTTTTGTCAAAATAAGACTATATCTCCTCTTTTACAAGATATATCGGGCGTCTTTTTACTTCCATGTAAGTCTTGGCCAGATATTGTCCTACGATCCCGATACAAAACAGCTGCACACCGCTTACCAGCGAGATAATACACACCAAAGAAGGCCAGCCGGCTACCGGATCACCAAACAGGATTTTGCGTAAAATAATAAATAGTATAAAAGCAAACGCCAACAGGCAGAACAACACTCCCATGATGGATGCCATCATCAAAGGGATCGTGGAAAAGGCGGTAATACCGTCCAGGGAATAGATAAAAAGCTTCCAAAAATTCCACTTTGTCTCACCCTTAAGACGCTCCACATTCTCATACTCGATCCATTTCGTCCGAAAACCAACCCAACCAAAGATGCCCTTGGTAAAGCGGTTATATTCCTCCATGGAAAGAATCGCGTCTACCATCTGTCTTGTCATCAGGCGATAGTCCCTGGCACCATCCATGATCTCTGTCTTGGAGATCTTCTTCATTAACCGATAAAACATTCTGGCAAAGAAACTTCTCACAGGCGGCTCTCCCTTGCGGCTCACACGCCTGGTGGCAACAGAGTCATACCCTTCCTTCAGATACCCAAACATCTGCGGCAAAAGGGATGGGGGATCCTGCATATCTGCATCCATGATCACCACATAATCACCGTGGCTCTTCTGAAGACCGGCAAACATTGCTGCCTCTTTTCCAAAATTTCTGGAGAAGGACACAAGATGCACCCTTGCATCCAGCCCGCATAGCTTCTTGACTTCATCCACTGTATGATCCTTGGAGCCATCATCAATATAGAGCAACTCCATTTCAATATCATTCTCCGAGAGGAAGAGGTCATTTTTTATCAGCTCATGATAAAAATCCGCCACATTTTCCTCCTCATTGTAACATGGTACAATTACACTCAGTAAGCTCATATTCGTCCTCCGCCGTTTTTTTGTCTGTATTTTTCTGCTTATGTAATTTATTTTCATCTTAGAAACATTTTTCTTGTCAAACGACACTAATAGTATATCAAAAATTTTCAAGAATAACAAGGAACCTATAGATATCCTTTCAAAAATATTGTATACTATTAAGCAGAATGCTCCACAGAGGCTATGAGACTTCTGATTTTTAACATAAAAGAGGATTTTCCATGGGTTTTTTTACCGAATTATTTCAAAATAAAATTTTTGTGGCTGCGGCTCTTGGCTGGCTCATTGCACAGCTTTTAAAGACCCTCATCCATTTGTTTATAACCAAAAAATTTGTAGCAGAGCGTCTTGTGGGAAGCGGCGGTATGCCCAGCTCCCACTCTGCCACTGTCTGTTCCCTTGCCACTGCTTCCTGCTTTGAATACGGTGCCGGAAGCTTTGAGTTTGCCATTGCCCTTATGTTTGCCATTGTGGTAATGTATGATGCTATGGGTGTACGCAGGGAAACCGGCATTCAGGCCAAGGTATTAAATGAAATGCTGCGGGTATTTGAGGACATGGGCAAGGAAGAACTCTCTGCCCAGGAGAAACTAAAAGAGTTTGTGGGGCACACCCCTCTTCAGGTGCTGGCCGGTGCTTTGCTCGGTATTATGATTGCAGTACTGATGTGCTCTTGATATTCCTTTTAAAGCCGCATTTCAAAAGAAAGAGAGAAACAAAAGTGAAAAAGATAAATTTTACCTTTCTGGCTATCGCTGTCATTCTGCTTCTCAGCGCCTGTGGCGATGAACCGGAAAGCCCTATTATACAAGACCCCCAGACGATACAAAGTGCTTCCTCCGGATCAGACCACAACACTACATCCTCCAAAGACGATGAAGCAAATGCAGATGACGATTCTTTGCCTCCTGCTGAAGGCATGGAAAGAAGCCGCCTGACCAATGAATGGGTGGATGCAGATGTGGCTGATACCCGCCCGCTTGCGATTATTATCCCCAATGAACGAGCAGCCCTCCCCCATTACAATCTGTCCAAGGCTTCTGTCCTTTATGAAGCCAACGTAGAAGGGCGCATGACACGTCTGATGGGAATCTATGAAGATTGGGAAGATCTTGAAAAAATCGGCAATGTTCGAAGCCTGCGGCTTTATTATGGATACTGGGCTCTGGAATGGGATTCCATTATTGTCCACTGGGGTGGTCCCTTCTTTATTAATGATTTCCTTAATGGTCCCGATGTAGAAAACCTGGACGGAACCTATGACACCACCGGCTTCTTCCGTTCCGAAGACCGCAAGGACCCTCATAACGCTTACGTTTCCGGTGAAGGACTGAAAGAATTGATTCAGCACAAAGGCTTTGATCTTTCCTACCGCGGTCTGGCAGAGGATTGTCATTATCAGTTTACTTCCAAGGCAGAGCCCAACACGCTGTCACAGTATGCTGATGCCAAAGAAGCTTCTCTCATTGATATGTCCGGCTGCTACCCATTGACCAGGTGTCACTTTAAATATAACGAGGAGGATGGGCTTTATTACCGCTATCAACAGTTGTCAGGCTCTACAGCCGGTCCACACATGGATGCTGCAACCGGCGAACAGCTGACTTTTAAGAATATTCTGGTCCAATATGTTAAACATGAGGAGCTGGGAGAAGGATATCTGGCATTCCAGTGCCATGACACTACCAGAGATGGCTGGTATTTTACAAATGGCAAAGGCATCCATGTGACTTGGGAGAAAACCTCAGACTTTGGTGCTACCAGATATTATGATGATACAGGAAATGAAATCACTTTAAATACCGGAAAGACCATGATTATGATTGTGGAGTCCGACGATACCTTTCATTTTGAATAGCACACCCTCTCCTTAAAATCCCCAAAAAAGAAACCCCTTAAGCAGAGTAAACACCCAAATCTGCTTAAGGGGAAATTTTAGCGCTCCCCCAGCCCCAATCTGTTTACGGCCGAGAAAATAGCTCTGATAGATGCTCTGGTAATATTGGAGCTGACGCCCACACCGTAAGTGACTCTTCCGGTATTGCTGTCCAGCAAGTGGATATAGGCTGCCGCCTGAGAGTTGGAACCACTTTGCAGAGCATGCTCCTCGTAATCCAGAATCTTTACCTGGATATCCAGGGCCTGGGATAATCCTCTCTTTACTGCATCGATCGGACCATTACCTACCGCTTCAAAGAACTTCTCCTGACCGTGATCGGTATAGACAACCGTCACTCTGGTATCAAACTGAGACTTCACTTCGCCGCTGAGGTCATCCATACGCAGCTTGCGGAAATGAATCGGCTCTTTCTTCTCCAAATACTCTGCAGAAAAGCTTTCCATGATCTGCTCCGGAGATACTTCTCCCTGCTTTTCGGAAATATTCTGAATAACATTGGCAAATTCTTTGTGCATGGCTTTGGGAAGTTTAAATCCAAAGTAAGTATCCATGATAAATGCCACACCGCCTTTTCCGGACTGAGAATTAATCCTGACAATGGGCTCATACTCTCTTCCAATATCAGCAGGGTCAATGGGAAGGTAAGGCACCTGCCATATCTCGCTGTTACGTTCTTTCAAGGCTTTGACACCCTTGTTGATCGCATCCTGATGAGAACCGGAGAATGCTGTAAATACGAGCTTGCCGGCATATGGATGTCTGGGATGGATCGGGATCTTACAGCATCTTTCGTAGATTTCGATCACTTCATTTACATGCTCAATGTTCAGTTAGGGGTCGATTCCCTGGGAGAACATGTTATAGGCAATGTTCATAATGTCTACATTACCGGTGCGCTCACCGTTTCCAAACAAGGTTCCTTCCACACGGTCTGCACCTGCCAGCATCGCCAGCTCAGCACTTGCCACACCGGTACCTCTGTCGTTGTGAGGATGAACGCTGATTACGATACTTTCTCTATTATCCAGATGTTTGATCATCCACTCAATCTGGTCTGCATACACATTCGGAGTATTCATCTCCACCGTTGCCGGAAGGTTGAAGATAATCTTCTTTTCCGGTGTCGGCTGCCAAACCTCCTGCACTGCCGTACAAACTTCAAGAGCATACTCTACCTCTGTTCCGGTAAAGCTCTCCGGCGAATACTCTAAAAGAATTTCTCCCGGAAAATCCTTTGCATACTTCTGCACAAGCTTTGTTCCTTCC
>JAZSFW010000209.1:0-3645 GCA_045532445.1 Acetatifactor sp. | reverse complement strand
GTTAATCTGTTAAATGAAGCTGTTTTGCAGGAAGCAATTCAAGTGTAGGGAAAACAATATCTGACAGAGGTAAATTATGACAGTACACATGTAAGCGGTAAGCTGGTGCTTACTGAAGCGGGCAGGATGATTTTATCCATTCCTTATGAGACGGGGTGGACGGTATTGCTGAATGGAGAAGAAGTGGAGCCGCAGTTATTTGGCGGTGCACTTATGGCATTTGATTTAGAACCGGGCGAATATGAGCTTGCCATGCACTATGCACCAACAGGTAGCAGGGCCGGCGTGCTTGTAACCGTAGTCAGTATAGTAATATTTGGAGCGTTGATGATATGGACAAGGAAAAAAAATTAAAAAGTACAATAGCAGATACCACCAAAAGAACATTGATGATTGTGGCAGCTTCGTTTATTATGGCAGTAAATTTAAAGAGCTTTGTCCGGACAGGGGGCTTGGTTCCGGGAGGTTTTAACGGTCTGACTATTTTGCTGCAGGAAATCAGTGTGCTGCTATGGAGGGTGGAACCGCCCTTCAGTGTGATAAATTTCTGTTTAAACGCGGTTCCCGTGGTTATCAGTTTTAAATTTATCGGTAAGAAATTTACCCTGTATTCCTGCCTAATGATTGCTCTGACGGGTGTACTGACTGATGTTGTGCCGGGCTATGCGGTTACAACGGACCCACTTTTGGTGGCGGTGTTTGGCGGACTGTTTCAGGCACTGGCCATCAGTATCTGTCTTTTTTCGGGAGCTACCAGTGGCGGAACGGATTTTATTGCCATCTTTTTGTCTGAGAAATTCGGTATTGATTCCTGGAATTATATTTTTGCGGGCAATGTAGTCATTCTTGCCATTGCCGGAATGCTTTTTGGCTGGGATAAGGCATTGTATTCCATTATCTTTCAGTTTACCTCAACCCAGGTATTGCAGACCTTGTATAAACGTTATCAGAAGCAGACGTTGCTTATCGTAACTAATAAGCCCGATGAAATTTACGAGGGTATTCGTGAAATTACCAATCATGATGCCACCTTGATTAAGGGTATCGGCTGCTATCGTAAAAAGGAATGTAATATACTTTACTCCGTGGTAGGAAGGGATGAGGTGCGGAAGGTTTTAAAGTACGTGAAAGAAACAGACCCGGATGCGTTTGTAAACATGATACGCACGGAGAGTCTGTCGGGAAGGTTTTACCAACGCCCTAATGATTAACTTACACTTAGGTTGGCGTATTTCTTGGGAGATACGCCAACTGCTTTTGTAAAGGCCTTAAAGAAATTACTGTAGTCTGAAAAACCACTGCGTTCAAAGGCTTCCGTTACGCTACTGCCTTCATTCAGCAATGCCTTGGCAATACTGATGCGGCGGGCGGTGATATATTTGTTGATGGTAGTGCCCGTTGCGGATTTGAAAATACGGCAGATATAGGACTCACTTAAATAGAAATGCCCGGCCAACTGTTCCACGGTAATGGGCTGCGCAATATTCTGGTTGATGTAAGCAAGAATGTCATCCACCTGATGATTGTATTTGTAGCCGGTGGTGGCAGTTTCTACTGCGTTGGCACTGGTAAGAGAGTTAATCAGCACCATCAGCTCCATAAAAGCGGTTTGCTCAATAATGTCATGTGCAAATCCCTCGGCAGAGATAATTTTATTGATATAATATAGAAAGCGTTTCTGTTGCTCTTTGTTAAGGGATACCTTGTGCTGAAACTGGTCACTACGATTGGTAAAGCAGTAGTCCAGATTGGTTTCGACACTGGAAATCTGCTTTACATAATCGGGATGAACGGACAGTACAATACGCTCGTGAACACAGCTGTCAATCTGGGTCAGCTTATGGCTTTCATATTGGTTGATGATAAACAGGTCTCCCGGGGCAATGGTGTAAAACTTATTGTCGATGAGAAACTGTTTGCCGCCGGATATGGAATAGTACAATTCGCAGCAATCGTGAATATGCATATCCATAGCTTTTTCTTCTTTGTATAGGTGTGCAATGGAGAAAGTCCGGTTGCGCAGACAATTCTCAATTGCCTGTTGGCAGGAGCTTAATTCTTCCATGGAAAGCCTCCTTTTATTATAATGATGTAAGTTGTTCTTGTTTTAAGGAGGGAGGAACGTTGAAATCGCCTCCTTGTACGGACAGTATACCTGAAAAGTTCAAAATATGCAAGGTTTTCATCACTATTTGAAAAGACCTGGCGTTTTTTTTCTATTATAATAATGTTATAAAAGAAAAAATTTGAAATCATTACATGATTGTGTTATAATGATTGTAAATGCTTTCATAAAGGCTAATCGCAAATTGGGATTTGCAGAAAGAGAGGCGAAACATGGAACTGAGAACAGCAGTATCACCAAGAGATGTGAAGCATTATACCACAGATCGTCTGCGCGAGGAATTCCTGATTCAGGATCTTTTCGTTCCGGGACAGATCAAATTGGTATACAGTCACATCGACAGAATCATCACAGGCGCAGCAGTGCCGGTAGAACCCATTGCCCTGACAGCAGGGGATGAGCTTCGTGCCGCATATTTCTGCCAGAGAAGAGAGCTGGGTGTCATCAACATTGGCGCTGCAGGAACCATTACCGTAGACGGCAAGGTTTACCAGGTAGGGTACAAAGAGGCTATGTACATAGGTATGGGCTCCAAGGAGATCGTATTTGCCAGCGTGGACGGACAGAATCCGGCGAAGTTTTATTTGAATTCCGCACCGGCTCACAGGACATGCCCTACCGTTTTGATCAAGCCGGAAGGAGCTCCCGAGGAAGGTGTTGTCATCGTAAAGGATGAGAACAAAGTGGAACTGGGATGCCTGGAAGATGCCAACCACAGAGTGATTTGCAAATATATTCTTCCCGGTCAGGTGGAAAGCTGTCAGCTGGAAATGGGCATGACGAAGCTGGAGCCCGGCAGTGTGTGGAACACCATGCCTTGTCATACACATGACAGACGTATGGAGGTATATCTCTATTTTGAGATGCCTGAGGATGCATTTGTAATGCATTACATGGGCGAACCCGATGAGACGCGTCATATCGTGATGAGAAACGAAGAGGCAGTGATCTCTCCCAGCTGGTCCATCCATTCCGGATGCGGATCCAGAGCTTATACCTTTATCTGGGGTATGGTTGGAGAGAATCAGGACTTTGATGATATGGACGGCGTAGCCAATAAAGATCTGAAATAACAATAAAGGAGGACACATACATGTCACAGTATATTAATTTTTCATTGGAAGGTAAAGTAGCACTGGTAACCGGTGCATCCTACGGTATTGGTTTTGCCATCGCTTCCGCATATGCAGAGGCAGGCGCAACCATCTGCTTTAACGATATCAAGCAGGAGCTGGTAGACAAGGGAATGGCAGCTTATGCGGAGAAAGGTATCAAGGCTCACGGTTATGTGTGTGACGTAACAGATGAGGAAGCTGTTAACAATATGGTTGCTCAGATCGAGAAGGAAGTAGGAACCATTGATATCCTGGTGAACAATGCAGGTATCATCAAGCGTATCCCTATGCATGAGATGAGTGCTGATCAGTTCAGACAGGTTATCGACGTGGATCTGAATGCACCCTTCATCGTATCCAAGGCAGTTATCCCTGCTATGATCAAGAAGGGTCATGGTAAGATCA
>JAZSFW010000113.1:0-8258 GCA_045532445.1 Acetatifactor sp. | reverse complement strand
AGCGAAGCGGCCGCCGGAATGCGCCAGCATTTCGGCGTGCTCTGCCCGTAGATTGCCGCCATCCCTAAATCAACAACCTTCCATATTTATTCTCTTTGTCCAATATTTTACCCTCAAACCCTCCAACCAAAACACAAATTTATTATGAAATCAGAGCAAATTGAACCAAGATAAACCTGTTATGATATTGAATTGAAGTTTTTTGATGACGCAAACCCGTTATTGACAGTCAATATTTATAATGATACAATAATTTCAGAAAGTTTGCTTGGGTAGAGTAGGGTATTGATTCTTTGAGGGATTTTACATTAGTATCATTAAATAGTAATGCGACGAAAGGAGAAAATGAATTTGAAGAAAAAAATGTTGAAAATATTACCTATAATTCTTGTTCTGGTCATTGTTTCCCCCTTTTTAGTAAAGCAATATGAAGATTACTTATACAAGAAAAGCTTTAAAGACAACAAGAAAAACGAGCCATATTCTCGTGGAGTGCCTCTGGAAGAAATGGACTTTTCTGACTATCAAGATTATTTTGCTTTTGCACCCATTGGAAATAATGATCCTTTAAAAGTGGTTTTACCGTGTGATATTCACTACTATCGCAGTAAAAATGATGCCGAACCGACTTTGACATTGGAGAAAGGTACAAGTGTTTATGTGTTGAATGAAAATGGTGAAACTATTATGGGTTATGGATTGGTATGCTGGCCCGATTATGATAGTGAATGGAGATATGGACACCAATTTTTTACATTTGCTTTTTCTGATGTTTCTAGTGAAATGCCGATGTATTATGTTAAGTCAAAGCAGTTAAAGTCTGT
This sequence comes from Acetatifactor sp., assembly GCA_045532445.1. GTDB lineage: Bacteria > Bacillota > Clostridia > Lachnospirales > Lachnospiraceae > Acetatifactor. The sequence goes on along the minus strand of JAZSFW010000113.1, from coordinate 7,434 downwards.
TGCGAAAGCTTATTATAAAGTAATTGCGAGTAAATTAATACGTTCCAGGATCACTCCTTCAGAATATGCTTCCAATATGACAAGGATGATTGATGCATCTTTGTATTTTAATGGTGTCTTTTGTGCACCCCATAGATAAATATAACCCGTCATACCAAAAGCCTGTAGTCAATCTGGTCGGACTTTTGACTATTTCTAAGGATTTCTTTTGAAGCAAAATATGTGCTACGTTAAATGTTGTAGGAACCTATTCCTCTTTACCGGAAGGAACAACAATATATAAATATGGCAGAACAACAGGACTTTCTTATGGAACAATTATACAATCAGCAATCTACAGTGTGACTGAATATGTCGCAATAGGAAACACTACATATTATTATTATGTACGTGGATTATATAAAAGCTCTATGCAGAATGCAAATGGAACAGATGCGATTGATGGTGGGGATAGTGGTGGACCAGTGTATATCCAAGATGGTTCTAATTATATTTTACATGGTACTGTAGCTAGTTATAAAACTGCAGATCCAGGAAGATTGAAAACGGTCATGTATTCATCCCCTATTTATTATGCAATGGATGTTGGATTCACTGTAAAAACAGATTAGGAGTAAATAAATTTGAAAAAGTTGTTAAAAATTTTACCAATAGTCCTTATTGTTATCATTTTGTCAGTATTTGCGCGAGCGCAATATGAAGATTACTTATATAAGAAAAATTTCAAACCTAATAGGTTTAATCAGCCATATTCCCGTGGCGTTCCGCTGGACGAAATGGACTTGTCCAGATACCGTACTTATTTAGGGAAAGTTGCAGCACCTCAAGTTGAGGTGGATCCTTCTATAAAAACTATCAATTTACCATGTGATGTGGAATACTATCGCAGTAAGAGCGATAAACAACCTGTTTTGACGTTGAAAAAAGGTACAACTGTTTATGTGTATGATGATAGGGGTGATGCTCCCATAGGTTATGGAATGAGCTGTTGGCCGGATTATGATAGTAAATGGAGATATGGATATCCGTTTTCTACAAGTGAATTAACCGATTATTCTTGTGAGTCAATGTATTTTGTGAAGTCCAAGCAGTTAAAATCTGTTGCAAAAGCTCATTATAAATTTAATAAAGATAAATATTTGAATAGAGGAGTAAGAATGACTTCTTCCTTATATGTAAAAAATGTCACAAGGAAGATTGATCTGGGTTTATATTTTGCTGGCGCCTTTTGCGCACCACATAGATAAGAACAACCTGTTATGCCAAAAGCCTGTAGTCAATCTGACCGGGCTTTTGGCTATTTCTAAGTTTTTCTTTAGAAATTCTTTCATTTTTTCTGCTGTTATTTTTTCGTCCTATCCCTTATACTATAATTAAAAAAGTAGTTACCGTAGACAAATGTAGCGATAATTTATTGTCTGCATAAAAAGTCTACAGAAAAGAGAGGCCGGTATTTTGGAAAGAGAGTATCATGTGTTAATCGTGGAAGATGACAAAGAAATCAGAGACGGAATTGAAATCTACCTGCGCAATCAGGGCTATCAAGTATATAAGGCAGCAAACGGCAAAGAGGGACTGGACATTATCGCACAAAACGAAATTCATCTGGCGATCGTAGATATTATGATGCCTGTGATGGATGGTGTGACCATGTTGATGAGGCTCCGTATGCAGCAGCATGAATTTCCCGTGATCATGCTTTCTGCCAAATCAGAAGAGGTGGATAAAATCATGGGCTTAAATATGGGGGCAGACGATTATGTGACCAAACCCTTTACCCCGCTGGAGCTTTTGGCAAGGGTCAATTCCCATTTACGCAGATATTCCAAATATCTCTCAGCAGTGAATGAGGAAGGAAAAAACGATCATGTACATACCATTGGCGGCTTAGAGTTAAATGAGGACACGGTAGAAGTGACAGTGGATGGTGAGCTTGTAAAGCTGACTCCCATGGAGTTTAAGATTGTGCAGCTTTTGATCAAGAATCCCGGAAGAGTTTTTTCGGCAGAAGAGATCTATGAGCGGATCTGGAATGAGAAGGCGATCAATACGGATACCATTATGGTACACGTCCGCAATATCCGGGAAAAAATTGAATTAGACCCCAAGAACCCCAAATATCTGAAGGTGGTCTGGGGAGTGGGTTACAAGATTGACCGGCAATAAAGAATGAGGAAAAAGAATGAAGAAAAATCTCAAACAAAATCTGATCCTGAAAGTGGTATTGATTAATGGAGTGGTGCTTTTCCTTGCAAGCTCTGTCTGGATTGCAAGCTTTGCCTGGATTGCAGGCTATATCCTGGTAGTGCTCTATTCGCTGGTACTATATTATTTTCTGCACAAAACAATCAGTAAGCTGGAAAGAAACTATGAGCAATTATTGTCTGTCACCAATGAGATCGGAAAGGGCAATCTGAATGTGCCAATTCCGGAGGATTTGGGGGTGTTTGAACCATTTCGGCAGGAAATCTTACAGATTCAGAAGGGTTTTAAAAGCGCTGTGGAGGAAGAAGTAAGGAGCCAGCGGATGAAAGGAGAGCTGATCACCAATGTGTCCCATGATTTAAAGACTCCCTTGACAGCCATCATTACCTATGTTAATCTGCTGAAGGAAGAAAAGATCACAGAAAAGCAGCGAAAGGATTATCTGGATACCTTGGAACGCAAGTCTATGCGTCTGAAATTATTGATTGAGGATCTGTTTGAGATCAGTAAGGCTGCCTCAAAGAACGTGAATCTGAATATCATGGACGTGGACATTTTAAATTTGCTGAAACAAGCCCAGTTAGAGATGTCGGATAAGCTGGAGGAAGCTGGGCTCGAGGTGCGTATGACGCTGCCGGAGGAAAAGATCATCCTGCCCCTTGACAGTCAGAAGACATTTCGGATCTATGAAAATTTGTTTGGAAATATTGCAAAATATGCTTTGTCCGGTACTAGAGTCTATGTAAAGGCTCAAAAGGATCCTAATAACTTGATCGTTACATTGAAGAATATCTCAGCTCAGGAGATTTTGGTGGATCCCAGGGAGCTGACAGACCGCTTTGTCAGAGGTGATTCCTCGCGTAACACAGAAGGCAGCGGTCTTGGTCTTGCCATTGCAAAAAGCTTTACAGAGCTGCAGAATGGAAGATTGATCCTGGAGGCAGATGGCGACTTATTTAAGGTTACTACTATATGGCCTTTGCATCAACAAGACGGCGCAAGGGTAAGTATAAACAATTAAAGGTCAAAGCCTTGCAGGAAACGTTCCATGGCATGGCTCATGGTGGCATTAGAAGCATAGGTGATCCCGATTTTTCTGGATGGAATAGGCACTCTGGTAGAAAGAAGCACCAGGGTGCCTTCTTCTAACTCTTTTTCCACGTAGTCCTGAATGACCCAGGCAATCCCAAGCCCCGTCTTGGCAAACTCAATCAAAAGATCCATGCTTGTCATTTCAATAATCTGGCCGGCAGTCAGCTGGTTTGCCTCCATGTATCTGTCCAGATATTGTCTCGTAAGGTTATTGGGGGTGAGCAGAAGCAGGGTTGCGTAAGCAAACAGGTCACTGTCTGCCAGAAAGGGGTTGCCGGAGGCATAGGCTTGCTTTCTCATTTTATTCAGGTAAGTTGCAGTACAGACAAAGCCGTTGTTGATATTTCGGATTGGATGAAAAGGGACCTTATCAGTCTCGCCCATAATACCAAAATCAATGGAACCGTTTTCCAGCCCCTCAATAATTTCCGGTCCGTTGATACAGGAAATGCTAATCTTGACATGAGGATTTTGGGGGATAAATTTTCTTAAATAGGGCAGAAGTATATATTTGCAAAGAGTACTGCTGGTGCCGATGGACAGCTTCTCGGTATCCATTGCCTCGGTCTTTCGAAGCTGTTCTTCTCCGCTTTTAATCGCTTGAAAAGCGATCTGTAGCTGTTTATATAAAACTTCGCCGGAATCAGTCAAAAAAACGCCCTTGCTGGTGCGGTGAAAAAGCTGGGTCGAAAGCTCGTCCTCTAATTTGCTTACGGCCTTGCTGACTGCCGGCTGGCTGATAAACAGCTCTTTTGCTGCAGCGGAAAAGCTGCGATGGGTTGCAACGGTATAAAAAATATAATAATGATTTAAGGATTGATTCATAGGACACCTCGTAATATAAGTATTTGATAAGGTATAAAAGCTCGGGTTATGGAAAAGCTGAGATTTCCCCTGTACACATAGTATAATATATAACCTGAGGTTATGGCAAGCATGAAATTATGGCATTTGACCTTTTATAGTTCTTGGGATATTATGAAGGTAGCTAACAAGTTCTATGGCTATCCTTTTTATATTTCTTAATTTACGTAGACCTTATAAAGGAGGATTGGTTTCATGTTCGTTAGATCTAAAGGCAGGCGAGGTATACATGAGATGGATATGTGCAACGGTCCATTGCTTCGCAAAATGCTTTCTTTTGCAATTCCCCTGATGCTTTCAGGAATTTTACAGTTATTGTTTAATGCTGCGGATATTGTTGTGGTTGGCCGGTTTGCAGGAAGTGAGGCTTTGGCTGCGGTAGGAAGTACAAGCTCTCTGATTACTCTGATGACCAATCTGTTTATCGGCTTGTCGGTGGGGGCCAACGTATTGGCCGCCAGAGCCTACGGTGCAGGTAAAAAGGAACAATTAAAGGATGTGGTACATACCGCTGTTGCAACAGCATTTGTCAGTGGTGTAGCGTTGATCTTGATCGGCTTTGCTCTGGCAGGTCCGGCTCTTCGGCTTATGGGGACACCGGAGGATGTGATCGGACAATCGATTCTTTATATGAGAATTTATTTCTGCGGTATGCCTGCTTCTATGGTTTATAACTTTGGAAGTGCTGTTTTGAGGGCAGTGGGAGACACCAAGAGACCCATGTACTTCTTAACCTTTGCCGGTGTGATCAATGTGGGACTTAATCTGATTTTTGTGCTTGTTTTTCATATGGGTATAACTAATATGGCTCTGGCAACCATTGCGTCCCAGACTGTGTCAGCCTTGCTGGTACTCAGATGCCTGGTTAAAACAGAGAGTGATTATCAGCTGAAACGAAAGGAACTTAAGATTCAGAAGAAAACATTGCTGCAAATGTTAAAAATCGGTGTGCCTGCAGGACTGCAAAGCATGCTTTTTTCCATATCCAATGTGTTGATACAGTCTTCAGTGAATTCCTTCGGTTCTGTTGTTATGGCTGGCAATACCGCTGCAGCCAATCTGGGCGGTTTCGTTTATACAGCAATTAATTCCATTTATCAGACGACCCTTAGTTTTACCAGTCAAAATTATGGAGCTCATAAATTCAAAAGAATTGGTAAAATCCTGGTACGCGGTGAGATCTTGGTGGTGGTGATTGGGGCGATCATTGGAAGCTGTATGTATCTGTTTGCTGATAAATTATTGCTTTTATACTCTACGGAGCAGGACGTGATCCGTATTGGTATACTTCGTGTGGGAATTGTCTGTACCACATACTTTTTGTGTGGTATGATGGAGGTCGTAGTAGGGTCGTTACGTGGAATGGGTTATTCAGTCATGCCTATGTTGGTTGCACTGGCAGGAACCTGTGCATTTCGCGTCTTCTGGGTTATGGTTGTATTTCGGCAAATACAGACCCTGGAATGTCTCTACTGGTCTTATCCAATTAGCTGGATCATCACATTCCTGGCGCATTTGGTCTGCTTTGTGATCATTTATCGAAAAAAGAGCAGTGTAAAAAACAATTGAAAGACGGAAGTAAATGTGATAAGATAGTACGAAAGTATAACTAGGAGGAAACCAATATGGGAATGACTATGACACAGAAGATTCTGGCTGCTGCTGCCGGTCTTTCGAAAGTAGAAGCCGGTCAGCTGATCGAAGCGAATCTTGATCTTGTGCTGGGAAATGATATAACAAGCCCCGTAGCAATTAAAGAAATGGAGAAAATGAAGGTAAACGGTGTGTTCAATAAGGACAAGATCGCACTGGTACCGGATCATTTTGTGCCCAATAAAGATATCAAATCAGCCGAACACTGCAAATGTGTAAGAGAGTTTGCAAGACGCAATGAGATCACCAATTATTTCGAAGTGGGTCAGATGGGTATTGTGCATGCGCTGCTTCCTGAGAAAGGTCTGACCGTGGCAGGAGACGTGATCATCGGTGCGGACTCTCATACTTGTACATATGGCGCACTTGGCGCTTTTTCAACCGGTGTGGGAAGTACGGATATGGCTGCCGGTATGGCTACCGGTAAGGCATGGTTTAAGGTGCCCAGTGCCATTAAATTTAATATTGTAGGAAAGCCTGACAAGTGGGTGAGCGGTAAGGATGTGATCCTTCACATTATCGGTATGATTGGTGTGGACGGTGCACTGTACAAATCCATGTGGTTTGTGGGAGAGGGGATTGCCAATCTTTCTATGGATGATCGTTTTACCATTGCCAATATGGCCATCGGAGCCGGTGGTAAGAATGGTATTTTCCCGGTAGATGCACTGGCTGAGGAATACATGAAAGAGCATTCCACCAGATCTTATCGGATTTTTGAGGCTGATGAGGATGCGGTATATGATGAAGAGTATACCATTGATTTAAGTACCCTGCGTCCCACCATCGCTTTCCCCCATTTGCCGGAAAACACCCATACCATCGATGAGATCACAGAAGATATCAAGATCGATCAGGTTGTCATCGGTTCTTGTACTAATGGAAGACTGGATGATCTTCGCATTGCTGCAAAGGTACTTAAAGGAAAGCAGATTGCAGAGGGCATGCGCTGTATCGTGATCCCTGCGACTCAGGCTATATACTTGCAGGCAATGGAAGAGGGGCTGCTTAAGACCTTTATTGAGGCAGGAGCAATTGTCAGCACACCTACCTGTGGGCCTTGTCTTGGCGGTTATATGGGCGTACTGGCAGAAGGCGAAAAGTGTGTTTCTACCACCAACCGTAACTTTGTAGGACGTATGGGTCATATCAACAGTGAGATTTATCTGGCAAGTCCGGCTGTGGCAGCTGCAAGTGCGCTTACCGGAAAGATTTCCAGCCCTTATGAACTTGAAATGTAGAAAGGAAACGATTATGAACGCAAAAGGAACCGTTTTTAAATATGGGGACAATGTAGATACTGATGTTATCATTCCCGCTAGATACTTGAATTCTTCCGATCCTGCTGAGCTTGCAACTCACTGTATGGAAGATATTGATGTGGATTTTGTGAAGAAAGTACAGAAAGGCGATATTATTGTTGCTGATAAGAACTTCGGATGCGGTTCATCAAGAGAGCATGCACCTATCGCAATTAAGGCAGCAGGTGTAAGCTGTGTAATTGCTGAGACATTTGCAAGAATCTTCTACAGAAATGCCATTAATATAGGACTTCCTATTATTGAATGCAAAGAGGCTGCAGATGATATTAAGGAAGGGGATATTGTAAATGTTGATTTT
>JAZSFW010000087.1:0-46744 GCA_045532445.1 Acetatifactor sp. | reverse complement strand
AACCGTTGAAACACCTAATATACTTGCCAGCGGAACAATTTGTGAAAAATCCGGCATGGTGGTATCACATTGCCAATTTGATACTGACTGAATGGAGACACCAATATTTTCAGCCAGATAACTCTGAGAAAAGCCTTGTTCCTGACGTAATTTTTTTAATCGTTGTCCAAATGTAAACATATTTCCATTCCTTTCTTCTTTTATTTGAGCAAGAAAGAGCAGCTGTTCGATCTGATATGATTATATCATCAAACAATGGATGAGAAAATCAAGCAAATTAGGAATTGCGATATAAGATAGCTATAATTAACCACTTTTATAAATCTGTAATTCATCTATTTACAAGTTGGACTGTTTCTATAGAAAATGCCGCCTGCACAAACACAGACGGCACATAAGCGCTATTTCTTTTCTATAGGAATCCAAACTTCTATATATCGTTTATCGTAGTTTTTGGCGAAATACTGCTTGTTTATCTGCGGATGATCTGCTAACACATAGTTACTATTAGGCATCCATTCAGAAACAATCTTTTTCATAAGTGTTGCCCATTCATCATCAGGTGATTCACAACGCTTCGTTTCAAAAATTGCATACTCATGTTTTGGAATTTTTACGATTTTCAAATCCTCATCAACCGGCATGCTAGGAATTTCAGTCAAATTCCTATTCCAAATATTTTGCGTATTTCTCCATAAATGTAGCATATTCTTCTTTTTCGGTTATCCAAACAATTACATAATACTCATTTATCCCCAAACGTGAATATGCTTCTAATCTGTGATTTCCGTCATTAAGCTCGAACTTGCCTTCAACGTAATGCACGATTAGCGGTGGCATATCCTTTTCAACCGCAATAACATTTTCAAGCTCTTTTACTTTCTTTTCAAAGTTATCTTGGGGAACTACCCATTTCATATCTTCTTCCGGTCCACAACAACGCTTAAACAGTGACAGCGGCATTTTGACTGGTCCTAAGAAATACCGGTCAAACAACTTGAGACCATCTGAAAATTCTTTGTTGTGGCCGTCTGATAAAAGATAAGCATGAATCCAGTCTTCAAGCTTTCCGTTTCTGGCATAACCTATCGCTGATGATAATGTGCTTTTGTACTCCATTATGAATACCTCCTTTTTTGAATATACAATTTTTCTAATTGTCTCGTATGAAAGGTGATATTCATCAGCCAACTGTTCTATAGTAACTCCATTTCGAAATTTCAGTCTGATATCATGATTTCTTTTGAGAAGATATTTTCTGTATCCTGTGGATTCACCCCAATCTTTCTTTTGCTCCATTGAAGGGATATAAACTAATTTTCCAGCAGCATACTTTTGTATTTGCTTCAGTAGACGTTCTGGGAAAATATCTTTACCATTCTCATATTTCATTGCAATCACCTCCGATATATTCCCATTATACCTTCTCCAAAATGATATTCATATCCCAAGAATACGTTAATCTGTTTAAGGCATACTCTCCAATCTTTGTGTTAAAGTATGTTCTCCTCTATAAACTTAGCCACACCATCTAAATCATTGCTATCAACAATCCGATCTGCCACGTTAAGAACAGAAGGTATGGCGTTGGACACGGCTATACCCAATCCGCAGTTTTTTATAGGTTCTACGTCGTCATTATCATCACCAAAATATACTGCATCATTCAAAGAAACATTAAAATAAGAGAGCATATGCTTGATACCATTCCATTTTGTAGCCTCATGGCTCATTATCTGGATAAGATCATTATTGGCGATGGTATGGTACACGTCATCGGTCAAAGTGGTTTCGAGGCAATCGTATAGCAGTTTGTGCTGGCTGCTTGCCAGTATTTTATAGAGAATGACGTTCTCCGGCAATACTGGGAACTTATCATAAACTACCGGTTCCCACTCAGGGAAATCTTTATTTGAATACAGCCCCTTGCTTGTCTCTATGGAAAGGAACACATCCGGGTAAGGTAAAATAGCAGACAATATTTTTTCACCACTTTCACATGAGATTCCAAACTCCAATAGCTTTTGAGGGAGTGAAACCACAGCTCCGTTTGTGGCAGTTATGGCATCAAAGCTGATCAATTCATTGTACATCTGAACATCTCTTATAGGTCTTGCGCTTGCAGCCATAATCAAAATCCCATGATCATGGCATTTCTTGAGAACTGCTATGGTGTATTTGGATACACTTTTGTCTGTATGAAGCAATGTTCTGTCTAAATCAGTAATGATAGCTTTCATGCACTCCTCCTGGAATTCCCGCCCATTCTTGAAAAATGGACGAGGCTCTTTTTTGCGTTTTCAATTTACTCTTAACCGGACAAATTGCAGTTTAATAATTCTCATATGCCTTATCTAAAACCTTTTTTACCACCAGCTCCAAATCCTTATGATATTTGGGGATTTCCATTGCTAATGCTTTCAAAAAAAGAAGCCTTTCCAATGAAATAACAAGATAGTTTTCTTCTTCAATTGCATTTACTTTCAAATACTGATAATCAAAAGTACAGATTTGATTCCATATTTCGAAGCCAAATTCACAAACACCTATGTCACCATACAAATCTTTGATATTTGAGGGATATTTTTCCACTAATACTTCATGATCGACAGGATGTACTACTAAATCAATATCAGCTCCAGCCTTTCGTAATTCATAGTATTCCATTGCTTTACCGCCGATTAGTAATGGCTTATATTTGAATTGATAATCTAATTTTTCTAATCCAATGTTCATTATTGTGCTCCTTAGATTTCAATACTATTTCCGTCTGATACCACGCAAAACCTAAACATGTCACTTTATTATATTTCCAAAACACATTAGTTTCATATTTATATAATTTTCAATTACTGTATTGAATTATGCTCAGGTAGTTTGGCCGATTGGGCTGCAAGTTTCTTCTCCTGAAATTTTACCCGACGTTCCAATTTCTTTATATCTTCTGAAGCCGGTAAATCTTCAGGTTTGATTCCTCTCTGTCCCAGCATGTCACGGACAGTAGAATTATTTTGTATATGCTCTATGGTAATAGAAGCTTCTCCCTGTAAATCTTTTTCCTCCACATTATAATTTGTCATTTCTGTAGCCAGATTTTTTGCAGCGATTGTTAGTGTGGGAAGAAAATCAGCTAACGGGCGATTATTACCCACTCCTAATTTCTTTTTCATGTCCATTGTGGATTTGCCACCAAATAGCGCAGTATCCCCTTTTGAACGAATACGTCCAAATCCTGCATCATCTACACCTCTTTCATAAATATTTTGTGATAATCGCTTTTCGGATTCCCGCAATCTGCCCCTGGCTTCTGTACGTTCAATATAAGCAATTCGCTCTTCAATTAATTCCTGTTTTCTTGTTTGAGTCGCAAAATAACTTTGAGCAAATGCAATTTCTTCTTTCTTCGGATCACCGTTTTGCGCAATCAAATAACATGCATATCTTGTAAGCATATAATCCCTAATCGGTCTATGTGCACCTTTACCAGTTCCTATCATTTTCGTAACCTCACGAAAATGATCTGATATATTGATGCCGCTTGCCTCGCAAGAATTCATCGCACGATTAACTACTTTCTCAAAATTTTCCCATCGTTCATATCCTAAGAGCTGCATCAATTCTCTTGCGTACCAAAATTCAATATTATATTCTTCATCTTTATGAACAATTGCGTCATATTGTTCCATGATTACTTTTATACGTAACTTATCCATAAAAGTACCTCCACCTCAAATCAGAACAAATGTTCTTCTTCTATTGTACTATACTCTTACTCATAAAACAAGTACAATTATTACTAAAAGCATGGAAAAATCAAAAATAACGAGACATCAAAAAGGGAAATCCAAAGCGATTTCCCTCAACTTAGCAATTTGTGTTATAAACTTAATGGCATTGGTACAATAACTCATCCCATCTCTTTTCATCAGCTGACTTCCTTTGTCTACTGAACTTAGCTATTTCCTTTTTCTTCATCTCCTTTTGGCGTAAAAATCCACCTTTGTCATCGGAATACCTTGCTTCATTTCCAAGTTTACAATAACTTTCCCAGCGTTCCTTTGACAGCTCTCCATTTGCAATGGCTTCTTTCACCGCACAGCCGGGCTCTGTTTGATGTTTACAATCATGAAATCTGCACCTTCCAAGAAACTGCTCCACATCAGCGAATGCTTCTCCAAGTCCTACCGAGACATCCCACATGCCCAGCTCCCGCATACCGGGAGTGTCAATGATCATTGCGCCACTTTTCAAAAGAATCAGCTGTCTATGAGTAGTAGTATGCCTGCCTTTACTGTCATCTTCACGAATTTCATTGGTCACCATAATCCCTTCTCCTGCCAGCGCGTTTACGAGACTGGACTTTCCCACTCCGGAAGAGCCTAAGAATACAATTGTCTTGCCCGGCAACACATATTCTTTCAGGCAATCCATTCCCTCTCGGGTTATCGCGCTGACCGCATGTACCGGCACACTTACTGCCGTCCTTTCTGCCATTCGAACATATTCGCTATAATCCTCCAACAAATCTGCTTTCGTCAACACCACCACCGGAGCTGCCCCTGACTGCCACGCCAGGGTTAAGTATCGTTCCATGCGCTTTGTATTAAAATCCTGGTTTAAAGACTGCATGATAAACACATAATCAAAATTTGCTGCAACTGCCTGTTCTCCACGCCCCGGCGTAGGATCTTTACGGGAGAAGAAAGTCCTTCTGGGCAGGGTCTTAATAATCTGACTGTCACCGCTTGGATTATAATTTATGAGTACAAAATCCCCGGTTGTAGGAAATTCTTCACATCCCCCGAAATATTCCTTGGTTTTCAGTCTTCCAAATCCCTCACCATACTCGCTGACTAAGTCATATCTTTCTTTATGAACTGCAGTAATCCTTGCCGGAATCCCTTGTACCAGTTCCGGCATCATATTTGGTATAAAACCGTAATCTTTCAAATTCAATTTCTATTTCCTCCACTATCTTGTTTTTTGTTAAAAATAAATATATCTCCTTTCTCAATCAACCCAAAAGAAGGGCGCAAAAATGCCGCTGAAAGCATCCTTAGTGCGGTACTCCCGGCGGCTGATTTTGGGTATAAAAATAACACACCCTCAAGTGTGCTACAACCATTGGTCTGTATTCACGAAAGGTTACTTAAAACGGCACAACAATCAAGAGGTCATAACACCTCAGAATCAACTTGTACCGACATATGCAGTTTTACATTGCGGTTACCTCACATCTCACAGTCATTTTATTTGCTCTCCTTTCATGATCTGCTTGCGCAGATTTATTTTTATATATTTTACCATATCAAGATGAATAATGTAAAGCATTTCTTATCATACGATAGCAATGCGTCTGATTTATGCAATAAGCCTCCACTACCCCCACATCAAAACAATTTCAATTGACAATCCCGAAGCGATTTCATGTCTCTCGGTTTAATAATATCTTCTTCAGATACCTTACCAAACAATAAGGGAGAGGTTGGATCATGTTTACAACAGCAATCGTTCACAAGAGTATGATTGAAATTTGCATAACAATAGACACAACCATTTTTACAGGTATTATATGCTCCGAGATCTATACTCGAAACACAACCGCAAGCCGCACGCTGATTTTTATCTCGCTCGACATCAAGCATATATTTCCCAATACGTTCGAAACGACGACGGTCAATACAACTGGCATGCCCAATACCATATTTGTTAAGTTCCATATTTTCAGCGCAGGTATCGATATAAATACCGTGTTCCTTCGCAATCTCAGCAAAACAAGCCGCCAACTCCACCGCCTCCTCAAAAGACGGTGGACGAATACCAAGGGGCGTAATACTACGTTGTATGTTTTTGTATAGATCAAGAAAGCTTATGGTACATTTCTCAGTGTAATCTGCAAGTCTATCACAGAACATTCGAAAATATTCCTTATGATATTGCACCGTATATTTATCATTTAGCAGTATCGGATCATACCGCCATACCACACGCTCCTTACCTATGCAAGAGGAAAGTTTTTGGAATGCCGGTATGATCAAGTCATTCTTAGATGGAAGGTTTTTTTCCACATCTACTCCATATGGAGTCAGTGTAAACTGAAAGTAATATGTATAGTATCTCAATTCATACAGACGGTCCAACATGGGTGTCGGATTTTTAGTCCAGAAAACAATCCCATCCACAACATCAGGAGATAATGACACTTCGCTGATCCTATGAGGATTCATTGGATTACGAACATATACATATCCCGCTTTTAGCCTGTTAAAAAACCACTCCGAATAATATGACGGGATGTCAGTTCGCCGACTTGCACTAATTATCATCATCTCACCTCCATGTAAAATTCTACTTGTATTATACTTTTGTACTGTTGGCAAATCAAGAAAAAACCGTTTGAATCATAGACAAAAATTGATGTGATGAGTCTTCCCGCATTTTTCCTTCTGTTTTTTTCAGGAAAAGCAATGACTTGCGCCCACTAATATGAACGCAAGTCAACCACTTTACCAATATTATTATGTCTACTCGGGCAAGCTTTTTTGTGATACGATCTTACACCACAGCCTCCACAATCACCTTATCCCCTATCCGAATCTCTTTCACTCCAACACTCTTTTTCTTATTAAATTAGATGCCTGATCCACCTCAAAAAATACCGTTCCAATACTCCGTTTCGTAAGGCAAATCGATATCACTTGACTGAAAGGAGATTTCCCCACCATTTTTAAGCTTTTTCTCATAATCCTTAAGAGCAGCTACAGCATACTTTCCCAGATATATTATGACAGGAATATTTATGATCGTCATGCCGCCCATCATAATATCTGCTATTCCCCAAAGCAAGTCGGCACTAAGTCCCGCTCCGAGAAAAATAAGAAGCGCTGCTATTACATAACAAACATTTCTGAAAGCCTTTGAAGGCTCTTTCCCAAACAGATAATTGATTGCTTTGTCCACATAATAAAGGTTGCCAAGCAAGGTAGTAAAGGCAAACAATATCATTGCCACTGTAACAAAGACAGGACCTGCGCTTCCAAGTGTTGCTCCAAGTGCTTCCTGTACATACATTGCTGCCTGATCACTGTTTGCAGGTGGTGTAACACCTGAAGTCATACACATCAATCCAGTTGCCGTACATACGAGCAACGTATCTATAAATACGGACAGCACCTGCACCAGACCCTGCTTTGCGGGATGAGAAACATCGGCAGAAGCCGCAGCATTGGGCGCAGAACCCACACCCGCCTCGTTTGAGAACAATCCTCGTTTGATACCGTACATAATACACGAACCGCCGAAACCGCCGAATATGGCCTTGAAATCAAATGCACCCGCAAATATCTGCCGAAATACTTCGGGCAATACCCTTATGTTTATCATTGTGATCACCAGCGCAACAATGATATAGATTGCACCCATTATCGGTACCAAAAAGCTCGTGACCGATATGATTCTTTTACCGCCTCCGATCAGACAGTAACCAACAAGCAGCGCGGTTACCGCTCCGATTATCCAGGGTGTATATGTCTGATCATAAAAGTGATATGTCGAAAAGGTGGACTGCAAATTGTATGAGGCCAACATGTTAAAGCCAATACCGTAGGTCAGGATCAAAAACACTGAAAAGATGCTTGCGATTCCTTTCCGCTTTGTTGCTGCCTCAATGTAATACGCAGGACCGCCGTAACAGCCTTCACTGCCGCGTTTTTTAAATATCTGCGCCAGCGTACTTTCCACAAAAGCCGTTGCCGCACCGATTATGGCAATAACCCACATCCAAAAAACACTGCCAAAGCCTCCTACACAAAGCGCCGTTGCAACACCGATAATATTTCCGGTCCCCACGCGCGATGCAGTAGATACCATCAGTGCCTGAAAAGAAGAAACACCTTTTTTGCCGCTTTTCTCAGTCACGGTCTTAAACTGCTGTCCCAAAAGTCTGAATTGAGCAAATCCGGTTCGAACGGTAAAATAAATACCGCCCGCCACAAGAAGGATAATCAGCACATAACTATAAAGTGCGTCGTTTGTTATACTTATTATTTTTTCAATCATTTAAATACTCCTAAATCTTTTTTGGCAATTCGATATAAGTCCTTGTGTGCAGAAAAGGAAGCGCCACACATGGGCATTTTCTTTTCACTCCATGGCTCCCAGTATAATGGCACTCCACCAGCAGTGCAAATCCTGCGCAACAGGCTTTATTCTGCGTCAACAGAATTATTATACCTTGAAAACAGAATACTTACAAGGGGGTTTAGTTTGGATAATTTGTTTACCGATTCCTTTGCCTTGATACTCAGGCAACACAAATCTTCTGATTGAAATCTTCTTATTTCCATTTTACTTCACCTCATCAATTAAACAAATATCAATTTCACGAATTTCTTCTTACCAATACGGAGCACATCACCATCCTCAATAGAATCTTCCATACCAGTAACGGGAGTACCATTTTTGCGAACTCCACCCTGTACAACCAGTCTTCGAAATTCGCTTCCGCTACTCACCAATCCACTCTCTACAAACGGCACAAGGCAATCAAACAGATTTTTCTGCTTTGCCACAATTTCAAGGCTTTCAACCTCCTGTGGAATCTCCTTTTTAGTAAATGCTTCCTCAAAGAATCTTTCTCCTGCTGCAGTTTCCTCCGGTGTGTGATATAGGGACGTAACGGTTCTGGCCAACAAAAGCTTACTCTCCTTGGGATTTTGCCCAGCTTCCAAAGCGGCCTTTATCTCATCCAACTCCTCCGGTAGAATATCCGTAGTCAATTCAAAGTATTTAATAATGATAAAATCCGGTATCTGCATGACCTTACGGAACATTGTCTTAGCATCCTCATGAATGCCGATGTAATTCCCCAAACTCTTGCTCATCTTCTCCACTCCGTCGATACCCTCCAAAATCGGCATAAATAATGCCGCCTGCGGCTCCATCCCCATACCTTTCTGAAGGCTTCTTCCCATTAGGATATTAAAAGTCTGATCCGTTCCTCCAAGTTCCAAATCTGCTTCCAGCACCACCGAATCATACGCCTGCATCAATGGGTAAAAGAACTCATGAAGACCAATGGGAACATTGTTGTGGAAACGATTCTCAAAGTCATCTCGTTCCAACATTCTTGCTACTGTAATAGTTGATGCTAATTTCAACACCTCATCAAGTTGTAGTTGCTCCAACCATTCCCCATTGTAGCGTACTTGGGTTTTCTCCCGATCCAATATGTGAAAAATCTGTTTCTGATATGTCTGGGCATTCACCAATACCTCTTGCTCTGTCATGGCTTTGCGTCCCTTTGATCTTCCTGTTGGGTCCCCAATTTTAGCGGTGAAATCACCAATAATAATCACAATTGTATGCCCCATATCCTGTAATTGCTTTAACTTACGAAGCACTACCGCATGCCCTATGTGAATATCCGGAGCACTGGGATCCATACCAAATTTTATAGTAAGTGGATTACCTGTGAGAATGCTATTCTCCAATTTTGTCTCCAGTTCCTTTTCTCCCACCAAATTCGCTGCTCCTTGCTTGATAATACGCATCTGGTGTTTTACCTGTTGTTTGATTGTTTCGTTGGTTGTCATTTTTTCTTCCTTTCCGAGGTTCTATTCCTCTTGCAAACTGATTATTTCTTTCACTTCCAGTGAGATAAAGACAACCAATGAATGCTACTGTATTTACAGTGTTCATGAACACAAAAAACTCCCATCCTTCAAAAGGACGAGAGTCTAATTATCTCGCGATACCACCTAATGTTTATAAACAGCTCACACTGTCTACCTCTTCAAGTACGACCTTGCGGTTTATACTCTAGCACGTTAACGGATGCAGGAACCGTCGCAGCCTACTATCCGCACTTTCTGCGGAATTTGGTGCGAAGCTCAAAGATGTATTCACACAAAGCTTCACATGCGCCTCTCATCAACCGGCTACTTTCTGTATGATTCCCTCTGTGCTACTTCTTCTTATCATTGCTTTTCTTCATCAAATCACATGAATATGAAATTAGATTTATTATAAACACAAATAAAAAAACTTGTCAAGATTTTTTTAGAAAACTGTATCAATTTGGCATCAATAACACATTGCTTGCAAAAGTGCCCGAAAACACAAGGATTTTCGGACACTTGCAAGCCAGTTAGTATTATTCGAATTCAATCGTTGCAGGCGGCTTAGGAGACATATCAAAGCACACTCTGTTGACATTTTCCACTTCTGCCAATATCCTATCTGTGATTTTCTGAAGGATATCCCAATCTACACGCTCAATAGATGCACTCATAGCATCAATCGTATTGATCGCACGGATGATCACCATATATTCAAAACATCTTGCGTGGTTCTTCATACCAACGGATTTAAAATCAGGCACTACAGTGAAATACTGCCATACTTTCTTATCCAGACCGGCTTTGGCAAACTCTTCTCTCAGAATCGCATCGGACTCTCTTACTGCTTCCAGTCTGTCTCTGGTGATCGCGCCCAGGCAGCGAACTCCAAGTCCGGGACCGGGGAAAGGCTGACGATATACCATGGTAGCAGGAAGACCCAACTCCACGCCGCAGGCACGTACTTCATCCTTAAACAGCTGCTTCAAAGGCTCTACCAGTTCAAACTTAAGATCCTCAGGCAACCCGCCTACATTGTGGTGAGATTTTACCATCTTTGCAGTCTTGGTACCGCTCTCGATGATATCGGGGTAAATGGTTCCCTGACCCAGGAAATCGATTCCCTCCAGCTTTCTGGCTTCTTCTTCAAATACGCGGATAAACTCAGAGCCGATGATCTTACGCTTCTCTTCCGGATCAGCTACGTTCTCAAGCTTTCCTAAGAATCTCTCTGTCGCATCCACATAAATCAGGTTTGCATGGAGCTGATTGCGGAATACTTCCACAACACTTTCAGACTCATTCTTACGCATGAGACCATGATTTACGTGTACGCATACAAGCTGATTGCCGATTGCTTTGATCAAAAGAGCTGCTACAACAGAGGAGTCCACACCGCCGGACAGTGCCAGCAAAACTTTTCTGTCTCCCACCTGCTTACGGATCAATTCTACCTGATCCTCTATAAAATTCTTCATATTCCAGTTGGCCTGTGCACCGCACTCCTCAAAAAGGAACGCCTTCAACACATCGTCACTGGGAAGCACACTATACTGCTTTTCACATTTGGAACCGGGATAGTCCACAGAGATAATGGGATAACCACAGCTGTAAAGCTCCGGACGAACCTCTACTGCTACACCATCAACCACTCTGTTCTCTCCACCATTTAAAATAATGCCCTTTACATTGTCCAAGGCCTTGAGCTCGTCCAGGGTAATATCGTGGGGATGAATCTCGCTGTAAACACCTAAATCACGAATCTGTCTCGCAAGTACGGTATTCTCCGTGCTGCCCAGGTCAAGAATGACGATCATATCTTGCTTCATATTTTTCTCCTTTACCAGAATCCTATGCGATTCTTTGCTGTTATCACCAAAAATCTACGTGTATATTTTATTACACCTCAGAAAATTTCGCAACAAAAAATATATGATTTTTCAAAAAAAAATTTATCAGTACCCTATGGAAAGTCCAGCAAGTAACATCAGGCTTGTCAGCAGCAGATTGATCATTTGGAACTTCCAGCTCCACTTCACCCATTTTGGATAAGCCACATCCACCAACCCCAGACTGATCAGCAATACCGGGTTGGTCGGGTAAAAGACATTGGAAAAGCCATCTCCGTAGGCAAACGCCACCACACAAAGCTGTGCGGAAATGCCAAACATCTGCGCGATGGGCGCGATCAGAGGCATAAGCAAAAATGCCTTGGCAGAACCGGAGGGGATAAAGAAATTCATTGCAAGCACCAACAAATAAATAAACAGAACCACAGCCCAGGAAGGAAGTGTCTGCGCAGCTTCCACAGCACCATGAAGGATAGAATCCAGAATGTGCGCTTCCACCATGGTATATTTGATGGAATTGGCCATGAGGATCATGAGAACAGCCGGTATCACATTAAGCAATCCTTCTTTGAAGGTACTCCAAAAAGTGCCCGCACGCATTCCTGATGCAAGGGTGGCACTGATTCCGGCCATGAAAAACATCACCGCTACAATGATCATGGTATAATCCTGTAAGAAGCTTACAAAAGCGGAGCTAAGGACCAACAGAATACCCACACCCAAAATGGAGCCAAAGCAAAGCAGCCCCTTGTCCATTGCTTTGTCCTTCCGAAAAACAATCGCTCCCTCTGCCATACTCATGGGCTTCTCAATTCGCTTTGCGTATTTGTACAAGAACAATAGCAGCACCCCATAAATCAACAAAAAACCAAGGGTTCGGAACCCCATGCCTGAAAACATAGGCAAACCCACCAATTTCTGAGCCACTCCAACCGTAAAGGGATTGCAGATGCCTGCAGCGAAACCACAGCCAATGGCCAAAAGACTCATGCCGATACCCACCAAAGCGTCCCACCCAAGACTGACCGCTAAAGCAACCACTATAGGCACCAGCGGAACACATTCCTCAAAGGAGCCGATAAAGGAACCCATAGCCATAAAAAACAATGTCACAAAAGCCAAAAGCCGGTATTTACTGTGACCAAAGCGGGACGTAATCTTCCCAAGCATATACTGCATCAGCCCACACTTGTCCAAACTGTTAAACACACCGCCTATAATCAGCAGAAAAAGGATTACTGCAATCAGAGAGCCATTGCCTTCTGCCCCCAACACCAGTATAGGCGACAACAACCATTTCCAGAAAGGAATTCCTCCTTCCATATTCCGGAAATCCACGGTGCTGTCAATGACCTGATTGCCGCTTTCATCCAGAATTCTTGTATATTCTCCCCCGGGGATCAAAAAAGTCAACAAATAGGTAAGAATCATCAGGATAAATATGATCACAGTCGCCGTGACAAATGATTTCACACTAATATTCATACCCTTTTTTTCATTTTGTACGTTCACACTCATACTCCTTTAGCCGGTTAATAAATTCATTTTATCACAATTTATTCCCATGTTCCATATAATTTCCAAAAAGGAACTGAAAAATGGCAGTTCCTGCAGGAATCTGCCATTTTTACCTACTCACCGATTCAGCCACCATATCCCCAGATTCAGATATCCCGCAAAGGTCACCCAAAGCAAGTAAGGAATGTTTATGTAGGCTGCAATCTTAGATATCTCAGAAAATTGTCTTATCATTTGAAAAATCAGTACCCACAGCATGATCAACCAGATAAAAGCAAACAAATACCACTCCAGCGTGAAAAAAAAGAACGGCCAAAGCAGGTTCACAATCAACTGTACTCCATAAAGAAACAACGCCTGCCTGCGTTTGTCTCCGGTACTGTTTTCATAGATCAGATAAGAGGAAATTCCCATGAGTGTGTACAATATCGTCCACACAATCGGGAACAGCCACCCCGGCGGTGACAGCGGCGGTTGATTCATCATCCCCAAATCTCTCATTCCTCCGCCGGTAAGAAGTCCCACCACTGCGCCTCCGATCAGTGGAATCGCTATGGCTTTTGCCACTTTCCATTTGTCAAACATTTCCCACGCACCTCCTATTATAAATTATTCCGGTGCGCTGTAACATATTCCTCAAATCAACAATCCAGTATTTTACTCCCTTTATTTCTGCTCATACCACTCAAGCACTGCCGAAAGGTTCTCCTCACTCACATAATCCCCGCCCTTTTGCAGCAGATAGATCATGCCCTTTTCTTCTTCTGTTTTTTCTGTTTTTGCCAACAAAACCTTTAAAAACATCTGGATCATCATCTTATTCATGCCATGAAGCTTGTCCCTATCCATGCCTCCCTGCAAAGTAAACAACGGCAGGGACTCCGGCAATGCATTGGCTTTTCGTACCTCTTCAGTCTGATAGCCTGTGGGACCAAGTCCCACTCCACAAATGGCATTCACCTGATACTTCTTCGCAACATCCTTGTAGCCTTTCACGGAACTTGCCATCAGCCAGCCCATATAAATAACAGCAGCGCCCTTTTCAAGCTTCCTGCAAGCTTCCTTTACAGTATAAACCGGCAGACCGGTCTTTACACCAAGCATTTTGGCATACCTTGCTGTGTGACCAGCATTTGATGTGTAAATGATTGCTTTTGTGATCATAGCTATTTCCTCCAATAATACATAGTTTCTCTTATTCTTCAATGGACTTCTTCCTGCTTACCACTACTGTTTCCTCTAAACAGCCAAAGACATCATCCACTTTCTTCTTATCCATCTTCGGTGTAAAGATACTCACGACGGGTACCACGATCAAACCTGCAACCATGGCGACCGCACCTGCATTGATCGGTGATGCAATAAATTTAAAGAACATATTGGATACAGTCAGCAATACACCACATGCAAAGCTTGCCCATACAGCTGCTTTGGTTACACCCTTCCAGTACAGACCGTACATGAAAGGTGCCAGGAATGCACCTGCCAGCGCTCCCCATGAAATACCCATCAGCTGCGCAATGAAGGTGGGCGGATCCAGCGCGATCACGACGCTGATCACGACGAAGAATACCAGCATGATTCTCATGCATAGAAGCTGTTTCTTTTCATCCATGTCTTTTACAATATTGCCTTTGATCAGGTCAAGAGTCAACGTGGAGCTGGATGTCAGTACCAGGGATGACAGGGTAGACATGGAAGCTGACAGCACCAACACTACAACCACACCGATCAGGATATCCGGCAATGTAGAAAGCATACTGGGAACGATAGCATCGTAAATGATGCTTCCGGTTTCAGAATAGATGGCCGGTGAATCAAACAGTCTTCCAAAACCACCCAGGAAGTAGCATCCGCCGGAAACTACAATCGCAAAGAAAGTGGAAATGATCGTACCGGACTTAATAGATTTCTCATCCTTGATCGCGTAGAATTTATGTACCATCTGGGGAAGTCCCCAGGTTCCCAGAGAAGTCAGAACCACAACGCCGATCAGGTTCGGCAGATCCGGTCCGAAGAAGGAAGCAAATACACCCCTCTGTCCTAATGTCAACGGCACATCACTCTCAATCTCCGACAGCTTTCGGATAGCTTCATAGAAGCCGCCCTGACCATTGAGTACCGCCGCAACAACTGCTACAATACCGCCCAGCATGATAATACCCTGGATAAAATCATTAATTGCAGTAGCCATATAGCCACCCAGGATCACATACACACCGGTCAACACCGCCATGGTAATCACACAGACGGAGTAAGGAATGTGAAAGGCCATTCCAAACAACCTGGACAAACCGTTGTAAACAGATGCCGTATAAGGGATCAGGAAAATAAAGGAAATCGCAGATGCGGCGATCCTAAGAGCATTGGAATCGTATCTTTTTCCGAAATAATCTGGCATCGTCGCTGCTGACAAATGCTTACTCATTACTCTGGTTCTTCTGCCTAGGATCACCCATGCAAGCAGGGAACCGATGATCGCATTCCCGATACCGATCCAAGTGGCAGACACGCCATATTTATATCCAAACTGTCCTGCATAGCCCACAAAAACAACTGCTGAAAAATAAGAAGTTCCATAAGCAAACGCAGTCAGCCAGGGGCCAACGCTTCTTCCGCCCAGAACAAAATCATTCACATTGGTTGCATGCTTTCTGGAATATATTCCCACACCAACCATCACCGCAAAGAAAATAATCAAAAATATAATTTTGGTAATCATGACTATACCTCCAATTGGTTTTTCACTGCCTTAGATGCAATCTCATCTGGGAAAATATGTGTATGAAAATCTATAATCATTGATATCTGCTATGCTCAGAACAGTTCGTCCTGATTAGCGGTCTTGATGCCGGCACCTGCAAGAGCCGCAGCAGCTGCCTGATTGTCATCCACACGGAAGATCATGTAAGCACCCTTAACTGCAGACAAGAATGCATAGGTATATTCTACCACAACACCTGCCTCAGAAAGCACCTCCAGGATCGCCGCAAGGCTTCCCGGTTCATCAGAGATAGCAGTGGCCAGAACATCGGTAATGGTAGTAATATAGCCGCCTTCCTTCAATGCTTCATTTGCCTTCTCAGGGTCTTCGCAAATAATACGAAGAATACCAAAATCCTGCGTATCAGCGATAGACAACGCCCGCAGATTCACTTTGTGATCTGCAATATATCTGGTCACCTCTGCCAGCTTTCCCTTCTTATTCTCAATAAAAACTGATATTTGCTTTACACTCATTGAAAAACCTCCTCTCTACCTCATTCTCTTAATCGTGCAGTTTTCTCTTATCGATTACTCTGACAGCTTTTCCTTCACTTCTGGCAATGGTCTTGGGTGCAACCAAATGCACCTTGGGGCTGATGCCGAGCATGGTCTTGATAGCTCCTGCCAGTTCCTTTTCTTTCTTGGCCAGATCCTTTACCGTATCAGAGAACTGTTCCGGGGTCAATTCTACAGAAACATCCAACGTGTCTGTATTGCGTTCTCTGTCTACCTCGATGAGATAGTTTACAGAATAGCCTTCCTTGATCAGCACAGTCTCGATCTGGGACGGGAATACGTTGACACCACGGATGATCATCATATCGTCGCTTCTGCCCATAGGCTTGCTCATCTTGATCAGCGTACGTCCGCAAGAGCATTTCTTTCTGGAAAGCACGCAAATATCTCTGGTGCGGTATCTTAAGAGCGGGAATGCTTCTTTGTCCAGACTGGTGAATACCAGCTCACCCTTGGAGCCTTCCGGCAATACTTCTCCGGTCTCCGGATCAATGATCTCTGCCAGGAAATGGTCTTCGTTGATATGCATGCCGGCCTGTTCCTCACATTCAAAGGAAACACCTGGGCCGGAGGTCTCAGTCAGACCATAAATATCGTATGCCTTAATACCCAGGGACTTCTCGATATCACGTCGCATCTCTTCTGTCCAGGGTTCTGCACCGAAGATACCGGCTTTTAAATCGATCTCATCAGGAGAAATACCCATCTCTTTTAAGGTTTCGCCGATATAAGCTGCGTAAGAAGGGGTACAGCACAGAATCGTAGCATGGAGATCCTGCATAAACTGGATCTGACGCTCTGTGTTGCCGGAAGACATAGGAAGAGTCAGGCAACCCACTTTGTGAGAACCTCCATTTAAACCCGGACCTCCCGTAAATAAGCCGTAACCGTAAGCAACCTGACACACATCCTCGTTGGTACCGCCTGCTGCAACGATGGCACGGGCACAGCACTGCTCCCACAATTCCACATCCGCCTGTGTGTAGAACGCCACTACACGACGTCCGGTGGTACCGCTGGTGGACTGAATACGAACACAGTTCTTTAAGTCTGTGGCCAACAGTCCGTACGGATAAGCCTCTCTTAAGTCTGCTTTGGTCAGGAAGGGAAGCTTGTGCAGGTCATCAATAGACTTGATGTCCTCAGGCTTTACTCCCTTTTCATCCATGAGATTACGATAGTACTCCACATTGTCATATACATGCTTCACCTGTTTTACAAGCTTCTCGTTCTGAATGGCGCGAAGCTCTTCTACAGATGCGCACTCAATTTCCGGCTGAAAATAATTTGCCATGGTAATTCTCCTCTCCTTTTCCTATCTATCAAAAACCGTATCCTACTTCAAAGGCTTTTTTGTTCATCTCAACAGTCTTGGGAGGTACAGTCTTCTCGATCACATCAAGCCATGCTTCTTTGGCAAAGTCCATATGTCTGGCAGCCACGCCCAATACAATGATGTTAAACACCTTGGAATTGCCAAGCTTCAGAGCTTCCTCCATGGCATTTACTTTATACACCTTGTATTCCTTCTCCAGGTTCTCTATAATATTCTCCGGGTAGCTTGCTGCTCCGGTCACTACAGTGATGGGATCAATACGGTGCTCGTTCACTACGATAACGCCATCCTTTTTCAGGAAATGGGCATAACGTTTAGCCTCCAGCATCTCAAATGCGATCAACACATCTGCCTGTCCTTCCTCTACGATAGGCTCGGCCACCTTTTCACCATAGCGCACAAAGGTAACAACGCTTCCGCCGCGCTGCGCCATGCCATGTACCTCAGAAAGCTTTACATCATAGCCTTGTGCCACCGTGATCCCGCCCAAAATACGGCTGGTAAGCAAAGTTCCCTGTCCACCTACGCCCACGATCATAATATTCTTTGTATTATTTGCCATTTTCTTATCCTCACTTCCGATCTTCCTGCTGCGTTTTGGTGCTATGCTTCTACTTTCTCGATCGCACCAAACTTACAAAGACCCATGCAAAGTCCACATCCGTTACACATTGTCTCGTCAATAGAAACAGTTCCGTCTGCATTCTTGGTCAATGCAGGACAACCAGGTCTTAAGCACATACCGCACTTTTTGCACTTTTCAGGAATCGGTCTGCATTTTTCGGTAAACTTCTGACCCTTTAACAGGACGCAAGGGGACTTGGTGATAATAACGGACACTTCGTCCTTCGCGGTCTCTTCCTTGACTACTTTCTCAAGCTCTGCGGTGTCAAAAGCATTGACCTCCACTACATTCTTGATCCCCATAGCCTTGCACATCTCATAGATATTAATAGCAGGTACCACTTCGCCCATCAAAGTCTTACCGGTTGCTGCATGGTCCTGATGACCGGTCATGCCAGTGGTGGAATTATCCAGGATCATAACGGTTCCGGTACCCTGGTTGTAAACCATGTTCATCAGAGAGTTGATACCGGTATGCATAAAGGTGGAATCACCGATCACAGCCACCCAGTTCTTAATATAATCCTTGCCCTTGGCTTTCTCCATGCCATGGAGGGTGGAAATGCTGGCGCCCATACAGACGGTGGTATCTACCACGCTAAGAGGAGCCACTGCACCCAAAGTATAACAGCCGATGTCACCTGCCGCATGAATCTTCAGCTTATTTAACACAGAATAAACGCTTCTGTGAGGACATCCGGGGCAAAGAATAGGCGGTCTTGCAGGTACCTGGGCCGCTGCCTTGATCTCAAGCTCCTGTTTCAACACAGCCTTACGGATCATATTTGCACTGTACTCGCCCTGTACTGTAAAGATCTCCTTACCGATACATTGGATTCCCCAGGACTTGATCTGCTCTTCATATACAGGCTCCAGTTCTTCAAATATGTAAAGCGTCTCTACCTTGGCAGCAAATTCTTCGATCAGTTTTCTGGGAAGAGGATGCACCAGACCCAGCTTCAGTACGGATGCCTCGGGACAAGCCTCTTTTACATACTGATAAGCAATACCACTGGTGATAAAACCAATCTTGGTATCGTTCATCTCCACCCGGTTCACAGGCATATCATAGCCATCTTCAGCCATATCTTTCAATCTCTGTTCCACATACAAGTGTCTTCCCTTTGCATTCCCCGGCATCATTACAAACTTGCCTACATTTCTCTCATAGGGAATGTCGATGGGCTCACATCTCTCCTCCAACGTAACAGGCCCCTGGGAGTGTGACAGACGCGTAGTAGTGCGCAGGATCACAGGGGTGTCATATTTCTCCGACAAGTCAAAGGCATATTTCATAAAGTCCTTGGCTTCCTGAGAATCGGAAGGTTCAAGCACCGGAACCATAGCAGCTCTTGCCACACATCTGGTATCCTGCTCATTCTGAGAAGAATACAGTCCCGGATCATCTGCTGCCACCAGCACCAGGCCACCGTTGACACCACTGTAGGAAATGGTATAAAGAGGGTCAGATGCCACATTAACACCTACATGCTTCATGGACGCCATGGCACGTACACCACTGATAGAGGCTCCGATAGCCACTTCCATGGCTACCTTCTCATTGGGAGACCACTCTGCATATATTTCAGGATATTTTACAATGTTTTCACTGATTTCTGTACTGGGGGTACCCGGGTATGCTGCGGATACTTTTACGCCGGCTTCAAAGGCACCTCTGGCAATAGCCTCATTGCCAAGCATGATTTTCATTTCGTTCATATGTTTTGTCCTTCCTTTATTTCATAATGGGATGCATGGCTGAACTGGTTATCCCATGTTCTGATCAGCAATTAACTTGTCTGCACCGTAGATCTCACGCAGCTTCGGCTTCTCGATCTTGCCGGTGGGATTTCTGGGGATTTCAGCAAAAAGAACCACATGGGGACGTTTGTATCTGGGAAGTGCCATGCAATACTCCTTCACTTCCTCCTCCGTCATAGCCACGCCTTCCTTCAGCTCAATGATAGCTGCTGGAATCTCTCCCAGACGTTTGTGTTTCAAACCGATGACTGCCACGTCATGAACCTTGTCATTGGTGCGGATAAAGTCTTCAATCTGTACCGGATACAGGTTCTCACCGCCACTGATGATTACATCCTTCTTACGGTCTACCAGGAAAATAAATCCATCCTCATCCTCCTGGGCCATATCTCCGGTAAATAGCCAGCCATCTGCCAAAACTTCCCTGGTAGCCTTCTCGTCACGATAGTAACAAGTCATGACGCCGGGACCCTTTACGGCCAGTTCCCCCACTTCACCTTTTTGCACGGTGTTTCGCTGCTCGTCTACAATTTTTACTTCCCAGCCATAACCGGCCTTACCGATAGCACCCACCTTGTGAATATTTTCCATACCTAAGTGTACACAGCCGGGTCCGATCGACTCGGACAGACCGTAATTGGTGTCATAAGCATGATCCGGGAAGATACTCTTCCATTTCTTGATCAGACTCTGCGGAACAGGCTGTGCACCGATATGCATCAGGCGCCACTGAGACAATTCATAGTCATCCAGATTTACCTTCCCGCTCTCAATAGCCTCCAGGATATCCTGCGCCCAGGGAACTAAGAGCCACACGATTGTACACTTCTCCTTCGATACGGCATCCAGGATAAATTCCGGCTTTGTACCCTTAAGAAGCACTGCTTTGCTGCCTGACAACAGACTTCCGAACCAGTGCATCTTGGCTCCGGTATGTTACAATGGAGGGATGCACAGGAACACGTCATCCTTCTTTTGTCCGTGATGATTCTGCTCTACCTTGCAGGAATGCACCAGACTTCTGTGTTTATGTAAAATAGCCTTCGGGAAACCTGTGGTTCCGGAAGAAAAATAAATTGCTGCATCATCATCGTCACAAAGTGCGATATCCGGAGACTGGCTGGAGCAGTTTGCAGCCAACGAGTTATAATCGTCAGCAAAGCCCGGACAGCCCTCACCCACATAGATCAGCAATCTTCCCTTGCTGATACGATCTGCAATCTCCTCCACACGCCCGATGAAGGAATTACCAAACACCAGCACATCCACCTCTGCCAAATTCACACAATATTCAATCTCATCAGCTGAATACCGGAAGTTTAAGGGCACTGCCAATGCGCCAGTCTTCAATATACCAAAATAAATAGGCAGCCACTCCAAACCATTCATCATCAGAATCGCTACCTTATCACCTTTCTTGATCCCTCTTTGGAGCAGCAGATTCGCAAACCGATTGGCCTTCTCATTGAACACACTCCATGTAATCTCACGTCGATAGCTTGTCTTCGGACTGGGCTCTATCAGTTCGTACTCCTTCCAGGTAACCCTGCGGTCTTCCTTAATCTCAGGATTGATCTCTACCAGACAGACATCCCCCGGATACTCTCTGGCATTCCTCTCTAAAAACTCTATAATAGGCATTTCTTTCCTCTCAATCTGCCGTTTTCACAGCTCTTTCTTTTGCGTTTCGATATGTCCTTCTCTTTCTCGGACATTTTAGCACTTTAACGCTTTTAATCGCTAAACTGATTATAACAAAATAAAGTCGGTAGGTCAACAAAAAGAAACTGTCTTTTTTCGGTTCCCCTCCAAAATCAGCCCCCCAACATCTGCACGACAAAAACCACTGCTGCCGCACCCAATGCGACCGTCAGCAAACTTTTTCTGAAATAAGCTAAAAGCATCGCTGCCGCGCATCCGGCCACAGCGCTCGCTGTGCTGTGGGTACTTGAAAAAATTGCCGGAAATGTCATTGCAGCCAGCACCACATAAGGCACATAGTAAAGGAAGGAGCGTATCCACACATTCGTGATCTTCTTTCGGAAAATCGCCATGGGAAGCATACGGATCAGATAAGTAGTAAGTGCCATCACTGCAATTCCCATGACAATATATTTTGTACTCATTGACACATCTCCTCCTTTTTTTCACTCACATGGTCGCCTTCATCCGTCATCTTATCCTCATCAGCAACATGGATGGGGAACAGCCATGCTGCCATACCACTGACAATCAAGGTGATGATAATAATGGACCAACCGCCAGATAGATTTTTTAACCCAGGCAGATAGCTAAAAGCCAGACTGGCGGCAATGGCCAAAATAACAGTGAGCAAAATATTTTTCTGCTCTCTTGCAGGCGGAACGATAACTGCGATGAACATACCATATAAAGCGATGCCCATGGCATTGGTAAGCGCATCCGGCATATAGGAGGCTGCCACTGCACCAAACAAAGTACCGCTTGTCCAGCCAAGAACAGGGGTTAAGACCAGTCCAGCCATATAGATGCCGCTTAATTCTTTCTCCCGCCGCATAGACACAGCAAAAATCTCATCAGTAATGCCATAAGAAACAGCCAATCTTTGCCACATTTTCATGTCACTGCGAACCTTCTGAGACACCGACAGCGACATCAAAAAGTATCGACTATTGATAATGAGTGTAGTCAGTGCCAGCTCTACCATGGATCCCTGAGCAATCAAAATGTTCAGTCCTTTGAACTGCCCTGCGCTGGTCAGATTAAACAGTGAAATGGCCACTGCCGACCACACCGGCATCCCGGACATAACAGCCATCAGGCCAAATGCTATGGACACAGAAAAATATCCCAGACATATGGGAAGACCATCTTTTATACCTTGCAAGAATTCTTGTTTTTTCATTTGGCAAGCAACCCTTTTCCTCTCAAAGTATCATCTACAACCATTTGCCACATTATCACATAGGGCTGTTTTTGTCAAGTGAGAACCGCGTGAAGTGAGAACCACATGAAGGCAAGGCAGGACCGCATGAATATAAGGCTGTTGTGAGTACATAAATAGAAAGCTGTCGTTTCCGGCAGCCTTCCAGTCTTATGCATATTCATACCGCTCTGCCATGCTGGTGCAGATACTTTTCTTTCGTAGCCAGACCTCCACGGATATGTCGTTCCGCTTTGTTGGCGTTTAACACCTTGCGTACTTCTGCCGCTAGTGACGGGTTGATCATGATTAAACGTTCTACGCAGTCTTTATGTACCGTACTCTTGCTCACACCAAATTCTCTTGCAGTCTGTCTCACTGTGGCATTACTCTCAATAATATAATTAGCAATATTAATTGCTCTTTCTTCGATATAGTCTTTCAAAGAAAAAACCCCTCAAAGTCGATTTCTACATTTTATGTAGGACTCCCCGGGGTTATGCATCATATTTAGGACTCACACTCCTTTACCACAACACTTCTTAAATTTCTTTCCCGAACCACAAGGACAAGGATCATTTGGGTAAACCTTCTTTTGAATTTTACCATCTGCAACCATAGTTGCATTACTATCAAAATCAACTTTCACACCCATTGTCGCTAATTCAGCTGAAGCATTTTTTAGCATATTGGCTGCGTTCGTACTCCCCGGAACTATAACCGGCGGCTGGTTAAAATATCCCTTTCCAATATCGCTCTGCATAATCTCATTCGGTGTGTGTCCTCTATGAATTTGCATTCGCGTATGATTATTCGCATTCTGCAAAAGGTTTACAAGTCTCTCCACCTTGTGTTCTGCCAATTCCTCACCATATAGGTCCATCAAGTATTGAAAAATGTCTTGAAAATCCACATCATACTGAATCTTTTCCCATACTTCTGCAGTCTCTTCGTCTGCATCTCGATAGGATAAACCGATTTCCTTTTGAAAGAACTCCCTAAGCTTTTGATATGAGGGCTCCTTAGACAAATATAAACTCCTATTATAATCCAACACCTCTTCTGCTGTTGGGATATAAAAGTCTTTGCCTGCTTGAATATCCAATAGTTCTTCGTATTTTCCATTATATGTCAAATATTCAACAACTATAAACTTCTGTCCTTCTTCGAAATGACATTCTGTTAAATCCTCCGGGAAATCATTGCACATACGCTCCAGTTCTTCCTCAGAAACATGATATCCTTTTCTTGCATTATACATTTCAAGCAGAACATCCTTATCAAAAACGCCATAAAAATTTTCACCAAAATAGAGACATTGTGCAAGCCAGGACATCTTTTTCGCATATTGTCGAAAATCCGGAGTGTTCAGTTTTTTATATGCTTCAGCAACGTCCACAGGTACGTTAAGTTGATCCTGCCTATTTATAAATGCATAATCCTTCTCATTTAAGGAAAGTGCATCTTCCATCTCATCTTCTGTCGGGACAAACGGGCACTCTATCGCACGCTCCAAAAGCATTCTCTCTTCCAGCGAAAATGTAGCAAGCCTTCTTCTCATTACAGAAGGTGCAAGTAACTCATTTGCTATTTTCTCTGCCAATTCAATTTTTTTCAATCCTGAGGTTCTTCTTATCTGCAAATTTCTTGCATAATTCAACAGGCTCTCTTTATCATACAATCTTAATATATGACTGAGCATAATCCCTTCCGGGCCGTAAAATACCTTTTGCATAGCCATGCGTTTTTCCTCCGTACTCCAATTCTCGAAATATCTTTAGCAATCTCTAAAATTACCAGTGGTTGTTTTTCCGACATTCGTAACTCACTGCTCCAACGACTTCTGCACACTCTCAATCCGTTCCCTTACCTTTCGCACTTCAACCGCCTTCCACTGTTCCAACATAGGTATAAACTCTGCATTCTTACTGGCGCGAATCTTTTCCAAAACTGAAAATACCACCTGGCGATTCACATCCTTCATTTCCGAAATTATGCTTGTCTGCTTCTCCTGCAAATCCAGACAAAACCTCTGATAAATCTCCTCTGCAAAGGTCTCTGCCTCGATTTCCCATCCTTTTTCAGAAAATATCAACATCGGCAGGCGTCCATTATATGAAATTCGCAGATAGTCCTTCTTCAGCATCCAATCTACCCGGTGTGATATTTCTTCCAATGTCAATGCAGCGTAAAATCCATATGCGGGACATTCATTCAACTTATGTTCCAGTAGCTTTTTGTCTTTAGAGCCCTTTAAAATCTTGACCAGCATATTTCTGCCACCTACGGAAATCAATTCGTCTGCCGCACGCAGAATCATCTTTATTTCCACATCGTTCAGAACTTTTATACCACCTGCATCCAGTGAGAACTGTACTCTCTGTCTCTTCCTGCTCATCCTCAAAATCCTGCCTTCCTTAGTTAGTCTTGCTCCCAATAATCAATGGTTTCCTGCTGCGTGGTATCAATTCCAAACAAAAGCCACATAAAGTCTTCTCTCTCATGGTAAATATTTATAATTTTGATACAATCCTCTTCTGCCTTATAAAACACATAATTTCTTGCCACAAATAAATAACGATAGTCATAAGGCACACCAAACATCTCTTCCACGGACGGACCGATTTCTTCATTGTTCGGCAAGCCTCTGATTGCCCCGGTAAGCTTCCCCATAATCATTTTCACTTTTTGACTTCCGTACTGAAGCAGAATATCTCTGTTAATTGCACGCAGCTTGTCCGCTGCGTCAGGAGTATATTTAATTTTCTTCAATCCAATACCCCCAATTCTCTTTCCAGATCATCTGCATCAATCCAGCCCTCCCGATCAGCACGTTCTTCTGCCTTCTTCAAATCCAACATAAGCTTTGCCAGCGCCTGCTCCTTGAGTGCTTCTTTGCTGTTCTGGGTAACCAAAAACGGCAGTCCTTCTACATTGATGGACTGTTGAATGAATGTATTGAAAGCATCCGTCAACGTCATTCCGGTTCTTGCATAGATTTCTTCTACCGCCTTTTTAATTTCAGAATTGATTCTTACCTGAAAGGTTGTATCCTTAGGTGCCATTGCTACACTTAAATTTCCCGCCATTTTGTTCCTCCTGGCTGATCATTTTCCAAACTGTTTATCTTTTTTCTTACATCTACTATAATACTCTTATCCCTCCGTGTCAATACATTGTAATTACTTTCATGTGTCACCACTATTTATCACTATCTATTAACGGTTTACGCATTAATACGGTTAAATTATACACAAAAGTAATATTAACCGCACAATACAGACCTAACAGCAGCACGATTCCGAAAAGAACATTAACAAAAGCGATACACCACCCCTGGCATACCGCTCTAATTCTTGTTTTCACAATATTTTTCTTTCCTCACTCACTCCACCACCCACACAAACCGTTCCATATCGTCCCATCCGCATGTACCGTACTCTTGCTAACCCCAAACTCCTTCGCTGTCTGCCGTACCGTTGCGTTATAATCTATGATATAATTCGCAATATTGATGGCGCGCTCTTCAATATAATCCTTCAAAAGAAATCCCCCAAGAATCTTTTTTACATTGTATGAGAGATTCTTGGGGATTATGACACGATGCTAGTTCTGCCACAAAACTTGCTGCCCCTTCACCAAAGGATAAGCAACCAATCTGTCACCATCCAGTTCCTCCCTATGCATGTCCACTGCCGTGATCTGGTGATTCTCATAGGTGGTATAGTAATAAATCCCCCTATCTGTGTTGCAGCAGGAAGTATAAAGTGTAATCTCGTATTGCCCCTCTCCCATCCGCACGCAGCCTCTTTGCTGCTCTACCGACCCAAGTATATGAAAAAACTGGCTGATGCTTTCTGACTCTGAATCTCCCGACAAAGAATTCATTTTGGTAAAAGCCACCTTTACAAAACGGGACATAGAGGACAGATCCCCCGGCAGTCCCATGGCTCCCATACCTCGGCTGTAGGTTGCCAGGTCTAATTTGTCAGAAAAGGTATTCTCCGGCGTATCGATGGAAAGCTTCCGATAATTATTGAGGTGAAACATCTGATAGTCAAAGCTCGGATTGTTGGTCAGCACCCCCACCGGATTATCATAAATCTTCAACCCATCCTTCACTGATTCTACCGTAAGGGAACCACTCCGATCGGAAATGATCCAATGAAGGGGAGACAATGGCAATTCTTTACTGAAATGCTCCTCTATCAGATTAACACGCCCAAGCATCCGCCTTGCCTGTGCAATATTACTGCACTGACCCAGTATCCATGGAATGAATTCGAAGGGCGCCACATTGTCGTAATGGGACTTCTCCTGTTTGTAATCTGCATTACCCGCAAAATACAGTCCGGCCATGCTCAAACCTTTTTCGTTGGTGGCATCGTAATAAAGGGGATAATCCGCCACCACGTAAGCCATCCCGATCATAGCATAATGGGTTTTCAGATCCTGCACCTTTCTAAAGTGCAGAGGATAGGCACGAGGCGTTATGGTCACACTCTCCTGGTAGGAAAAATCAAAATCCAGCGTTCGCCCGAAATAATGGTATTTTGTCAAATAGGTCGCTGCTGTACACATCATCTGCACCTCTCTTAATGCTTTTCCCTTTATTATGTACTGCCCTGTGCCTTGCTATTCAAACCTCGATCAGCTTTCCAAGATCAGCCGAATACTGATAAATCCTATTTGTCAGCATCTCTTCTCTGGGGAAAATCTCGTTGATATCATGAATAGACTCCCTCATACTATCCGGCGTCTGCCTGTGAACAGGATGCAGGATTACCTCATGAATACTGGTAAACCCCGCCAGATAATCCGTACCCAGGAGCTTATAAAGTTCCTCCTGCACACCAGGATAAAATAAAGCGATGGCTCCATTGATACCTTTTGTGGTGGTAAGGCGGTATCCCAATATTCCTTCCATTTCGCTGTCGGGATGTATCGTAAGTGGCTGCGCTTCCTCTGTGATTTCACCAGGCATGAAAACACCGTCATTCCAAGCATGCTTTCTTCTCAGATCCGTGCAATAATAGAGCCTGGGAGGCATCAGCTGAAAGGTATTGTGCAGCGCATTGGTCATCAGCAGCTCGTCACTGACCTCCCATTCTTCAATCAGACCACGAATGATCTTCATGGTAACATAATCCTCCTGCTCATCTGACACCACACCATACAGTGTCAGCGCAATATCTCCATGGCGCCAGTAAATACAGTTCTCCAGCTCGTATTTGTTACGCTCATAGTTGATAGGCCGGATGATCAACCTGTCTTTGCATAGCTCGTAACCTTCCTTTCCCAAATGAAGCCACTCCATACTCTGTCCGGCGTTCTGGATCTTTGCCAACAATTCCGGCAGAATGCCTTCCCAGCCGCACTCTCCGAATTTATCATAATATTCCTGCACACTCCAATTCATCATACTTCGAATATTGCCCTCGCCCCATACCACATGAATGTAATCAGCGCGTACAATATTATCCTCCTTTCCGCAAGTCACCTTGTTTATGTAGCGTATCATGCTGAGCAGCTGCCCTTCATGGGTCGTAAAGCCTTTCTCCAAAAGCATTACTTTCTTGCCCTTCACCACATCCTGCTGCATGATAATGCGAAACAATTCGCTTTTAAAATCCTCGTAGGTCATAAAACTTCTCCTTTGCCTTTTTCTTTTTGCTGTATTGTACAGCACTGATATCATTTGGAATAAATTGAGATACTCAAGACACCCCGCGTCATATAAATAGCATACAAGCGTTTTCCTTTCACTCCTTTCCTGTATCGTCTTTTTCTTATAAAATGACTTGGGTAATTCAGCCGAACTGGCCGTTCTGAAAGTAAGAGATTAACAACCACTGTTGTTATTTTAAATATATCATAAAAAGAAAAATTTGTCATTCAACAATTTGTTGAATGACAAATCCAAAATAATGTGCTATAATCTAAAACTTTAATTCTTTCGTAACCTTAACCAATACAATAGTACCCTTTTTCCGTGAGGTGGCAAAAGATCGTTCATCAAGATCTGATCCGCCTGCTCCATACGTTCGCTGTTAATCAGATC
Source organism: Acetatifactor sp. (assembly GCA_045532445.1). Classification (GTDB taxonomy): domain Bacteria; phylum Bacillota; class Clostridia; order Lachnospirales; family Lachnospiraceae; genus Acetatifactor. Next base: position 17,793 of record JAZSFW010000087.1, on the reverse strand, counting down.
GTCAACCCGCTCACCAAGATATCTTCCAAGTGCATGCAAATTATCAACACTTGGCATACGTTTTCCACTAAACCACAGATAAATCCCTTGGGTGGAACCCATATGCAGATAATCTCGCAGGTCAGCTGTAGATATGCTCTGCACATCGCACAACTTTTTAAGCCTGGCACCAAGCTTTATCGAATCGATCACAGGATACTTCGGTTTACCCTTTTTACTCTGCATGACTATCCTCTGTTAAACCTTCTTTGAATCATCCATAATTTCCTATATACCTTCAGGAAATTATACATTCCGGGTATAGCGGCACCCCGGAAAACCACTGCATCCGTAAAATTCTCCGTATCGCCCCTTTCGTCTGATAAGCTCACATCCACAAACCGGACACATCTGTTCCGGCTGCTTTTGCTGCAGACCTGCTCCAGTCAATTTCCCCATTTGTTCGTATATCTGCTGATTCATCCGACAATCGCTCAAAGCCCGGTGCGCGCCATCTGTTGAAATGTGAAAATACCCAGCCACATCTCCCAGTGTATGGTGTGCTAACTGAGGCAGGCACTGTCTGGCCATATAGAGTGTATCCACATAGTCATTGTGCATTTCTCTTCCCAACAGCCCAAGCGCCGCATCATAGACAAAATTCGTATCAAACGTATGAATATTATGACCCACCAAAATATCATTTCCGATAAACTCCAGAAACCTTGTCATAACAACCGACAATACCGGCGCGTCAGCCACCATTGCGTCTGTAATTCCATTTACGGCAGTGGCACCTGACGGAATCGGTCTGAGAGGATTCACCAGAGTCGAAAACTCTCTTTCCACCTTTCCGTTTACAACTTTCAGCGCAGAAATCTCTATGATCGTGTCGTGCTGTACACTGATTCCTGTGGTCTCCAGATCAAATACTACATAATTGGGAACATACCCGTTCAGCCTTTTTCCTTTGTTCCTAAAAATAGCCATAGTTTCCTCTGTTATCTGTGAAATCCTTTTGCAGGATATCTATAGTGTAACATACTTATCCGCCAAATTCTACCAATATTTTACAAAGAACTACTTTTGTCCCCTGATACACTCCAAAAATCGCTCTCCATATTTTTCAAACTTAAGCTCACCCACACCGGAAATCCCCAACATTTGCTTCTTATCTCTGGGCTGATTAAAACACATCTGCACCAATGTCTTATCAGAAAATACGATATAGGGTGGAACTTTTTCTTCTTTTGCAATTTCCAGACGCAGGGCTCGAAGTTGTTCAAAGAGTGCTCTGCCAAATTCATCCAGATTCACCATACTGGGCACTTTATCTTCCGTTTTTTCAGATATCTTCTTTCCGGATCCGGACGCTTTCTTAGATTCAGTAACCGGCTCAGGATCCTTGGGCATTTTCATGGTTACAGACAACTCCCCGGAAAGCACCTGCATGGAAAGCTTCGTGAGCCGCAAGGTGGCATACTCATCATTGGTGGTGGTCAGGTACCTTTCCAGCAAAAGATAATTCATGATATTTCTGAGCTTATGGCTTTTTACATTGGCCAGGTGCCCATAACAGGGATTTTGATTCATGCGAAACCTGCGTATTTTTGCGGTATTGGCACCGTGTACGGTATCTAGGACCACATTGATACCGTATCTTTGGCTGCTGGTTCTCACACACTCCATAATGGTTCTTGCAATGTCTGTGATATCTACCGTCTCAAACTGGGTCTTGCAATTAGAGCAGTTGCCGCAATAAGTATTGCCATATTCTCCAAAATAACGCAGAATATAATCCCGCAGACAATCATTGGTAAAACAGTAATAGGTCATTTTTTTCAGACGTTCCCGATCCCTCTCCAGTACGATCTCTCTGGTCTGGGGATTCATTTGTTGTCTGTCCTTATCACTTTCTATGAGATACTGATTGGTGATCACATCCTGCGGGGAATAGAGGATGATACATTCAGAAGCCTCGCCGTCACGCCCTGCTCTTCCAGCCTCCTGATAATAGTTTTCCAGGCTTTGAGGCATGTTATAATGAATGACATAGCGAACGTTTGATTTGTCGATCCCCATTCCAAAAGCATTGGTAGCTACCATGACCGGTTTGGCATCATAAATAAAATCCTCCTGATTGCGCTTTCTTTCATCGGCGCTCAGACCGGCATGGTATCTTGTAACATCCACTCCCATATCTTCCAAAAAGGCACAAACTGCCTCTACGTTTTTGCGTGTGGCACAGTAGATGATGCCACTGTCTCCGGGATGGGAACTGACATATTGAAGCAGCTGTTCTTCCTTATTCCGGACTTGACGAACTTCAAAATATAAATTTTCACGGTTAAAGCCGGTAACCAGCGTCTCCGGCTGGCGAAGTCCCAACACGCAGACAATATCATCCTTTACTTCCCTTGTGGCAGTAGCGGTAAAGGCGCTGACAATGGGGCGCTTGGGTAAAGATTCTATGAAGCGGACAATTTTCAGGTAGCTGGGGCGAAAATCCTGCCCCCACTGCGAGATACAGTGGGCTTCGTCCACAGTAACCATAGAGATCTGTGCCCCCGAAGCAAAAAATTGAAAACTTTCTGTTTCCAGACGTTCCGGTGCCACATAGATGATCTTATACCTGCCCATAGAAGCATATTGCAGCGCTTTATTGATCTGACCCTCTGTCAGAGAGCTGTTGATAAAAGCAGCATGGATGCCTGCTTGATTCAATGCTTTCACCTGATCCATCATAAGCGAGATCAGAGGGGAGATTACCAGTGTGATCCCCGGAAGCAACAGGGCAGGCACCTGATAACAGATAGATTTCCCTGCTCCTGTGGGCATGATACCAAGCGCATCCCTGCCTTGCAGAATGGCGTCTATCATGACCTCCTGACCCGGCCGAAAGGAATCATACCCAAAATATTTCTTTAACACTTCATTTTTGTTCATTCTGTCAATCCTATTCTTTTCCTTTGCAAAAAAACAAAAAGCTCCGGGAACACTGCATGCCTAATAATACAGGCAGGACTGCAGAAATCCCCGGAGCATCCATATCATTTCCTGCTATAAAATTCTTCTGACTGCAAGGATAGGCCGATAGGGCGCATTGCTTACTTTGATGCCGCTCTTAGCATTGCTGGCGTGCACGATCTTGCCCCCGCCAATATACATTCCCACATGTCCATCATAACAGATCAGATCTCCCGGCTGTGCCTCGTCATAAGAAACCGCATATCCGGCACTGCGCTGTTCATAAGAGGTTCTGGGAAGAGAATATCCAAAGTTTCCATAGATCCGATATACAAAACCGGAACAATCCGCACCATTGGTCAGGCTGGTCCCACCATAGACATAAGGATTTCCGATAAACTGACAAGCGTATTTGGCTATCTTCTTGCCAAGGTCGCTTCCTGAGGAACCGTCTATCAGAGAAGTATATCCTGTATCAGAATAATTACCGTTAAGCGCTGCATTTTGCTGTTTCTTTAGTTCTTCCTGCAGCTTCTTTAACTGCTCTTGCTCTTTCTGGATCTTCTTCTTGGCAGCTTCGGCCTGCTGCTGATATTTCCGAATCTCTGCCTCATAATTGGCTGATTCCTGCTTCTTCTTTAAAAGCTTGCCGTCCAGCTCTACCTTCAGGCTCTGCAGATAAGCTCTGTCATTTTCCAATTGTTTCTTGTCATCTTCCAGATGTTTTTTGTCCAAAACCAACTGATCCCACAGATCATGCACTTGATTCTTGGTGGCTTCATACTGGTCAAGCAATTCGTTGTCTGCCTTATAGATTCTTTCTATGTAGTCTGCCGCATTAATCAAACCACTGAGCCCTGTAGACTCCAAAATACGGGCAAACATGGAAAAACTGTCGTTTTCATACATCAGGCGAATCCTGGATCGCATTGCCTGATACTGCACTTCTTCCCGATCCTTGGCAGCCTCATATGCAAGAAGCGTCTGATCGATCTCCAACTGCTTGTTGACAATATCCTGCTCTTTGGATGCGATCTCATCTTCCTTTAAGCTGATACTGGTCAGCATATTCAGGATTTCAGAATTCAGATCTGCGATCATCTCTTCTACCAGATCCTGCTCATCGGTCAGTTCCGATAAGTGATTATTGATATTGTTGAGATTCTGCTGGTCCTTGTTGATCTGATTCTGAATAGCAGAAATAGATGTGGCTTCCACTGTTATAACATTTCCCAGTGTTGTGCCTAATACCACTGCCAAAAGTACCATGGCTGTCATAGTGCGTATTGCTTTTTTCACTTTACCAAACGTTTTAACTAAAAACTGATTCATAACAGTCAAATACCACACCTTTCCTTTCTTATATAGTCTTTAGAGAAAAAACGATTGTTTCACTCACGAATATATTCCTTCTTACAGCTCACAGTTATTTACAGTACGAGGGAAGGGAAGGACGTCACGGATATTGCCCATACCTGTCAGGTACATCACGCAGCGTTCAAATCCCAGACCAAAACCAGCATGGCGCACAGAACCATATCTTCTCAAATCCAGGTAGAAGTCATAGTCTTCTTTCTTAAGACCCATCTCTTCCATTCTCTGCTCCAGCACCTCAAGCTTATCCTCACGCTGGCTGCCGCCGATGATCTCGCCGATACCGGGTACCAGACAGTCCATCGCTGCAACAGTCTTGCCATCCTCGTTCAGCTTCATGTAAAAAGCCTTGATCTCCTTGGGATAATCCGTCACAAATACAGGACGCTTAAATTCCTTCTCTGTCAGGTATCTCTCATGCTCGGTCTGCAGATCGCAGCCCCAGAATACCTTATAATCAAACTCATCATTGTGCTGTTCCAGAATCTTGATGGCTTCTGTGTAAGTCACATGACCAAAGTCAGAGTTCACCACATGATTCAGTCTCTCGATCAGCCCCTTGTCAACAAACTGATTAAAGAAGTTCATTTCTTCCGGAGCATTCTCCAATACATAGCGGATAACGAATTTCAACATGCTCTCAGCCAAAACCATATCATCCTTCAGATCTGCAAAAGCCATTTCCGGCTCAATCATCCAGAATTCAGCTGCATGTCTGGTGGTGTTGGAATTCTCTGCTCTGAAAGTAGGCCCGAAGGTATACACGTTCTTAAATGCAAACGCATAGGTTTCTACGTTCAGCTGTCCGCTTACGGTCAGGTTGGTGGGCTTGCCAAAGAAATCCTGACTAAAATCCACTGCACCATCTGCAGTCTTGGGAATATTGTTCAGATCCAAGGTTGTCACCTGGAACATCTCGCCAGCACCCTCACAGTCACTTCCTGTGATCAAAGGCGTATGCACATATACAAATCCTCTCTCCATAAAGAAGGTATGGATTGCATAAGCAATCAGGGAACGCACACGAAATACTGCCTGGAAAGTGTTGGTTCTGGGACGCAGATGAGAAATCGTTCTCAGATATTCAAAGGAATGTCTCTTCTTCTGTAAAGGATAGTCAGCACCTGACAAACCTTCTACAAACACTTCCTCTGCCTGCATCTCAAAAGGCTGCTTTGCCTGCGGTGTCTCCACAATGGTGCCGCGGATCACCAGGGCAGCACCCACATTCATCTTACAAAGTTCTGCAAAATTGTCCAATTTGTCGCTATATACCACCTGCAAAGGTTCAAAGAAAGTACCATCATTGATCACAATAAAACCAAAGTTCTTGGAGTCACGGTTGCTTCGTACCCAGCCACCTACAGTTACTTCCTTTCCAATATATTTCTCTCTCTCTCGATAAAGGCTTCTGATATCTGTTAAATCCATAATTTCCTCCATTCTGCCACTAAACGACTCTCTCTATAATTATTATATTTGTATATTTTGTTTCTACTGTTGTGTGACCTTTGCATTCTTAAGTAGGAACTCTGCCACGTCCTCGTACATTAGGCTTTCTCTGAGTTCTTCCTTGTCAAACTGCGTAAGAAACTGCTCCAAAGACGGCCATCCATTGTCCAGTGCAAGCTGCTCCAGTCTCTGATCAAGGTCTTCCTCCTTAGCAATCATTCCTTCCTTTTGCGCAAGTGCCTGCACCGCCAGGATCACCTTCGTAGAATATTGAGCATTCTGTGTCACAAAGGCATCATAATCCGCGTTATAAAGCAGATTGACAAAAGTCGCTCCGTCCATCCCATACCTGGAAGCATTTAATGCAAGTTGTTCTTTGACCATCTCTTCATATTGTGCGACCAGATCTTCCGGAAGCTCTCCAAATGAACTATTCTCTGCCAATACAGAAATTGCCGCCTCCATAAGATTCTGCTGATAAACATTCTGGGCATTCTGCTCCAAAACAGTCCTGCAATACTGTTTCAGCTCTTCTACATTCCGGCACTCTTCCAAGCCGAATCCGTCAACCACTTCATCTTTCATCTCAACAGGCAAAATAAAATGTACGGTAACCGTAAACACTACCTTTGCACCAGCCAGATCTGTATTGTCATAATTCTTAGGGAAGGTCAGATTCAGATCCACCGTCTCACCAGGCTTCACACCGATCAATCCATCCTCAAAACCATCAATAAACTGTCCGGAACCAATGGTCAGATTTGCACCCTGCGCAGTACCGCCCGCAAAAGCCACACCATCCTTCTTACCCACATAGTCTATGATCACGGTATCACCTTCTGCTACAGCCCTATCAACAATTCCGCCGTTTTCCTTTGTCGTATAGCTCTGATAAGCTGCAAGTGCCTGTGCATCCACCTCCTCATCTGTCACGACCTGAGGCGCGGCCACTGTAACCTCTATATTACTATAATCTCCAAGTGTAACATAGTCATCAACATTATAATCGGACACATTGATGCGCTCTGATTTCTCCTGATTCACGGATTCCGTACTGTTCTTTTCTGTTCCTTCTTTATCAGAACCACAGCCTGACATCACACCGATCATGAGTGCTGCTGCCAGACCAATGACCCATTTTTTATTCATATCTGTATTTCTCCTTGCTTCTAGTATAAGACTATACATATATATACCACAAATTTTCGTTTTTTAAAAGCCCTATTGCGAATTTTCTTTTACAGAACTGGTCATCCGTGCACTACAGAAGCGGTGACAGTAACCGGCACACTTGTTCCTTCATCCGTATGATCAGCTTTCTACGGGCATAAAAATCCTTGGTTATTCTCGTACAATGCTTCAAATCCTCTTGATAGATATCCACCATCTCTCTTGCCTTTTGCTCATCATATACCACAGCATTCACTTCAAAATTCAGCGCGAAACTCCTAATATCCATATTGGCAGTGCCATAACAAAAGACTTTATCATCCACGATCATTCCCTTGCTGTGCAGAAATCCCTTGTCATAAGTATAACACTTGGCTCCGGCCATAACCATGTCCCCTATGTATGAATAGGTAGCCCAATACACAAACGGATGATCCGGTTTACAGGGGATCATAATATTCACCTCAATACCGGATCTTGCAGCCATTAAAAGCGCTTCAAACACCGGTTCGTCCGGTATAAAGTAGGGCGTTTGTATAAAAATGCTCTTTTGCGCTTTGTGGATGAGACGTAAATAATTATCTCTGATCTGCTCCAGGCTGTTATCCGGTCCGCTGCTGATGATCTGAATCTTACTGTTATCCCTCATTCCCGGCTCTATCCCATTAAAATATTTACCTTGCGAAAACAGATTTTCTCTGGCCGCATAATTCCAGTCAAGCAAAAATCTAAGCTGCAGACCAAGCACTGCATTTCCCTTGATACGCAGATGTGTGTCTCTCCAGTAGCCAAACTTATCATCCAAACCAATGTATTCCTTACCAACATTAAAGCCGCCCACATAAGCCACCTTATTATCTATAACCACGATCTTTCGGTGATTACGGTAATTGATACGAAGATGCAGCCTTCTAAAAAGTGCAGGGAAAAACTCTGCTGTCAGAATCCCGTGCTCTCTCAGCTTTTTCCAATAGCGTCGATTCACTGACCGACAGCCCATGGCATCAAAGAGCACTCTGACTTCCACCCCTTCCTTTACCTTTTTTTCCAGTACCTCTTTGATTCTGTTAAACAACACATCATCCCTGATAATATAATACTGAATATGAATAAATTGCTCAGCCTTCTCCATATCTTCTATCAATTTGTCAAACTTTTCATTGCCATCTGTAAGGATGTCCACATCATTTTGATCTGTCAGCATTGCTCCGCAATTTTCCAAATTAAACATGATCAGATCCGTATATCCGGCTATATTGGTATCCAATTCCTCCAGTCGATGGCTCTTTAGCTGGTGCTCCTGTTGACGGACAGCCTCACTGATATGATCCTCTACTTCTTTAATCCGAAACAGCTTTCTCTTGCGCATATCAATCCCGACCAACAGATAAAAAACGAAACCTAAAAAAGGCAAAAAATATAATAAAAGCAGCCAGGCCCACACACTCTTTGGCTCTCTTCGTTCAAAAAAAACAATAGCGATAGCAAATAACAGATTCCACAGCATCATGTGTCTGAATAAAAAACTCCCCACCATCTGCATGATCTCTAAAACATTGTCCATCTCATTCCTCCCAGCTGATTATTACCCTTTGTATCTCAAATAAATACCCTAATTTTCCACTCTATATTAAGTATAACACAAAAAAAGAAAAAAAACCTCATAAAGTTCATAAATGTTTTATTGCTTTAAATGGAAATCAATGTTAAAATAGTGGACATAGAGATATGTTAGGAGGATTTCCCATGAGCACAGGGACTATTGTTTTAATTTGTATATTAGTTGTAATTGTTGCAGGCATCGTTGCCTTGTATTTTCTCGGCAAAAAAGCGCAGAAGAAACAGGCAGAGCAGCAGGAGATGATGGAAGCCAACAAGCAGACCGTTTCCATGCTTATCATTGACAAGAAACGTATGCGTCTGAAAGATTCCGGTCTTCCCCAGTCTGTGATCGACCAGACACCCAAGCTTATGCGTTTTTCCAAGCTTCCCATTATCAAAGCAAAAGTCGGTCCGCAGATCCTGTGCCTGATCTGTGATGAGAAAATTTATGAGTCTGTACCTGTAAAGAAAGAGGTAAAGGCCGTAGTCAGCGGCATTTACGTTCTGGGCGTAAAAGGCTTACATGGTAAAGTTGACAAGGCTCCTGCCAAAAAGAAAGGCATCTTCAAACGAGCCCTCGAAGCTGCTCAGGAGAAGGCAGGTGCAAAACCTTTAAAATAGTTACGCCTCCATTACTGATCATACCAAATAGAAAAGTGCTTTCATACTACAGTCATAACTGTTATATGAAAGCACCTTTTTATTTCGTCTGTAATCTCTAAACTTCCGCACTTTTGGGCTGGATATTCATGGTGATCCGGCAATCTGCCAAATGTTCGTAATTAACCTCCAGTGCATAATCTACATCCACACGGATCTGCTCCCCCTCTTCCTCCATATGGATCTTTCTGGCATCAATCCCGATCCAGATATCTCCAAAAGGGGTGGCATAATTGGTCATATTTTTCTTATTTTCTTCAAAAACCATATGTACATTTATCAAGCCCCGCTTCATCAGATCCAAAGAATTTTCCTTGAATTTGATGACATTTTTGGTGGTTTCCGCAAATCCCTCACATGCTTCCTCATAAATCACATAATGGCTGTCATTTTTCTTATAATATTCTGCTGCTGTTACAGTCTCAATCTCCGTATCATCGCAAGATCCATCAAACTGCAGACCCTTGATGGCCAATAACACTTCCTTCGTCATTTTAATATTCCTCTATATTCACAGTCTTTGCTGACAGGATTCCGTATTTTATAATAGAATTGGCAAACTGCTTAAACTTGTCGGCCGCATCGCTCACATAAAATTGATATTGATTAGATCCAAGCTTTGGCGGTTCCTGATTAAGCAGCCCTCTCTCTCTCAGCATCTCTTTAAGTTCCAGCGCTGTTTCATATGCCGGATTTACCAAAGTTACATCCTCTCCGATCACGCGCCCGATGGTGGAACGGATCAGCGGATAATGGGTACACCCCATGATCAAGGTATCGATACCTATATCGATCAGTTCAGAAAGATAACGCTTTGCAATTTCATCTGTCACCGGATCCTGCCACAACCCTTCTTCCACCAAGGGTACAAACAATGGACAGGCTTTACCGTATATAGTGGCATTGCTGTTGATATCCTTTATGTACTGCGTATAGATCTGGCTTCCGATGGTCGCTTCCGTGGCTATGACACCGATCTTACCGTTTTGGGTAACTTCAGCTGCTACCTTTGCTCCGGGTTTAACTACGCCGATGATTGGTATGTCAATCTCTTTCTCCAACTCTTCCAACGCATAAGCACTGGCAGTGTTGCAAGCGATGACAATCGTCTTAACCTGGTGCGTCCGTAAAAACCTCACGATCTGTCTGGAAAACCGGGTGACCGTTTCTTTCGTCTTACTTCCATAAGGCACCCTGGCTGTGTCACCAAAATAACAGATTGCTTCATTGGGAATCTGCCTCATGATCTCTCTCACCACAGTCAACCCACCTACGCCGGAATCAAAGACCCCGATGGGAGCCCGGGTCATATCTGATATAATCTCCTGATTCATTGATCTGCTGCTCCTTTTCCATTACCTATTACAGCAACCTATTACTTACATCGAACGTGCCTAAGATACGCCATAATCTCTTCCATGAACCTGCATCGAAAACGAAGCTGACTTCTGTCCGCATTCAGCATTTCCCTATACACCACAGTACCGTCCGCGTCTAATATCTGCTCACCATCCTCTGTGACCACGCGGCAAGTGTCTGTATTTAACGTCAGTTGAGGATATAAAATTCCCCACCAGCCTGCCGCCATACAAAGCACCAGCCAGACAGCCAGTAAGTCAGCACAATATCTTTTCATACGGTTCCAAATCTTTTTTACACTCATCACGCAACAACTCCATTTTGTTTTTATGGTAATTATTGCCTGATTTCCATGGTTTATACACGCCGGCCACGATCCATTTGGATCTGTTTGATGATCGCCTTCTCCTGATTGTCAATATGGATCTTGGCAGCCTGCGCAGCGGTCTTCTTATCCTTCCTGACAATGCTTTCATAGATGGCCCTGTGCTCTTCGATCAATCTGCCATGCTGGGTATAATCCTTAATATATTCATAGCGGTAACGATACATCTGCTCAGACAGATTGTTCACCAGCTGAATCAAACGCTCATTGCCGGTAGCCTTCACAATAATGTCATGGAGCTCCACATCTGCCTGTGCGATCTTCTTGGCATCCTTCCCTCGTACTGCTCTTTCAAACTGATCACATGCTGATTTGAGGTTCTTGACTTCCTCCTCACTGATCCGTTCACAGGCCAGTTCCACGCACAATGCATCCAGTGCTCTTCTGACTTCCAGCACATCATTCATGCTTTTCTCTGTGATCTGCGCCACCTCTGCACCACGTCTGGGAACCATCGTCACGAGCCCCTCCAGTTCCAGCTTACGGATCGCTTCTCTGATGGGCGTACGGCTCACACCCAGACGGTTGGCCAGATGAATCTCCATCAGCCGCTCTCCCGGCTTTAGATCACCTGTCAAAATAGCCTGCCGCAATGTGTTGAATACCACATCACGCAGTGGTAAAAACGCATCCATTTGCACTTGTAAATTATCTTGCATAGCTACCTCACTTCTACCCTTCTCTTTTGTGGTCAGTTCCATCGCTTCTTATGATTGCTGCAATACCTTAGTTGAAACCTGTCAAGAAAATCTGACACCTGGGATTCTCTTTCTTCATCTTCTCAAAAGCTTCTCTTGCCAGTCTTTCATTTACAAAAATGCCAAATACAGTGGGACCGCTTCCGCTCATGAGACTCTTAAGCGCCCCCAGCTCCCGCATGCGAAGCTTCAGCTCATTGATCACAGGATATTTCTTCGCTGTCACATTCTCCAATACATTACCCATACGATCAAGAATTCCCTGCAGACTTTCTTCCCAAATTGCCTCCACCATGCCGTCTATATCCGGATGAAAATCATTTTCCTCTGCATCATAATGCTCATACACATACTTGGTAGACACATTGATATCCGGCTTTGCAACCAACACATAACAATCCGGCGCCGGATTCAGACTGGTCAGCTTCTCACCGATCCCCTCTGCAAGAGCTGTCCCTCCCAGTATACAGTAGGGCACATCCGCACCAACTCTCACACCAAGCTTCATCAGCTCCTCCAGCGTACAGTCCAAGTCATACAATCGGTTCATGCCTTTAAAAGTAGCTGCTGCATCTGTGCTGCCGCCGGCCATACCGGCTGCAATGGGAATATTCTTCTTTAAATGAATATGAATGCCCCCATCCAGATGGTACTCCTCCATCATGATTCTGGCCGCCTTATAGATCAGATTATTGTCATCTGTAGGAAGCTCCTCTTTGTCTGTGGTCACTGTAATGCCGGATTCTGTGCGGGTCAAGGTCAACTCATCATAGATGCCCACCGTCTGCATCACCATCTTTACTTCATGATATCCGTTCTCCAGCCGCCTGATCACATCCAGACCAAGATTAATCTTTGCATAAGCTTTTATCTGATAACTGTTCATCGTCAACTCTCCGGAATGCATTTTGTATACATAGATTGTATTTAATTATATACAAGGGGAAGGATTTTGTCAACTGGTACCACACCTTAAAAAACGCTTTCCCATGTGAAAAACAAGCCCTTGGGAGTCGTAACGCCGCGTCCCAAGGGCTGTTTTGTTCCTCTATCAATATACCTTCTATCAGGCACCCTTTATAATAAGTAATTTTTGTCCTGCCTTCAGTTCATCACTATCCAATCGATTGATGCTTCTCAAAACATCCACCGGCACATAGTATCTTCGCCCGATGTTCCACAGGTTATCTCCCGGTCTTACCACATAAATAGCCATACCCGGAAGGTTCCCAAGAACTGCCGTATCGATATCCTTTACCTGTATTTCCTGTAAAACATTCATTGGCATATTGCGAAATACGATCGTATGGAAGGAAAGCACTGCTTTTACATCCATTTCCTCCCCGTCCAGCATATTTACCTGCAGCTGCTCTACGTCCCCATATACCATGCCCATGTCAGCTGGCTCCATTCCAGCCACTTCCAACTTATACTGGAAAGGAATCTGTGTCTGAAAACCTCCGTATGGCGCCTCATCATTACCAGTGATATACATCACATGAAATTCTATGCTTCCGGTCAGGAGAATGCCGCCTTCCACCACTTCCTGGTCTTCTATCAACACTCTGCCTTCGCTGTGAAGCAGCTGCAGGATCCCAAAGCTATTCTTTACTCTCACTCTGTCCGTCACTCTGGTCTTGCCGTTTACTCTTGACAGGAGCCTTCGCATGGTACAGGGCTTGGTTGTTGCCTCCACTTCCTTTGTCACTCCGTAGATGTCGGTAATCATCTCGACGTCTTCTTCCTCATACAGTTTCATAGCCACATCCAGCACTATTTCCGCTCCAATATTACGCTCTTCTCCATCAAAATCAGGTCTTACTGTCAGCATTTCCTGCCCATGCTCCTGAGGGCTTAAACTGCAGCGGATGTCCGGGATCATTCCCTCATGACAGCCATAGCATTCCAGACTTCCGGATATCGGGATGATCTGTTCAAAGGTTCTGACCGGATGATCCTCCCCTTCTCCCTCATAAAGCAGGAAGATACGCACATCACCGGAGAGATTAATTTTTCCCTCCATTACCCGAAAATCCATATCTCCCAGGTTCACACTGCTCCAAAGGATTTGGAAAATATTGGGGTGGTTTGACGGCAGACTCAGTTCTTCTTTTACCCGAAAAATATCATTCTTACTGATGACCACCTGCGCCAAAGGAAAAGTTTTTCTTCGATACTCTACTGCCTCATCTCCATAAATCCCAATAGGCACTTCTTCATCATACAACGCATCCACCCAGCTGTTTAAAGTCAGCACAGACTGAACATTAAGTTTCCGGGAATTGATGATACTTACGCTCAAATCTTCGATTTTCCCCTCTACCTTCACCTCATCCATATTGGTGACATTCTGCATGTTGATCTTTTCCTCAAAAGGAATCTTCCCTTCCAGGCTGGCCAGACCGCATCCTCCCTCTTTGGTATGATAAAGGATATCAAAAAGAAGACGCCCCCGCACATTGACATAGTCTGTTCCGGGTTTTATTTCATCAATCACCACTGTCCCTTTCTCCAGATTTAAAGAACTGACATCCGGCTTCTGATCCGGCACATTCAGATCATCCTCCAGCGTTATCTGACTGACCGCCTGACTTTTGATACGATCCATATGTATATTCTTTTTTAAAAATTCCATAAAAAAACCCTCCAATCCTGCTTATCATAAGTATATGAAGCAGGTTGGAGGGTTATACCTTTTCTGATATTTTATTTCACAGCGCCAATCAGTTCCCTGATATCTTCCACACCATATTTTTTCATATAGGCTTCAATTCCCTCTACTACCTCCACAGTCGTATAAGGATTCACAAAATTCATAGCACCGATGCTCACAGCACTGGCTCCTGCCAGAATAAACTCAATGGCATCCTCTGCATTGGCAATTCCTCCCATACCAATAATGGGAATCTTCACAGCCGGTGCCGTGTGATAAACCATGCGCACTGCTACAGGTTTAATGGCAGGACCGCTCATACCGCCGGTCTTATTGGCAATGGCAAAGGTTCTCTTATGAATATCAATCTTCATACCGGTGATGGTATTGATCAAAGACAAGGCATCTGCACCTGCTGCCTCAGCCGCTCTCGCCATCTCAGTAATATCCGTCACGTTGGGGCTCAATTTCATGATGATGGGCTGCTTTGCATGCTTTTTCAGTTCTGCCGTAATATTGTAAAGGGCATCTGCCTTCTGTCCGAAGGCAATGGCACCTTCCTTTACATTAGGACAGGATACGTTGATCTCCAACATGGCTACTGCCGGCTCATCACCCAGCTTTTCCACCACATCTACATAATCCTCTACCGTTTTTCCGCAGACATTCACAATAATCTTGGTATCGTACTGCTTCAGGAAAGGAATGTCTCTTTGCATAAACACATCAATGCCCGGATTCTGCAAGCCAATGGCATTGAGCATACCGCCATACACCTCTGCCACACGAGGGGTAGGGTTACCCGGCCAGGGCACGCTGGCTACTCCCTTGGTCACAACAGCACCCAAACGGTTCAAGTCCACAAACTCCGAATATTCCATACCGGAGCCAAAGGTTCCGGAAGCGGTCATTACGGGATTCTTAAATTCTACACCTGCAATTGTTACTTTTGTATTCATTTCTCATTCCCCCTTCTCTAGATGTCCACTTCTGCGGCTTCAAACACCGGTCCGTCCGTACAGATCCGCGCATTGTGAACGTGAGAATGATGATCCACCTTCTTGGTCTTTACCACACATCCAAGACAGGCGCCTACGCCACAGGCCATGTGCTCTTCCAGAGAAATATAAGCGGTGATCTCCACTTTCTCTGCGTACTGCTTGATGGCGCGAAGCATGGGCATGGGACCGCAGGCGAAGATCACATCTGCACCAATCCCATTCTCCTCAATAGCATTCATGACATTTCCCTTTGTTCCGAAGCTGCCGTCTTCGGTAGCCACATATACGGTACCGTACTGCTCCAGATCCTCTTTTAAAAACATTTTGCTGTCGCGATATCCTACCACAATCTGAATGTCTTCTTTGGATAAGCCTACCGCGCAAAGTTCCTTAGCAAGCTGCAGGATAGGGGGTACACCGATACCTCCACCCATGAGAAATACTTTCTTTCCCTTGGCTTTCTCGGCCGGGAAACCATTTCCTAAAGTCCCCAGGATTTCTACGCTCTCCCCTGCCTGATAGCCTGAAAATTCATTAGTTCCCTGGCCTGCAAGACGATAGACAATACGAAGTGCGCTCTTATCCTCTGCTATTTCACAGATACTGATGGGTCTGGGAAACAGGGTACTCTTGTTCTTGGGATAAACACAGATAAACTGACCGGGCAAAGCCTGCATGGCCAAATCTGTGGCAATCCACATATCATAAATTGCCGGCGCAATCTCCTTCTGTGAGACTACGGTTGCTGTTACTTTCTGTTTCATGGTAATCTGTTCCTTTCTTACGTAATATCCTATTTTCGCTCGTAGACAATCTGACCGGCACAAATGGTCATCTGCACAGCACCCTTTAACTTCCATCCGGTAAACGGTGTGTTGGATGATTTAGAGATACTCTCTCCCACCTCTTCTTCCACGTTCCGATCGATCAAAATCAAATCTGCAGGGCCGCCCTCGCCCAGATATCCTGCATCCAGATGATACATATCTGCGGGATTGCAGGTCATTTTGGCAAGGAGATCCATCATAGTCAATTGACCGGTCTCCACCAGCTGTGTGATGCCCAAGGAAAGGGATGTCTCCAGTCCCAGGATTCCACTGGGTGCCTCTGTGATGGACTTCGCCTTTTCCTCCACAGCATGGGGCGCATGATCCGTGGCAATCAGATCAATGGTTCCATCCTTAAGTCCCTCTATGATTGCCAGCCTGTCCGCCTCTTCACGAAGGGGCGGATTCATCTTGGCAAGGGTTCCATACTTGATCACAGCTTCCTCAGTTAAAGTAAAGTGATGGGGCGTTGCCTCCGCGTGAATATTCTTGCCCTGTTTCTTGGCCTGACGCACCAGCTCAACCGCTTCCTTCGTGCTGATATGCTGAATATTAATGCTGGCTCCGGTTTCCAAAGCGATGGGCAGGTCACGCTCTACCAGGGAGATCTCTGCCTCTCTGGGAGAACCGCCGATTCCAAAAAACTCGCTGGCCTTACCTCTATTGATTCCATTGTTGGTAATAAGCTTGGGATTCTCCTCATGAAAACTGATGGGCATATTAAGCTTAACCGCCATCTCCATAGCCTTACGCACCATAGCTTCATCCATGATAGGGATACCGTCATCCGTAAAACCAACTGCACCCTGCTTTGCCAAAGCCTCCAAAGGGGCAAGTTCCTCCCCTTTCATCCCCATGGTCACATTCGAGCAGGTCTCCACATGAATCTGGGTGGTCTTACCCTTTTCCAGAATATATTTAAGCGTCTCTTCATTGTCCACACAAGGCTTTGTATTGCACATCAGCACCACCGTGGTAAATCCACCTTTGGCTGCCACCTTGGCTCCTGACACAATATCTTCTTTGTACGTAAAGCCTGGATCTCTGAAATGCACATGCACATCAATCAGACCGGGAGCAACCAAAAGGCCGGAGGCATCTATCACGCCACATGGCTGCAAAACCACATCCTCCAGTTCTGCCCTCAGGTTCTTCCCGATCCTGATGATCCGATCACCCTCTGTCAGGATATCATAGTTCCCTTCCAGACCCGACTTGGGGTCAATCATATATCCATTCTCAATGAGCAACATCCTATGTCCTCCTCAATTTGCTGCTTTTGTTTATTCTATCATAATTTTCTGTAAATGAAAAGCCTGATATCATTCAAAGATTACTGTCTTATCAAGCAGCTCCGTCTTAATGACTATGTATGGCCAGGATGGATTTTGTTTACTTTTCTCAGAAGCTTGCGGACCAAGCAGACTGGTACTTACATAGATTGCATCGTCTGTGAGGTAAAGTTCATTGACCGCAATACTGTAGCCGCCTGTCTGTTGCTGTCCATACCCAATGACAATATACATGTTTTCTGTATCACTGTAAGTTAATTTGAATGCCTCTGCCTTTCTCTCCTCAATCACCGTTTTCAATTCCGGGGGTATCATTTCTTCACTCAGCACCGTAAAGTCCAGATCCCGCAGTTTTATCTTTTCACTGCTGCTTA
>JAZSFW010000032.1:0-7218 GCA_045532445.1 Acetatifactor sp. | reverse complement strand
GTGTTTGAACATTTTTATCCTGGTAATCAGTCTCTGACAGGGGATGGATTTATTGACATGGTGGCCTTTTGTCTGATCTTAAGCGCCGGTCAGGCGATTCTGTTCGGCAAAAATGCTTCTTCCGGCGGTTTGGATATTATTGCCAAGATACTGGACAAGTATCTGCGGATGGAGCTTGGTGCCGCCATGACGATAGCGGGTATGTGTGTGGCACTCTCCTCAGCACTGGCATATGATGCGAAGACAGTGGTGATCAGTGTGATCGGTACTTACCTGAATGGAATCGTGCTGGACCATTTTATCTTTGGTTCCACCATGAAGAAGAGAGTGTGCATCATCTCGAAAAAAGAGCAGGTGATCAGAGAGTTCATTCTGCACGAGCTCCACAGTGGTGCTACCATGTATCATGCTTACGGTGCTTACGATATGGTCCAGTACAATGAGATCATTACCATTGTAAACAAAAATGAGTACCTGAAGCTGATGAATTTTGTTACCCAGATTGATAAAGAGGCTTTCGTTACCGTGTATGCAGTAAACGAGGTCATTTATCGACCGAAAGTATAAACAGTTCAACTTCATACGTTTTTGTCGGTTCCTAAGAAAAAGAAAGAGGGCAGTCCCTTAAGTCATTTTATGACTTTGGGGACACCCTCTTTTGCATAGCTCTGTCAGTCAATGTTCTTCTGAGCACTGTTGCTTTTGCTTTAAAATGGTATTGAGCTTTTCCGTGTTTCTCTTGAGGATGGAATATATGATCACCCAGATCACCAGATAGCCCAAAACAAAAACTCCGGAAAAAACCAGAATCGGCAGAATGCCCCATTCCAGCCAATCATTGAGCAGATAAGTGCCCAGATAGCTGATATGTAAGACGCTGCCGTGGATCAAAATTGCTATCATCAAGGGCAGCCGTTCCATTTGATAGATGGCATTCATTCCCCCTGCAATAAAGGCAAGTGCAGTTAAGGAAAATATCCCAATACAGACTTGGTTTACAGTCAGGGTCTCCAGGTTAGCCTTGTGCTGCAAGATCAGATATAATATGGCCAAAACAATCGGGCCTAAGCCGCAAACCATCAATCCCCGGCGAACAAATTCCAACACATACTTTTTCATAACCCTTCATACCTCCTTCTGATTTCCGCGAAACAACGTCTGGAAACATATTCCCGATAGCCACATTGAAATACGGCATCCACGCCCCCGCTGAAAACCGCATCAAATCGCAGAATACGATGTTCATTGGCAAGGGTGGATTTGTTAATCCGGATAAAATAAGTGGGAAGAACATCCTCTAAATCCCGAAGTCTGTCTTTGAGCGCAAAGCGGCGGCCGTGGGTATCAATGGCGATCACCTTTCTGTCGAGGATGGTAATGCACTCAATCTCCTGAAAGGCCAGCTTTTGCATTTCTTTGTCCCGGTATCCCATAATACTGTCCGCACCGGAAAAGCTGCAGACAAGATCTTCTATCTGCTGCGTCAGAGAGGAGGGAGCATGTACAATCGCTATGATTTCTTCTTCTACATTTTTGTCGATAATGAGCTTGTATTTCATTGTCTCAAATCCTTATTGTTTTTTCATCTGTCCGAGGAAGCAAAGCACAGCAGCTACCGTTGCCAAAACACTGTACAGGGCAATCGGCAGAAGGTGTGAAGCTGCAGCCTCGAAATTACCATGGACCAATGCTTTTTCCATTTCTGCTGCGTGAACAAAGGGCAGAACGCCCGCTGCTTTTTCGAAAAAACCTCCCACAAGTTTCAAATCAAACCACACGCCCGAAAGCCATGCGGAAAGGTTGGTGAGCAATGCACCGCAAATACCGCCGACCTGCTTGACGCCCAAAATACTGCCACACAAAAGTCCCAATGCAATATTGAAAACAGCCATAGGGATGATCCCGATGACAGCATAAATAATGTTTGCACTCACTGTGAGTCCCAAAGGAACCGCAAAAAGATAGCAGATAATTGTCTGGCCGACAGCGATAGGCAGAAGCGGGAGCATATACCCCAGGATAAAGTCAAGGCCCGTAAGGGGTGTGGTATACAGCCTCTGCAAGAGGGCACTTTCCCGGTCCTTGGCAATCAGCGTTGCAGAAAAAAGTGTCATGAACGACAGCCCGAATACGGTGATGCCCGGAGTCAGGGTGTTAATCTCAAACAGGCTCACCGGAATGTTTGCCTGCATGGCACTCAGAAGCAGCAGTAAGATCAAAGGAAATCCCAGACCGAAGCCAAGATTGATGGGATCCCGCAGAATCTCTTTGGTACATCTTTTGGCAAAAGTCATCATTCTCATACCTTCCCCTCCTTCACAATAGAAACGAACGCTGCCTCAAAATCCTCTGTGCAGGCCTTTTTGTTCAATTCCTCTACGGTTCCCACTGCGAGAAGACTGCCGCTTTTCATAATACCAATGCGGTCGGAAAGAGCCTCGGCTTCTTCCATGTAATGTGTGGTCAGGATAATTGTTATTTTGCCTTTCAAGGAGCGGATCAATTCCCAGAGATCATGTCTTGCAATCACATCCAGGCCAAGGGTGGGTTCATCCAGAAAAAGAATCTGCGGCTCGCTGATCAATGCCATGGCAATGCTGATACGCCGCTGCCAGCCGCCGGATAATTTGCCGGCTTTCTTATGCAAAACAGTATCCAAGGTAAATTGCCGGTTGAGTTCCCTGATCTTTTCTTCTGTTTTTGCTTTGGAAAATCCGTGAATGCCGCAGATCAGCTCCAGGTTTTCTTTCACAGAAAGGTTCGGAGCGACAGCGGTCTCCTGGGGAGAGACGCTGATCAGCCTCTTCACCTGTTCGGGTTCCTTTGTAATGCTGTAGCCGCCCACAAGGGCATCTCCGCTTGTGGGTTTTGTCAGGCAGGAGAGCATTTTGATGGTTGTGGTTTTTCCGGCACCGTTCACACCCAACAGGGAAAATAATTCCCCCTGTATGATTTCTAAATGGAGCTTATCCACAGCAGTCAGATTTTTGTACTGCTTGACAAGTTCCATTATTTTAATTGCTTGCATTTGTGTTGTCCTCCATTTTTGGTTGTGAGTCCATCATAGCATATAAAAACGGAGGAATGTTGCTTCTTGTCTGTTCGGTCATTTCCGCTGTCTCATCGGTCACGAGGTGAGAAAGGTTTTATCCTTGCTGGGAATCCATGGTAATCTCCAAATATCTTTTGGCGGAAACGCCCATTTGTTTTTTGAAAACTTTACAGAAATAACTGATATCGTTAAAGCCGTTGTCACTTGCAGCTTCGGTGATGTTTTTCTTTCCTTCTTTCATTTCATGGCATATATTCTGGATCCGGATGAAATTGATATACTCTATTGGTGTTTTTCCGGTGTAGGATTTAAATATCCTGCATAAATAATTCGGCGTTACGCCGGCATTTTGCGCTAACAGGTCCAGAGAGATATGCTCAGTAAAATTTTCTTCAATCCATTTAAGAAGGTCAAAGATCATCTGGGTCCGGCTGGGGGACTTTTTGGAGAGGGTATTCTCATAAATATAATTGTCAGTATACAATTGCTCCAAAAGAGTGAACAAACTGCTCAACACGCCCAGGCGATAATAGGAGGATTCGCCTTTTAAAGCAGCGAACAAAGCGCTTAGCTCTTCGTAAACTCTCGAGTCCTCCCGGTGAAAGCTGGAATGGATGATCAGATCGCCGGCAATGATAGGGTAGATATAATCGCTGTAGATCTCATTGCTTTTTTTGACCATAAATTCCAGATCAAAAACGATCACCTCATACCTGCAGTTGTGAGGATCGCCGCGGTGCAGATAATTACAGTTGATCACTGCGATATCTCCCGCTGACAAAGGATATAAAACATTGTTGATATATAAATCCAAGGTTCCGGAGATGATCTTAACGAGCTCCAGCTCTTTATGCCAGTGTAAGGGCATTACGTATTGGTAATAAGTGTAGTCTACAAGGTAAAGCTCCATGGGAAAGCTGGAGCTTCCGTGCTGCTTTTTTTCATAATATTTTTCATATCCGGTGTTTTTCATGACGCATACCTCACAAAAGATAAAATAAGACAATTTTTGTGTTGATTTATACAAGTATTATATAATAAAAGATAGTATAATTCAATTATAAAATGGAATCACCGGTTGCACGTATTGGAAGTATTTGGAGGTGAATGGTATGAGTGAAATTAATTACAACGAAAAGTCTGTAATGAAAAAAGGATTTCCCAAAGTGAAAAAATTAGGTGCGGTAAGCCCTTATGGTGAGACGACGCCCTTTGTATGGAACGGCAAGCTGATGCGTACGGAAATGTTATATATTGAAGGCGAGAACAGAGGAGAATGTCATGGAGTTGGTATTCGCGATGTGGAAACCGGCAAGATTATTTCCTCTGTAGGAGAGGACAGTCATTTTCACAGTGCTTATGTGGAGGATGGTACGGCTTATATTCTAGGGGTAGACAATAGCGAGAGAGGTACGATCAGAGTATATGAAAGCCGCGATCTGATTCATTGGACGAACCGGGCACTGCTTTCCAATCCCGGGTGGGTTTATTACAATACGGCTTTGACAAAGGGCCCCGATGGTTATGTGCTTTTGATGGAAGCAGGCAGTCCGCAAGAACATGTCGGTGTCGGTTTCACTTTCTTTTTTGCTACTTCACCGGATTTGATCCATTGGACTTTCATGGACTATGATCGGGGCTTTTCGAAAGAGCGATATAATGGCGGACCGTGGATGAAATATTCAGAGGGTTATTACTATGTAATCTCTGTGACATTGCTTCCTTGTGATCGTTTTACCAACTATATTTTCCGCACCCGTGACTTTATTGATTGGGAAGTAGGCGCCTATAATCCGTTGCTGATGCCGGATGAGGATGACCGTTTGATCTCCCCTCGCGCGGTGGATATGGACGAAGCGTTCCTGGAAAGCATGAAAACGGCCTTTATTTCCAGCGACTCTGATATTGACATGTGTGATTACAATGGAAAGACCTATATTTGTTACAATGTGGGTAATCAGCTTGGTACAACCGGATGGCTGGCAGAAGCAGAATACGACGGGACTGTGGCTGAATTTTTAAAGGCAAATTTTGAATAATCAATTTAGAGGTGGTTGATATGAAAGAGATTCTGTATAACGAAAACACACTCATGCACGGAAAATATCCGGAGATCAAAAAGCTGGGTGTCTGCAGTACAAATGGTGAAATGACTCCCTTTGTCTGGGAAGGAAGATTAATGCGCATGGAACTGGTAGATCCCAGTTTTGGAACAGACTCAAGTATACTGAGACAGGCTGGCATCCGAGATGTGGAAACAGGAAGGTTTATTTCCTTCTGTGCACCTGATGTTTATTTCCATTCTGCCTATTTTGAGGAAGACACTGCATACATACTTGGCGTTGACATGAAACGCCGGGATACCATCCGCATCTACGAAAGCCATGATCTGATCAACTGGACAGATCGTGACCTCTTTACCAATCCCGGCTGGGTATATTACAATACCGGTCTGACCAAGGGGCCTGACGGATATGCAATCATTCTGGAGGCAAGCTCGCCGGAGGAATATGTGCAAAATTTCTATACACACTTTTTTGCCACCTCTCCTGACTTAAAGACTTGGACCCATCTGGATCCGGAGCGTTGTTCTCTCACAAAAGATCGTTATCATGGAGGCCCGTGGCTTAGATATTCAGAGGGCTGGTACTATGCCTTTGCAGTAGAGTGGTATCCTTGCAGAATCTTTACCAATCATATCTTCCGCACGAAAGATTTTGAAACTTGGTATGCGGGTAACTACAACCCGGTACTCATGCCTTCCAACGAGGATAAGCTGATCTCTGCTCATGCCTGCGACATTGATGAGGCAACATTAAAGCGCATTGAGACTGCATACAACTGCAACAACAGTGACATTGATATGTGCGACTGGAACGGCAAGGTATATATCAACTATCTTTGCGGCAACCAATATAATTTCTACTGGATGTGTGAAGCACAGGTGGAGGGAACTGTCGCTGATTTCCTGAAATCTTACTTTGAGTAAGCCGAAGTGAATCGGAAACAATGAAAGTGTTTTCATAAAAAAGAAAATATCATATGGAGGTGTAACTATGAACAAAAACAGATATGTAGGAGAGTATCCTGTAATCGGGATCAGACCAGTTGTAGACGGCAGACGTGGCCCCATGAAGCTTCGTGAAAGCCTGGAACCCCAGGTTTGGGCAATGGCAAATGCAGCCAAAAAGCTTTTTGAGGAAAATCTGTTCTACTCAAACGGAGAACCGGTAAAGGTTATTTTGGCAGATACCACCATCGGTCGTGTCGCAGAAACCGCTGCCTGTGCAGATAAATTTAAAAAGAACAATGTAGATATTACCCTCTCTGTTACCCCTTGCTGGTGTTACGGTTCAGAGACAATGGACATGGATCCCAATACCATAAAGGGCGTATGGGGCTTTAACGGAACCGAGAGACCCGGTGCCGTATATCTGGCAGCTGTCCTTGCTTCCCACGCACAGAAAGGCCTGCCTGCCTTTGGTATTTACGGTCATGAAGTGCAGGATGTGGACATGGTGGATACGATTCCCGAAGATGTGAAAGAAATGCTTTTGCGTTTTGGCCGTGCTGCGGTTGCAGTTGCTACCATGCGCGGTAAGTCTTACTTACAGATCGGTTCCCAGTGTATGGGTATCGGCGGCTCCATCATCGATCAGGACTTTATGGAAGAGTATTTCGGTATGCGTGTAGAGTCTGTGGACGAGGTGGAAATCCTTCGCCGCATGGAAGAAGGCATTTACAACGAGGAAGACTATCAGAAAGCCCTTGCCTGGACGAAAGAGCACTGCAAAGAGGGCAGAGATGACAACCCTGAATTTGTAAAATTCTCAAAGGAAGAAAAGGAAAAGCAGTGGGAGTTTACCGTTAAGATGTACTGCATCATCAAAGACCTGATGGCAGGCAACAAGAATCTGCCCGAAGGCTGTGAGGAAGAGATGGTTGGACATAATGCCATCGCCGGTGGTTTCCAGGGACAGAGGCAGTGGACCGATCATTGGCCCAACTGTGACTATCCGGAAGCGCTGCTTAGCTCCACCTTTGACTATGAAGGCGCAAGAGAGCCCTACACCCTTGCTACCGAGAACGATGTTTTGAACGGTATGGGCATGCTCTTTATGAGACTGTTGACACATAGAGCCCAGATTTTTGCGGATGTTCGTACT
>JAZSFW010000119.1:0-8484 GCA_045532445.1 Acetatifactor sp. | reverse complement strand
TCCATCTTCATTGCTTCCAGGATTATTACAGCATCTCCGGCCTTCACTGCCTGACCAACTTTTCCTTCTACCTTAAACACTTTACCTGCTGCGCCGGCTTCGATTCTAACACTGCCTGCTGCGCCGCTTGCTGCGGGTGCGGGTACTGCTGCAGGTGCTGCAACGGGAGCTGCCTTAGGTGCTGCGGGAGCCTTGGGTGCTGCGGGTGCTGCCGGACGAGCTGCGCCAGCAGCTGCCTCTTCAACTACTACATCATATACGTTGCCATTTACGGTAATGGTATAATTCTTCATGATTTATTCCTCCAATATTTATTACGTTTTAACTAACGTCTGCTTCTATTTACTTTGCGGATACTTCTCACTACGAATCCATCCGTAGAAGCAGCACCCTCATATGCAGCAATCGCCGCTGCAATAACTGCCACAAGCTCCATGTCACCTGCGAGATCACCCTCCGATGCGACCGCAGCAGGAGACGCTGCAGCAACAGGTGCAGATGCCGGTGCTTTCTTTTCAACTTTTACAGCAATATCTTTTTTATTGAATTTAGCCTGAATCTTAGGAATAATACTGAAAGCAGAAATGATCGCACTGATTAGGATCAATACTACAAATACAGTTCCCATGCCGATCAAAGTATTCAGTGCTGCCTTCATCATCAACTCTCCCATGGAAGAGACCGGATTCAACGCAACAGACTCCAGCTTCATGAACATATCATTGCTCAGGATAACCTCAGCCTCTGCACTCTTCTTCTCACCTTCCACCTCTACCAGCACAATGATCTGATCATCATCGATCTCGGCACTTGCCTCGCCGACAGATATAATCTGACCAACTTCGTCTGCCGCAGAGTTAAAAGAAGTAATACCTGTCGTCACTGCATAACCGTCAACCAGCATGGAGTAATTGTCTGCAAAAATCGCCTCCACTTCTTCTGCAGTTCTCTCATCAAAGATAGCTACATTGGCATCATCCATGAAATTCTGCATAAAAGGAACGATCTGACCGGCAGCATATTGTTTGGCATAATCCATCTTCTGCTGCTCAAATTCCGTATACTCCACTTCCCCACAGGCTGTCAATCCAAAGATACAGGTAATCATGCTTATTAAAGCTATTAATTTCTTCATCTTTAATCACCCTTTCTAGACTGTTCCGTGTTTTTTATCAGGACGGTTCTCAACCTTTGAGAATAACATTTCAAAAGCACCGATCACATATTTTCTGGTATCGGCTGCTTCTACAACCATGTCCACATATCCTCTCTTAGCAGCGCTTACCACATTGTTCTGCAGTGCTGCATATTCTGCTGCTTTCTCATTAATAACATCAGCACCCTGACCTTCATACATGATCTTGGCTGCCAGTTTGGCATCCATGGTACCGATCTCAGCGTTCGGCCATGCCATAACCATGTCTGCACCGATTGCCTTAGAATTCATTGCCACATAAGCCGTACCGAAAGCCTTACCGATAACCACATTCACCTTGGGAACTGTAGCATTTGCAAATGCATATGTAAGCTTGGAAACAGCCTTTGCAATTTTCTTTTCAGAGCACATGGTAGCCTCATAGCCCTTAACATTGGTCAGTGTCAGAACAGGGATCTCAAATGCGTCACAGAAGTTCACAAAATCAGCTGCCTTCTCACATCCCTTTGCAGTGAGAACTGCATCAAGCTTTGTCTGAACCTTACCTTCTTCGTCCAAGATCTCGCTGCGGTTTGCTACAGCACCAACGGTTGCACCGTTCAGCTTCATAAATCCGATCACCATCTCAGGCGCATAATCCTTCTTCAGCTCGAAGAAATTGTTGTTGTCTGCAAGAATAGACAGTGCCACAGAAGTGTCACCCACGCAGCCTGCAATCTCAGGATTGACTCTGTTCAGATCGTCTGTGCAGATCTCATAATTGCCGTCATCCTCGTTGTTGGCAGGAAGGAACGCGATCAGTTCTCTGATCTGTGCCAAAATGGAAGCCTCGTCAGCCACCACATCCACAATACCGCTCTCCTTGGCCTGGAACTGTGCAGAAGAACTGTCACATCTGGAAATCTCATTGCCCTCAAGTGCATTAGGAGCGTTCACAAACAACTTTGCACTCTTCTCTTCCATAAAAGTAAAATCGGTCATAGTGGGGAACAATGCCAGTCCGCCGCCACAGCTGCCGAAGATAGCTGTGATCTGAGGAATCACACCGGAAGCCAAGGTCTGCTTCATGTAGATCTCACCAAACGCATTCAGTGCGTCAGTAGCCTCCTGAAGTCTAAGACCTGCAGAATCCAAAAGCCCAATCACGGGAGCTCCTGTCTTCTCTGCCAGATTGTAGAGATTGGAAATCTTCTTTGCATGCATCTCGCCTACGCTGCCGTTTAACACGGAAGCATCCTGGCTGTAGACATAAACAAGATTGCCGTCAATCACTCCATAGCCGGTAATACAGCCGTCTGATGGAAGTTCGCTCGGTTTCATATTAAAATCCGTAGCCCTTGCTGTCACAAGCGCGCCGATTTCAACGAAACTGTTGTCGTCGAGCAAAGCTGCTATTCTTTGACTCGCTTTTGAAGTAGTACTCATGTTTTGCCCTCCATTTATAATAAATATAAATAAAACTGATTAACTTGAGGCAGACAGTGGATTTTCGACATATTTTTCCCATAAATCCGCAAATGCCCCCATGATTAATGTTCAGACAAATTATACCATAAAAAAAGCAACTTGGCTAGCCCAAATTGCTTTTTTTAATAAAAATCTCTCTATCACTTGCTGTACGCACCATTCAAAATCTCTTTTTTCTACTCTTGATTTTGTCACGACGGGAATCGTCTGTAATACCCTTCCTTCCAGCAGATAGGACACCTCTCCAACCTGTGTTCCTTTTTCCAGCGGTGCTTCAAGAGAATGCGGCAAAGAATATCGCAGTTCAAATTGCTCATCCTCTCTCAACAATAGGCCATCACCTTCTGCCCCTTGGCTTTCCCGCTCCTTAGCCAGTGTGATTTCCACATAAGCAGTATCTCCAAGCCGCTCTGTGCAGCCCTCATGCACCATAACCGGCTGAAACTTTTCGCTGTCTATCACCAGCTCATCAAAGGAATGATATTCATAATGAGCCAAACCATACTCCATCAGGGCTCTGGTATCGCTCCATTTATAGGTCTTATGACCTGGCCACCCACAGGCCAACAATGCCACAGTAAATGTCCGGTTTCCTCTCTGCAAAGCCCCAACATAGCAATACCCGGCCTTGTTGGTAAAGCCGGTTTTCCCACTGAGCGCACCATCCATCATCGTAAGAAACGAATTATGATTGACACAACTAAAAGTTCTTCCATTTGCTCCAAAGGAATAAGATGGTGTTCTGGTAATTTCAAGAAACTCATTCTTTTTCTGAGAGTCTTGAATACAATAAGCCATGATCGCTGCCAGATCTCTCGCAGTGGTGGTATGTTCTTTTTGTACCTGGGAGCCATCATTCCCATAAAAAGTCTGGGTTGCATCCAGTCCATTGGGCGTGATAAACCAAGTATTTTCACAACCTATAGTAAGAGCCTTTTGATTCATCATTCCTGCAAAAGCCAATACCGCCTGCTTGCTTTCCTCCACCGTACACTGTGCCGGGCTCTTATTCTTCATTTCCTCCGAAAGCAGCTTTCTTCCAATATGCTCTGCGATGACCACCGCACTGTCATTGTGAGATTCCAGCATAAGAGAATACAGCAGATTTCTCAGCAAATAGGTTTCTCCCTGCTTCACATACAGTTTCACTTTAGGCATAGATGCTGCATATGCAGATACCGTTACTTCCTCGTCAGGATCACAATTTTCCAGGGCAACAATGCAAGTCATTATTTTGGTCGTGCTGGCCATGGCCATCTTAGAGAAACCATTTTTTTCAAACAGGACTCTGCCCGAATCTGCATCCATCAAAACAGCCGACGTGGCATAAAGAGATAGGTCCTCAAGAGGCTTCGGCACCTCCCAATCTTTCTTTTCTACTGATCTGTTTTCGTCATTTTTCTCAAGATTTCCAGCCATTATCGCCTGACTTTTTAAAAAGAACACGGACAAGATCAGTAAAGATAACAACGTTCTTAACTTACCACACTTACGACTCATACATTGCTTCCAACAACCATACTGTTATATGCAATATATGATTCTATATCAGCAAAAAGAAGTGATTTTAAACATCCAACTGCAGTTGCACCTCAGCCTCTGCCTGCTGCTTGAATTCTTCCATCTGCAGCGGATTCAATTCTGGAAGATCCTCGATTCCCGATACCCCAAAGCATCTCAAAAACTGCTCCGTAGTTCCAAATAACAAAGGTCTTCCCGGTGCATCCAGTCTGCCCAGTTCGCAGATCAAGTCATATTCCAGCAGTTTGTTAATGGCATGATCACAGCTGACGCCTCTGATCCGCTCAATCTCTGCTCTTGTCACAGGCTGCTTATAGGCAATGATTGACAAGGTCTCTAAAACGGTCTCTGATAGTGTCATTTTTCTGGGCGTCTTGGCAATCTTGATCAGATATTCATACATCTGGGATTTTGTACACAACTGCACACTGTCTTCCAGCCATGTCAGCATGATGCCTCTGTCTTGTTCCTGGTAGCGCTCCTCCATGGTCTTTATCACCGCTTTGACTGTTTTCACATCCATTTCCAAAACATCAGCTAACTTCGAGACCTCTACAGCCTCGCCCATCGTAAAAAGTATTGCCTCTATGATACTTTCTGCTTTCGTCTGCTCCATAGCTTCCTGTTCTCCCAGTTCCAGGCTGACCTGTTCATATTGTACTTCTTCTATAATCGTTTGGTAACTCTTATCTTCTTCCATATTCACTTCCATCTGCTCCTGTAAATTCCCCCTAAGCCACATTAGAGGTTATCATAATATCATCAAATATCTCTTCCTGCGTAATTTGGATCAAACCATTCTTCATCATCTCCAGAATCACCAGAAAAGTCACAACAATCTCCATCTTGCTGGACTGTTTCTCTAAAAGCTTACGAAAACTAAACACCTTATGCTCTCTTGCATAAGCCTCCACATACATAACCTTGGCGTCCATATCGACCTCATCCTTCTCAATCTTACCGTACTGACTTCGGATCGGGTCTATTTTGTCCTCCTGTCTGCGGATCATAGATTTGAAGATCTCATGCAGCTTTTGAAGTGTCATATCCTGAAACAACTGTTCATAATTCACCGGCTGACGGTAATCTGCCACCTCTTTAGGCAGCTTCTGGTCTCTGTACAAGGTTTTGGCTGCATCCACCTGCCTGTCCTTCAATTCCAGGGACATATACTTGTACATCTTATGTTCCAAAAGCTTCTGCACCAGCTCTGCTCTGGGATCCTCTTCTTCCCCTTCCTCATTTACCTCCTTGGGAAGAAGCATCTGGCACTTAATGTCCAAAAGTGTTGCCGCCATCACCAGAAATTCACTCATCACATTCATATCCTGACTTTCCATCTGCCGGATATAATCAAGATATTGTTCTGTGATCTCTACAATAGGGATATCGTAAATATCCACTTTGTTTTTGTCTATTAAATGAAGCAAGAGGTCCAACGGTCCCTCAAACGCCACTAATTTCACCGATAAAGCCATAGTTTTATCCTTCTTCCTTCGCATCTTCTGGTGTAAGATCCACCACATGTAACTCCCCTGGATTAAACAGCCGAAACGGTATGGTATGCACCCCTAAGCCCCTGCTTAAGATCATCGTGCTGTCGTCCTCCTGAAACACACCGCCATCATATTTGGGGAACAATTTGACAGCCGGCGATAACACCCCTTTCCCAAAAGGAATCCTGATGATCCCTCCGTGAACATGTCCGGACAGCACCAGATCAGCTCCCCATTTGGCATATTGAGGAAAATAATCCGGATTGTGAGCCAGCAACACCTTGTAATGTTGCTCCAAAGCTTTTCCAAACAGATGATCCAGATATTGATCATCCATAGCCTCTGTCTGAAATCTCTTATAATAAATCTTGTCGATTTCCAAACCATACAGCGCAATTCTATTCTCCGGAAAAACTGCCTTTTCATTGATCAGAAGGTTAATTCCCAGCTTTTTCAAATCTTTTTCATAATCCAAAGCGTTCTCCCCATATTTTTCCGGATACAACTTCAACCTATGCTCGTGATTTCCGTTGGCATAATATACCGGGAACTGCTCTGCCAGCTGCTTTAACAATGCCAGTGCATGATCATACCTTGGTTTTTTGGAAGCCGTCAAAATATCACCGGCGACCCATATGGCATCCGGCTTCTGTGCCCTGATCGCCTCCAGCAAACGTTCATTCTCCTTACCATACTGATTATTGTGCAAATCCGCAAGCACCACTGCCCGGTAAGGCTTCTTGATCCTGCGGTCACAAAAAGTATGCTGTACTACAACAAAACGATTGCTGTCGTACAGCATAACCCATATTAAGATGATGGCAGCTATGCCTGTTATCGTAAATATTATATTGAGCATTTTCACTCCCGGTTCTTCTTGGTATCATTATCAGCAGTATAACATACTTTTGCAACTTATAAAAGGAAATATGAAAAAATTTTCTTGAAACAGTCTCCATATCCTGCTTTTTCCATAGAAGCAGCATACAAAATCGGTATATTTCCAATCTCTTGACCATTCAGGTAATACCGCACCTTGCCAGCCTCCTGCCCCAAAGAAACCGGCGCCTGCACACTTTCCGGCAGCTCCAGCTTTCTCTCAATCTGGTCCAAAGAATTGCCGGCAGTATCCAGATATCGAAATTCTCCTGCATATTCAATGGGCACTGTTTCCTCAATCCCACCCTCTATCTTCATATCAGGCAAAGCCTGCTGATTCTCATCAACATAGAGATCGCAGACACTAAAACCATATTGGAACAAGGTCTGCGCATCCTGATTTCTTTGTTTGGAATCAGGGGCAGCCATGATCACGGCGATCAAATCGATGTCGTCTTTGCGGGCAGTCGCAGAAATACAATATTTTGCTTTTGAAGTATATCCGGTTTTCAGACCGGTAGTCCATTGATACTGCTTTAACAGTTTATTTGTACTGGAAAGCGTAAAATTGCTGGTTCCCTGTCTGGTTTCATGAGTAATATCTTCCATCCATATCTGCGTATAAGCATAAACCTCCGGATGCTTGGTGATCAGCTCTCTCGACATGATCGCCACATCCTTTGCAGAGGTATAATGATCATCCGAATCTGTCAGACCGCAACAGTCAATAAAATTCGTATCCAACATCCCCAATTCCGCAGCTTTTTCATTCATCATTTTTACAAAAGCCTCTTCGCTCCCTGCTATATACTCTGCCACAGCCACGCTTGCGTCATTTGCCGATGACACTGCGATACACTTTAACATCGTATCAAGGGTCTGTATCTCCCCCGCAGCCAGATAGACCTGGGATCCCCCCATGGAACTTGCATGCTCACTGACCGAAATCTGATCTGTCAAAGCTGCCTTTCCATTGGACAATTGCTCAAAAGTTAAAAGTAACGTCATAATCTTTGTAACACTTGCCGGGGTTCTTCGCTGGGTCGCATTCTGCTCGTAGATGATCTGCCCTGTAGATGCTTCCATCAGTATGACCGATGGTGCAGAAACTGTCACCTGCGCCTGGACCCGTCCTGACGGAATCATACTAAATAGGATTAGTAATGATAATACCAAAGCCAGTTTTTTTCTGATTTTATTCATATCAAGATGCCACGCTCCATACCTTGTTATATTGTATGATATGGAAAGCGTGCATACATTATGACTTAATAAGCGAAAAAAAAGCCCTTGACTGACAGAATCAGCCAAGGACCTTTACTCTTATTAGTTATATTTACGTTTTCTAGCTGCTTCAGACTTCTTCTTACGTTTTACGCTAGGTTTCTCGTAATGCTCTCTCTTACGAATCTCCTGCTGAATACCAGCCTTTGCGCAGCTTCTCTTAAAGCGACGTAATGCGCTATCTAAAGTCTCGTTTTCTTTAACGATTACATTTGACATAGTTACACCCGACCTCCCTTCAGTACCAAAAGTAACATAACTGATTGGGTTATTATGTATACACCAAAATGTACACACATAGTATTATACCACAAAAATACCAGCCGTCAACTATTTTTTCTATTTTAAATCGAATTATTTTTTCCAGTGAAGTGAAAAGTTTACTTCCACTTTGAAGGGGGCAAAGTAGACGTTAGTCTTTCACAAACTTCCACTTGCCTAAATGTGGCATTTAGTCTTACATTTATAGTACCTGACAGCTACTGGAAAGGCAGGTACCTAATGAGTATTAATAATTCTTTTTCCCATTTTACTTTGGATGAACGCCGCATCATTTTCACCGGTATTACCAATGGTTCCACCAAGACCGCCATTGCACAGACGATTGGCAAGGATAAGTCTTCTGTCGGCAAAGAGATCAAGCTCCACCGAACTCTTACCCACAAATGCAATCTTCCTCTG
>JAZSFW010000116.1:0-6093 GCA_045532445.1 Acetatifactor sp. | reverse complement strand
TTGTCATAATCCAGCATTGTGGTCATCAGAGATAACGGATGCTTAGACCAGTTAGGATGCGTGATCACAATACCGCCCCCATCCTGAAACAAAAGATGATCAAGCAGCTGTTGAAAACCATATCGCCAGGATGCGTTAATACCCTTGGGGAGCTCTCCCATAGGCAGTCCGCTGACCCATGTACTTCCAGGAGCAGTGACATGTAAACGGTCAAAGGGCGTATCATATGAGTCGTTCCCTGAATCATTTGAACTTGACTCCAGTTGATCTGCTGGTAAGGATTCTGATACTTCATAATAAAAACCTCCTCGCTTACGCTCTGATGCCTCCCGCGAATCCTACGTATTCATCCAGGAAACCTTCAGCGGCCTTATTCATTAAGATACCAATCCCATTTCCTTCAAACCCGATATTGATCCGCAAATTTCCGAAATAGGTATCAATAATCTGCACCTTGATATACAGATTCTTTTCTCCGACCCAGGCACCTGACACTGCACAGTCGTATAACCTGCTGCCGGTCTGCGTTCCTACCCGGTCAGCATAGCCTTCCTGAGGAAAGGATCCGAAAATATTTTCGCAGAGCCCGAAAGGAATCTTCTTCTTACCCTGTGCATTGGTATAATGCAACACACCCCGCTCCTCTTCAAAAACAAGCGATACTTCTGTAATGCCCATGGGATTTTCTTCCATACGGAATTTTACACCGTTTATATCCTTTTCCATATCCACGTGACGCTGGCCCTGCACAGAATAAAGCTTCAAGCCCGCTGTTTTTACCGGCTCCCCGACTGGAAGTGGATTCCCGGCAGGACGAACAACTTCCTCAAAAAAAGACGCAAACAGCAATTCATAAACACTTTCGTTTCCCTGATTATCCCCATTGTATACCATCACAATGTCTTTGTCCGGAACACACAGTGCAAACTGTCCACCCATTCCGTTAAATGAGAAAGAATTGTCATAATTTCTCCAGAACTGATAACCGTATCCCTGTTCATTGTATCTCTTAGGCCCATCCGAAGCGCAGTCAATCTGCCTGGAAGTAGCCGCCGTCATATATGCCTCGTTCAGGATACCTTCACCCTTATTCATGCAAAACTGCGCCACCCGCAACAGATCGATGGGGCGACAGATGATGGCGGAATCTCCCCAGGAATGACCGCCCGGACATTCCAGACAATCTATCTGACCTACACCGATCTTATCAAACAGCTTGCCCTTCAGATACTCTGTAAATTTCATTCCGGTGACTCTCTCCACGATGGCACAGAGAATGAAGGATCCTTCACTGTCATAGTTAAAAATCGTTCCGGAAGGCTTTGCCCCTGCCTTATGATTGTCAAAATAATGCTGCACACGATCCACTGGCTTATCTGCAAACCAATTGGCACCCGGCATCGCCGTTGCCATCATCAGCGTGTGTCGAATGGTCTGTTTTTTCTGGAATTCATGAGAATTAGCGGATTCCTTCGGAAAATATTTCTCCAGAGGATCATCAAGGGCGATCTGACCGTCCTGCTCCAGAAAACCGATTGCCAAAGACACAAAGCTTTTTGTCGCCGAATACATGCGATGCTTAAACTCCCTGTTGAAGGGCTCCCAATAATGTTCAAACACAATTTTACCGTGACGCATAATGAGTAAGTTGTGAGTTACCAGCCCACTGTTTTCCAGCTTCTCAATATATTTTTGAATGTTCGCCGAAGAAATTCCTACTTCCTCCGGTGTTCCATATTTAAAACTCATAATCTTTTAAATACTCCTTTGTATTTTCGCACATTTCATCAAACAGCTTCTTTGCCTCCTCGTAACTGCAGGTCACCAACGGATCCCCTGCAAACTGCTGGAAGATGGCATTCACATCACGGGCAGCGATAGCCTTGCTGAGTGCCTCCTGCTCTGCACATACTCTGGATACAAGAGGGTAAATTTCAGTCGGAATCTCACCTGCCATAACAGGGGTTACCGTGCCGGAGCGGAACACGGCATTTGTCTCTACCACAGCTCCCATCGGCAAATTCGGAATCTGTCCCCGGTTGGGCAAGTTTACATTGGTGACAAGCTCGCACAGACCGAGTATAGCACGAATCTGATTGACCCCTTCTTCACCGGTCTTTTTCGGTTCCACTGTCATTTCACCGCTCAACAATTTACGGCTTTTTTCCAGACGCTTCTCCAGATCTGCTTTTCTCCAGGATACGGGAGTCAGATAGAAACGCATCTCTTCCACTCGTTCTTTACTCTTCAGATACCAGTTTCCGGGACAGAATTCCGCCAGATGGCGGTCACCGGCTGCTGCGATCCAGCCAAAGCGCCGGAACAAGTCCATCTTTATCTTGCCTGCATCCCCCGTGGAATAACCATCCTTATACTTCTCACAGAATTTTTTATAATAAGGAAACAGATCAATATTTTTCCAGCGAGCACTCGTCAGCCAAGTGAAATGATTAACGGATACCGGATTCACCTTGATCTCATCTCTCTCCGGAAGCACACCGAATTCTTCCTCCACCACCTTTGCCAGAAGGGACTGGGTACCAAATACTTCATGGCAGCAGCCAAAGGCTTTGATTTCCGGGAACACTCTGTAAAGAGTCTTCACGCAAAGAGTCATAGGATTGGTATAATTGATTACCCATGCATCCGGTGCATATTTCTTGATATTCTCCGCGATTTCCTCAAACATGGGAACCGTACGCATGGCTCTGATGATACCGCCCGGACCGCTTGTATCGCCAACAGACTGAAGGATACCATATTTTTCCGGTGTATGTACATCCGACTCCATTTCATCAAAAGTGCCGGGCAAGATAGATATAATGACAAAATCAGCGCCGGTCAACGCTTCTCCCGCAGTCTCCACTGCCTTGTAAGTCCAGCGGTCACTGAATTTATTACCGATCACCTCATTGGCTTTTGCTGCATCCATGTCGATATCATACAGATACACGGAGCCGGACAGATCCTCCGCTCCTGCCAGGTCACTCATCAGACCCCATGCCCATCCACGGCTTCCTCCGCCGATATACGCAATTTTAATTTCCATGATAGTTACCTCCTGCTACTTTTTCTTCCTTTTCATTCTACATCAAAATTATCATATTTCCCTTGATTTTTTTGCGAAATTTCTTCCAATTTCTTTGTTTTTTTGATATTATAAATTGTAGTAAACTTAAGCCAGAAAGGAACTCCTATGAAGCTTGTATCTTTCCAGAACAAATCCTTTTATTTTAATCATGACATACGGCCCGATGACAGCGCCTACCTCAATCTTCTTCACTATCATCAGCTGTACGAAATTTATTTTATCACACAGGGAACCTGCAGTTATTTCATTGATAATCGTACCTATCATTTAAAGCCCGGCGACCTTGCTCTGATACCGGAAGGTATCATTCACAATACAGTATACCAGAACACCGGCCATTCCCGCATGCTCATTAACTGTGTGTCAGACTACATCCCAGCATCCGCCCGTCCCACCTCATTCCTGTATCGCAACCCCAAGATCACCGAACAGATACAGGACATTTTCAATGCCATTGAGCAGGAATATACTTACCCGGATCACTTCAGCGAAGAAGCTATCATCTGCCAGATTAAACTGCTCTTTTTCCTGCTGGCACGTCACTCCAACACCTACACCTCCGCAGAAAAAGGAAATGAAATGATCACCCGGGCGGCGGCTTATCTGCAGCAACATTTCCAGGAAGATATTTCCTTACCCGGGATTGCAAGATTTGCAGCTGTCAGTCCGGAACA
This sequence comes from Acetatifactor sp., assembly GCA_045532445.1. Classification (GTDB taxonomy): domain Bacteria; phylum Bacillota; class Clostridia; order Lachnospirales; family Lachnospiraceae; genus Acetatifactor. Next base: position 2,328 of record JAZSFW010000116.1, on the reverse strand, counting down.
TTTTTCCCGTTTATTTAAGAAAGAAACCGGTCTGGGCTACCGGGAATATGTCAATCAACTCCGGCTCCAGAAAGCAGAACAGCTCCTGAAACAGTCATCAGGAGCCTCCATAGCTGAAATCGCGGCAGAATGTGGTTTTGCTGACAGCAACTATTTCTCGGTCAAATTCAAGAAAATGTATGGGGTATCGCCCAAGACAATGTTAATCAGGAATCAGCAGTGAAAAGATTGCCGCTCTTACAATTCCTTTATTCTGATAATCCAGATGAATATAAAGCCGTCCAAAATAGTATTCTCCTTCAGCAATCTGCACGGTAAGCATTCCTTTCTAAAAATATCCAACATATGTGGTGCGAACCGAAATCTCTTTCGACTTGCACCGTCCTTATCCTAATATCCTATAATACAACAGTCAAATCCCAACCACCGTCACACTTGGCAGTTGGGATTCGTTTTACAATGTTTCAACACGTTCCTTACAGGTCATATAGCGAGGATGTGAGGTAAAAGAGTGCTCAATGCAGTTGGGAGCCTTGTTATGGCACCAACCGGGTGTATGCTTTACAAAAAAGCCAATATCTTCTAGGGCTAATTTCTCAGCACCTCGCTCTTTTCCCCAAGTATAAAGCTTTATGGCTGTGTCCGTTGCGTTTTCCAGACATGACAACGCCTTTTCAAGATCCTGGTAACGAAGATAGGTATTACACATGGATGCATACGCTGTGATCAAGTAGCAGAATGGATTTTGCTCGTAAGTGTTCACTCCCGGTTCTGACAAATTTTCAAAAAGTGAAACAAACATTTCCGAGGCATCAATCATGTCTTGCCATGCCTTAAGTACATCTTCAGCACCATTATTTTCGTTGTCAGAAATACACTTGGCACGGTAAAAAAGAGACATTACATACTCCTGACACTTGGACCTTGAAGATTGGATTGCAGCAGCCTGAGCATCTTGATGCTTTTGTCTGCACTGCGCAATGGTGCGGATATTGTCTTGTTTGATACCGCATGTATCCGGAAGTGTGTCTGCAGTTTCCAATGCTTTCTCCCATTCGTGATTTAACGTATAATGATGAACAAGTAAACTCCTTGCTTCTATTTGACGCTGTAAATTCAAATCGTATTTGCATATCGCCCACAGTAGTTTTTCGCATTCAGAAAATAATTTGTTAAAATCTTTTTGGCTGATCTCAAATTTTTGACGCACTGTAGAAACGACCAGATAGTCATGCAGTGCAAGTGCACATTTGTATTTGATCTCATAATTCAACGGATATTTTCTTAAGAAGCCACGATATAACTCACATACCATATAATCTGCATTATTTTCCAAGGTGTTTACAGAATAGGTTGCCCATATCCTTTTAACTTCCTCTTCAAGTATCCCGGAATCCACAGCTTCGTTGTAATCGTTTCCTAACAGGAGGTCGGTTGAAACACCTAATATACTTGCCAGCGGAACAATTTGTGAAATATCCGGCATGGTGGTATCACATTCCCAATTTGATACTGACTGAATGGATACACCAATATTTTCAGCCAGATAACTCTGAGAAAAGCCTTGTTCCTGACGTAATTTTTTTAATCGTTGTCCAAATGTAAACATATTTCAATTCCTTTCTTCTTTTATTTAAGCAAGAAAGAGCAGCTGTTCGATCTGATATCATTATATCATCAAACAATGGATGGGAAAATCAAGTAAATCAGGAATTGCGATATAAGATAATTATGACTAATCACTTTTTGAATCTGTAATTCATCCTATTACTGGTTGGACAGTTTCTGTAAAATGCCGCCTGCATAAACACAGACGGCATATAAACGTTATTTCTTTTCTATAGGAATCCAAACTTCTATATATCGTTTATCGTAGTTTGCAGCGAAATACTGCTTGTTTATCTGTGGATGATCTGCTAACACATAGTTACTATTAGACATCCATTCAGAAATAATCTTTTTCATAAGCGTTGCCCATTCATCATCAGGTGATTCACAACGCTTAGTTTCAAAAATTGCATACTCATGTTTTGGAATTTTTACGATTTTCAAATCCTCATCAACCGACATACAATGGGACTCGACCGCTATCATATGAGTAAATTCATCATTTATAAAATCTGAATATACATCATACCATATAGCATCACCTTCCCTTAGTGTTTTCAACCTTTGTTGGTAATTCCTTGTTGATATCCAATGCTCCCTTGTTTCCATATGAGTATTGTCAATATTGGTCGGACTACCAGAGCAGGTCTTTACATGGCCTATAAGGATAATTTCTTCCTTTTCTTCAATCCTATAGTTCATTATACTACCACCTTCCAA
>JAZSFW010000252.1:0-8721 GCA_045532445.1 Acetatifactor sp. | reverse complement strand
CAGTGGATCTTTAAACAGCTGTATCTGGATGGTTATGCAAAATATATTGATATGCCCGTAAACTGGTGTGAGGAGCTGGGAACGGTTCTTTCCAATGACGAGGTTATTGATGGCAAATCTGAACGTGGCGGCTATCCTGTTATCCGTAAGAATATGAAGCAGTGGGTGGTCAATCAGCCTGCCTTTGCAGAAAAATTACTGGAAGGCTTAGAGGAGATTGATTGGCCCGAGTCTACCAAGGATATTCAGAGACATTGGATCGGTAAATCCGAAGGTGTTGAGGTGAAATTCCAGATCGTAGGCGGAGGTGAGTTTTCCATTTATACCACCTGTATTGAGACCATCTACGGCATTACTTTCATGGTGCTGGCTCCCGATGGACAGATCGTAAAGGACTTGATGGACAGAGTACAGAATCCGGAAGAGGTTCAGGCCTATATCGATGAGACCCTGAAGAAAAATGATATGGATCGTACCGAATTAAACAAAACCAAATCCGGCTGTATCCTGAAAGGTCTCTATGCAATCAACCCCGTAAACGGCAAGGAAGTGCCTCTCTTTATCGGTGACTTTGTTCTGGCAAGTTACGGAACCGGTGCCGTTATGGCAGTTCCTTCTCATGACCAGCGTGACTTTGAATATGCAATTGCACACAATATCCCCATGATCCAGGTAATTGACGGGGCAGATGTGAGTGAAAAGGCATTTGAGAAGGGTGAATACCTTGGCAAGGGCTGCAAGTTAATGAATTCAGAAGAATTCACCGGCCTTACTGTGGAAGAGGCAAAAGAAGCCATCACTTCTAAGCTGGAAGCGCAGGGGGTTGCCCATAGAACAGTAAATTACCATTTCCGTGAATGGATCTTTGCAAGACAGCGTTATTGGGGTGAGCCGGTGCCTGTGGTTCACACAGAAGACGGACAGATTCATGTGTTGGAGGATGAGGAGCTGCCGTTGATCCTTCCTGAGCTGGAAGATTATAAGGGTAAGAACGGTAAGGCGCCTCTGGAAAATGCAGTTGAGTGGAAGCAGTACGACAATAATGGTATTAAGGGGGTCCGTGAGACTTCTACCATGCCCGGAAGTGCCGGTTCCAGCTGGTATTTCTTGAGATATATCGATCCTGATAATCAGGAGGAATTTGCCAATCAAGAGCTGTTAAAGCACTGGATGCCCGTTGACCTTTACATTGGTGGTCCTGAGCATGCAGTAGGCCATCTGATGTATTCCAGAATCTGGAATCGTTATCTTTACGATAAAGGCTTGTCTCCTGTGAAAGAACCCTTCCAGAAGTTGGTTCATCAGGGTATGATCCTTGGTGCCAATGGTATCAAAATGGGTAAGCGTTTCCCTGAATTTGTGATCAATCCCAGTGATGTGGTGAATGATTTTGGCGCTGATACCTTAAGATTGTATGAAATGTTCATGGGTCCTTTGGAAGTGTCAAAGCCTTGGAGTAATCAGGGTGTGGAAGGAGCCAGAAGATTTATCAACAGAGTCTGGGCTTTCTTTACCAATGAAAACAATATCACCGCGGAGAACGATAATACCCTGGCAAAGGTATATCACCAGACTGTGAAGAAGGTGACAGATGATTTTGAACAGCTTGGTTTCAATACGGCTATCAGCCAGATGATGATCTTCATGAATGCAGCTTACAAGGCTGCTAAGTGTCCGAAGGAATATGCAGAGGGCTTTGTAAAGATGTTTTCCTGCATCTGTCCTCATGTCGGTGAGGAAATCTGGCAGATCCTCGGTCATGATCACACCATTGCATATGAACAGTGGCCTGTTTACGATGAGGAAGTGTTGAAAGAAAAGTCCATCGTTATTGGTATTCAGGTTAATGGAAAGGTAAAGGGAACTGTGGAAGTGGGAGTAGATGAGGAGAGCGAGTCTGCTATTCAGAAAGCCAAAGAAGTACCCACTGTACAGGCTGCAATAGAAGGTAAGACCATTGTGAAAGAGATCTATGTAAAAGGTAAGATCATTAATATTGTAGTGAAGTAAAATATGATGTCAATAGTTGGGGGAGGATCCTTTTGGATGCCTCCCCTTTACTTTTAATTGGAGATAGTCAAATGTCCGACTTGTCCTTTGAAAATTTGTGGATCATGAAACAGAAGCGGTATATATGGTTTACACCGGTATTGATTAATAAATTGCATGCTCTTTTCTTCATCACAGGATGCACCTGTAATGATGTCGTCTGTTAAGCATTTTTCGTAATAACATTCATCACCACACAATACATAGTTGTCTGCCAGGACAATACATGATCCCACAGAATGACCGCCTATTATCTTGATGGTTATATTGGGGGACAAGGAAAAATCTTCATCAAACAAATGAAGCTTGAAATCCTCAGGTATATATTTGGAGGCTTGAGGAAATTCGTCTGCATGAATATGGATCAGCGCATTCTTATAATAAGATATTGCTTCTATATGGTCGTGGTGAGCGTGAGTAATGACAACATCAGTGATATCTTCCGGCTTAAGACCATATTCCCTTAATACATCCACTGGTTTTTTAAAGATTGACATCACAAATCCGGCACCATCATCACATCCTGCGTCCACAAGAATATTTTGGGTGTCAGTTTGGATCAAATAGATAACGAACGAAATCGGCAGGAGGTTATCGGTGCTGCCACCCTTAAAAATATGATTTTCTCCATATACAGACTCTCCGTATTTTAATGCTACAATTTTCATAAAAAATCCTTCTTTCGTCTAGTTAGTATTGACGCAAAAGCTGCCCTGTTTTTTATTATACTCTAATTTATTTGCTTTTTGAAGCAGCTTTTGCCAAAATCTGATCGATCTGTTTCAGTTCTTCTTCTGTACTCTGCTGTTTGATCGCATTGATGGCGGCCTGCATCTCCTGAGGCGTAAAGGTCAGGTGTTCCTGCTTGGCTTTGCGCATCATTGGCATTAGGTAGGCAAGCATTTCTTTTTGTGATTTTCCATGCCCCTCTTTGAAGAGTTTTTCCAGAAAGTCCAGTTTTTTGGGATCGATGTTTTTGACCTGTTCGTTCTCCATCCAGGCAGGTCTTTTATTCGTTGTCTTCATTTTCCGTATTCCCTCCTTGTGGTTGAAACATGTGAATCATCTGGATGATTTGTGACAGATCCATTCCGCCTGCACCTTGGGGATCATTACCGCCAAACATAGCCCCTAAAGGATTTTCGCCCTCGGGGAACATTTCCTGCATCATTTGAACCATTTCCATCATCTCCTTATAGTTTTCAAAAGTATGGAACATGTTTTGGATATTCTCCATCTGACTTTTCTGCTCGGGATTGCAGTAGGGTATTATTTCACTGCATAATTTGCCGCAGTCTACGGAGGATTCGCGAGGAAATAAAGAAATGTTGGCAGATGGATGCTGCCGAAAGAAATTCAGGGTATATTGCAGTTCCAGATATTTGATATAAACAGCAATGTTTTTTTGCATGGAGCGGTCAAAGTAGTGAATCAGAATTTTGAGTTTTTGAATATAATTGGTGGTAAATAATGTATCAAAGGCCGTTACTTTGTCCTGGATTTTGTCACTCATCGCGTCTCCTTATGCAAATGGCTGTTTCTATTATCCTATGTAGCGCTTTTTAAGAGTATGCCGAAAACAATACAAGTTGTGCCTGTGCATGGAAAATAGGCTCCACCAGGGAGCCTACTTTCAAAGGCAGAAGATTAGCAGCAGCCACAGTTGTTGTTGCAGCCACAGTTGTTGCCCCAGTTATTGCCACAGCTGTTGCCGCCACATAAGCAGCTGATCAACAGGATCCAGATGATCCATTCGCAGCAGTCATTACCGCAGCCATTGCCGCAACCGTTGTTGCCGCCAAGGATACCATTTCCGTTTCCTCCGCAGCAGAATAATAACAGAATGATCCAGATGCAGCTTCCGCCAAGGAAACCGCTGTTGTTACCACAACCACAGGAATTGTTGTTGCAGCCACAGTTGGTAGCAGTTAAGTCACTCATTTTGGGTGCCTCCATGAAATTGTTTTATGATTTATTCTATGCACTAGGGTTTGTCAGAGTTTCCGGGATAAAAAATAATTTTTTTGAAGAAGTGTTATGAGGCGTTGCGTATGATAAAGTAAGGGATTTTAAAGGAATGGAAAAAGTATGGAGAGAGTGAGAGCACAGCTAGGGGTTCCGGTCATAGAAAAAAAAGTGCTAAGCAGACAAAAAGTGACGGTAGGCGTGCTTGATACAGGGATAGGAAATCACCCGGATCTTTGGGGAAAGGTGCTGGGATTTCAGGATTTTATCCATGAGAAAAGAGTAATGTATGATGATAATGGACATGGAACGCATATTTGCGGGATCATATGTGGAAACGGAGCCTTATCAGGCGGAAGAATGAGAGGTATAGCATCGGAGAGTATGCTCGTGGTGGGAAAAGTGCTGGATCAAAATGGAGAAGGCATGACGCAGCATATGCTGAATGCCCTTGATTGGATCATGGAAGAGAAAAAGAAGTATGGGATCCGGGTTTTAAATATTTCCGTTGGGATCGGTCAGATGCAGGATGCAAAAAAAGAGGAGGCTTTGCGGGCAAAGATTGAGGAGGTATGGTCAGAGGGGATTGTTGTGGTGTGTGCGGCTGGCAATAAAGGTCCAAGGGATGGAAGCATCTCTTCGGTAGGCGGCAGTAAAAAGGTGATTACTGTAGGTTGTCATGATGGAGACTATGAGAAAGATAATCCCAAACGATGTGCCACCTATTCCGGAAGGGGAGAATTTGCAGCGGTGATCAGAAAACCGGATGTGGTAGCACCGGGGACGGATATTCGCTCATGTAATGTTCATTACAAAAATGGTTATTATGGCAGTCTGAAGAAGCAAAATGCTTATGTGGCAAAAAGCGGAACTTCCATGGCTACGCCTATCGTGGCAGGTGCAGTTGCACTGCTTTTACAGAATTTTCCGGATATGAGCAATGAAGATGTAAAGAGAAAGCTGACTTATACGGCAACCGACCTGGGAGAACCCTGGAACCTGCAGGGGTGGGGGATGGTAAATGTGAAAAAATTATTGGAAAAGTATTGACAGGAATGGTATTGCTGTATACAATAGTACAAAACAAACACTATTTGGCAGAAGGTGAGGAAATATATGGCAGACTACAATATCTATCAGGACAATAATATTCAGGACAGTAATTTTCAAAACAGACCAGTTACAATGAACCACAAAAAGAACTTGTTAGAGATAGAAGAGCACATGTACATTTTGGATGACGTGGAAAAGCCCAATGTTTTCCGAAATATGTTCCCCTATTCTGAGATTCCCAAGATTCCTTTTAATGATCGTGTGGTACCGCATAATATGCCTCAGAATATCTGGATCACTGACACTACTTTCAGAGATGGGCAGCAGTCCAGAGCACCTTATACCACAGAGCAGATCGTGACGATTTTTGATTACCTGCACAGACTTGGCGGACCCAACGGAATGATCCGTGCCAGTGAATTTTTCCTGTATAGCAAGAAAGACAGGGATGCTGTGTACAAATGTATGGAAAGAGGGTATCAGTTCCCGGAGGTGACCAGCTGGATCCGTGCCAGCAAGGAAGATTTCAAGCTGGTAAAGGAGATTGGTATGAAAGAGACCGGTATCCTGGTAAGCTGTTCGGATTATCATATTTTCATGAAGCTGAAAATGACCAGAAGACAGGCAATGAATCATTATTTAAGTGTGATCAGGGAATGTCTGGAAGAAGGTATCAGCCCCAGATGTCATCTGGAAGATATTACTAGAGCAGATATCTATGGTTACGTGGTGCCTTTCTGTCTGGAAGTCATGAAGCTGATGAAGGAATATCAGATTCCCATTAAGATTAGAGCTTGTGACACTATGGGCTACGGTGTCAACTACCCCGGTGCCGTTATTCCCCGAAGCGTTCCGGGTATCATTTATGCGATCCATACACATGCTGGTGTGCCTCATGAGTTGATCGAGTGGCATGGACACAATGATTTCTACAAGGCAGTCGTAAACTCTACCACAGCATGGCTCTATGGATGTTCTGGTATCAACACCTCTCTTTTTGGTATCGGTGAGAGAACCGGTAATACACCTTTGGAGGCGATGGTGTTTGAGTATGCACAGCTGAGAGGTGATTTGAATGGTATGGATACTACCGTTATTACGGAGCTGGCAGAATATTATGAAAAAGAGATTGGTTATGAGATTCCGTCCCGCACGCCCTTCGTCGGCAAAAATTTTAATGTCACAAGAGCAGGAATTCATGCAGATGGCCTCTTGAAAAATGAAGAGATTTATAATATATTTGATACAGAGAAATTTTTAAATCGACCTGTACTGTGTGCCATTTCCAATACTTCTGGTCTGGCAGGAATCGCCCATTGGATCAATACCTACTTTAAGCTAAAAGATAACAAGCAGGTGGACAAGTCCTCAGAGCTGGTGAAGGAAGTCAAGAATTGGGTGGATGAAGAATATGCAAGTGGTCGTGTGACAGTGCTTACCGATGAAGAGATACTCAGGGTGATCGACAGAGTGTGTGAAGAGAAAGGTCTTCGCATCGTATGATCGAGAAGGCTGTTAGAAAGGGAAAAAAGTGGCTAATTATGATGTGAAGCAGGAAGTGACAGATAAGTACTCCCTGCGCGGAAGAGTGTTTCATAAACTGCGTGAAGACATTTTAAACGGGAAATACGAGGATTTCGAGGAACTTCGGGAAGTGACCATCGGAGAAGAACTGGGAGTCAGCAGGACTCCTGTAAGAGAAGCTTTCAGACAACTGGAGCTGGAAGGCTTGATCCAAATCATTCCCAATAAGGGCGCCTATGTAACAGGGATCACGGAGAAGGATGTAAAGGATATTTACATGATCCGCTCTCTGTTGGAAGGATTGTGTGCCAGATGGGCAACAGAGCATATTACAGAAGAACAGTTGGAAGAGATGGAAGAAAATGTCTATCTGGGCAGTTTTCATGCACAGAAGGGGCATTATGAGCAGCTGGCTCAGCTGGATAATCGGTTTCATGATATTTTGTATGAAGCCTGTAACAGTAAGATGCTGGAGCATCAGTTGAAGGAATACCATCAGTATGTGATCAGAGTGCGCAGGAAGAACCTGTCAGATGTGATCAGAGGCAAAAAGTCCAACGAGGAACATGAGCGCATTATGGAAGCGATCAAGGCCGGTGATGCTGCCCTTGCGGAGCAGCTGGCACACCGCCATATGATCAATGCTTATGAAAATATGGTGCAGCATGGCCTTCATGAGGCTTATGAAAAAATGAAACAATAAACAAATCAGGAGGATATCCATGGATAAGATAAAGATGACAACTCCCCTTGTAGAGATGGACGGGGATGAGATGACCAGAATACTCTGGCAGATGATCAAGGAGGAATTGCTGCTTCCCTTTATAGATCTTAAGACAGAGTATTATGATCTGGGTTTGGAGTATCGCAATGAGACCAATGACCAGGTGACCGTAGATTCTGCCAATGCCACCTTAAAATACGGTGTGGCAGTAAAGTGCGCAACCATTACCCCCAATGCGGCAAGAATGACAGAGTATAATCTGAAAGAGATGTGGAAGAGCCCCAACGGAACTATTCGTGCAATCTTAGATGGTACTGTTTTCCGTGCTCCCATTCTTGTAAAAGGCATTGTACCTTACGTGTCTAATTGGACCAAGCCCATCACCATTGCCCGTCACGCTTACGGTGATGTATACAAAAACACAGAAATCAAGGTGCCGGGACCCGGCAAGGCAGAACTGGTATTTACAGCAGAAGACGGAACTGTAGTTCGCGAGACCATTCACAACTTTACCCAAGCCGGCATTATTCAGGGTATTCACAATACCAAGGAATCCATTTCCAGCTTTGCAAGAGCCTGCTTTGGCTATGCCATTGATACGAAACAGGATCTTTGGTTTGCTACCAAGGATACCATTTCCAAGAAATATGATCATACCTTCAAAGATATTTTCCAGGAAATCTATGACGCTGAGTACAAGACCAAATTTGAAGAGCTTGGTATTGAATATTTCTATACCCTGATCGATGACGCAGTGGCAAGAGTAATTCGCTCTGAAGGCGGATTTATCTGGGCCTGCAAGAACTACGACGGCGATGTCATGTCTGACATGGTAGCAACAGCCTACGGCGATCTCTCCATGATGACCTCTGTATTGGTATCCCCCAGCGGCGCCTATGAATACGAGGCTGCCCACGGCACCGTACAGAGACATTACTACAAGCACTTAAAAGGCGAAGAAACCTCTACCAACTCTATCGCAACCATTTTTGCCTGGACAGGAGCACTCAGAAAGCGCGGCGAACTCGACAATATTCCTGAACTGGTACAGTTCGCAGACAAATTAGAGGCGGCTTGTATTAAGACCGTAGAAGACGGCAAGATGACCAAGAGTCTGTCACTGATCTCTACCTGCGAGAATCCTATTATTTTAAATAGCTTAGGCTTTATCAAAGCGATTCGAGAGACATTCGAGAGTATTTAATTTCACTAAAAACAATTTCTCTCGTTATAAAACCTACAAATGCCAGAGTACAAATAGGCTGACAGGTGTTTAGATGGGGCAGGAAATGATACAGGGGTTAATTTGATTTACAATGCACCATTAGAAGTTCTTGTGTTTCTAATTTTGGCTTTTAGCCCACAAATGCAACATGTTTGAGCGCGCAAGCGCGAGTTTTGCATTT
>JAZSFW010000174.1:0-7729 GCA_045532445.1 Acetatifactor sp. | reverse complement strand
GGTACCACCTTGCGCACATTACTTTCCCATTTCATATTATATCCTCCGATCCTATCGTTTAATTATTCGAAGACGCGATAATCATAACACTTTTATGGAAAAAAATCAAATATATCATTGTTTTTTTAGGAATAAAAATGTTGCAGAAACTCAAGGTGCTTCATATTGACAAATTTATCAATGTAATGTATGATAATATGCATATTTATGCAAGCGTAAACTTACATTATATGTTGTAAGGGAGATCTATAATGAATGGACTTATCACATGGTGGAACGACTTGGTTGCCACTTTTGTAAAATGTTTTATAAGAGAAGACCGATATATGCTCTTAGTGGATGGTATTGGAATCACCATTAAGATATCTCTTCTCGCGGTTGTTATTGGCATTGCTATAGGCTTGGTCATTGCATTCTGCAATCTGTCCAAAAGTAAATTCTTTAATTTTATCGGGAAAATATATACGGATGTTATTCGCGGAACGCCTTCCGTTACCCAGCTCATGTTCATTTACTTCGTTGTCTTTGCCACGGTAAACTGGGAAAAATGGATCATTGCAGCGATTGCATTCGGCATCAACTCTGGTGCATATGTTTCAGAGATCATTCGTGCAGGTATTCTGTCCATTGATAAAGGACAGACAGAAGCCGGCAGATCTCTTGGTCTTAACGGGGCGCAAACCATGTCCTATATCGTAATTCCGCAGGCTGTGAAAAACATCTTCCCTGCGCTTTGTAATGAATTTATCGTGCTGATTAAGGAAACAGCTATTGTTGGTTACATAGGTCTTGTCGATATCCAAAAAGCTGGTGACTTTATAAAGAGTGCAACCTTTGAAGCGTTTATGCCGCTTATAGCGACTGCGATTATTTATTTTGTGCTTATAAAGATTTTGACAGTTATTATGTCCCGTGTTGAAAAGGCACTCCGCAAGTCAGAAGGGAAATAAGGAGGATTCAAATGATATCGGTTAAGAATCTACATAAAAGTTTTGGAAAAGTGGATGTTCTCACTGGTATTGACGAACACATTTCCAAGGGCGAGGTCGTGGTTATCATTGGCCCGTCAGGGTCCGGCAAAAGCACTTTCTTGCGTTGTTTGAATCTCTTGGAACAACCAACAGCAGGAGAAATCTATATTGATGACGAGTTGATTACATCTCCAGGAGCAGATGTAAACAAGATCAGACAGAAAATGGGAATGGTTTTCCAACAGTTTAATCTTTTTCCTCACCTTACAATTATGGAGAACATTACGCTGGCTCCCATAAAGCTTAAAAAGATGTCAAAGCAGGAAGCGATTCAAAAAGGAAAGGAACTGCTTGATAGAGTAGGTCTTTCCGAAAAAGCAGACAACTATCCTTCTCAGTTATCCGGCGGTCAAAAGCAACGAGTTGCGATTGCAAGAGCACTTGCAATGCAACCGGAAATTATGCTTTTTGATGAGCCTACCAGTGCACTGGATCCGGAAATGGTTGGTGAGGTTCTTGATGTAATGAAAGACCTTGCAAATTCAGGAATGACCATGGTGGTTGTCACACACGAAATGGGTTTTGCAAGAGAAGTGGGAACCAGACTGCTGTTTATGGATCAGGGCATCGTGATGGAACAAGGCAAGCCGGAAGAAGTGTTCTCTAATCCCAAGAATGAACGAACACAAAGTTTTTTAAGCAAAGTGCTTTAAGACACCACTACTAATTCTGTTATCAAAGAAGATACCTTCTTGATAAATATATTATTTAAGGAGTTTTTGTTATGAAAAAAGCTATTAAAATCCTCTCACTTGTGTTAGCATTTGCAACCCTAACACTCGCATTCGCCGGATGCGGAAAAACCACTGATGGCGACAAACTCGTATTTGGTACCAATGCCGAGTTCCCTCCTTTTGAATTCGTTGCAAACAATGGCGGGGTTATCGGTGAGTTTGACGGTATCGATATGGTTATTGCAGACCTTATTGCTAAAGACAACGGACTGACTGCTGAAATCTCCAATATGGAGTTCGACTCCCTTTTAATTGCTCTGCAAAACGGACAGGTCGATGCAGTAATCGCAGGAATGACTGTTGATCCGGAGCGAGCTGAAAAGGTTGATTTCTCCATTCCCTATTATCAGGCAACTCAGGTTATGATTGTCAAAAATGATTCAACCATTGCCAAAGCTGAAGATATGGCTGACAAGAAGATTGCAGTTATTCAGGGCTACACCGGTGAAATGTGTGTAAGCGATATGAAGTATGAGTACACTTCCTTCAAAAAAGGTACTGATGCTGTTATGGAACTTGTGAACGGCAAGGCTGATGTTGTTGTAATTGACTCTGCAACTGCAAGCAAATATGTAGCAGACAACAAAGGATTAAAGATTGTTGAAGATGCTGATGCATTCGGTAATGAAGAATATGCTATCGCTGTAAAGAAGGGTAATAAGGAGCTTCTTGACAAGATCAATGCTTCCCTTCAGGAACTTCTTGATTCCGGCAAAATTGCTGACCTTGGTGATCAATACTCCGTTACTGAATAAATTATATCCGTTCACGTAGAAATTTGATTCTTATTCATGAATGGCAGAGGGATTTCAACTTCTCTCTGCCATTTATTCTTTTCCATAAGCTTTTTAACAGTATTCATTTATTCCATCACAGAAAAAGCCATACTGTCGCTGTAATATATGGCACAAAAGCCACTGGTCTTTTCAAATTTCCCCTTTTATTTATATTACGTCTAAACCCTTGTACGATTCCAAGCACTACAAATGCCGCTGCCATATGCAAAAGATATGTGGACAGCCCATTCCCAAAACGACTTTCATAAATTGCACATACCAGAAATATTAGCCCATCTGCAGCACCATACATCCGCATAAAAATCCCTAATTGTACGATCAAAAAAATCAGCAGGGAAATCATTTTTCCAAAAGAAAATTGTACCAATAGAAGGACACCACCTGCGGGGGCTGCTAATAAATGTAGAAAATCATATACTTCACACGTTTGAATGTCTTGTATCGAAGCTACCAGAAGATAAGCAGCCAATACACCACATGCCAACTGCCCATACCACTCCCAATAATCTAAAAATTGCTCAATCCAACTCCCCACAATCACACAATATAATATAATTTTTTTGTAAACTACTTTGTCTATGATAAGACGATCACTCAAAATCTGCTGCCGAATCATGCGAAGGCACAAATCTGCCAAAACACCTATTTCTAAACAAACGATCCCCACCACATCTACCACTTCTCCTCTCCATTTTTAGATGAATACACTGCCACGCTCCAAAGCCTGGCAGTGCGCCAAAAAGCTGTCCTTATCGAAGTCTTGTGCGTATATCATTCAGTATACTTACATCTTCTCCCAAGGTCCAGATGACCGGTTCTTTTATTATCATGTTACCGTCTTTCCATGCCTTGACAGTTACCGAAAACTCTCCCAAAGGAGCGCGAAACGGTATCATAAATTGATATTCTTCCTCTATTCTATTCCCTGTTCCATCATAGTCAAAAACCTTATTTAACTGTGGGGCTAATGCAGATAACTCTTCCGGAAAAATCACCTCCACCTTGTCCGGATATCCGTAAGCTGTAATATACAGGCAGCCACTTTCCCCACATCGAAATACCGGATTGTGTGGCTCCAAGATGCGCTCTACATAAGCAGTTAATGCAAAGTTCTCACCTACACAGCTGACAATTTTCTCATTTCCCACATAATCTACCGCATAAAACTCCGCAATAAAATTTCCCTGAAAAAGCGCATCCGTTTCTTCTGCGATTATTACCAATTCAAGCCCCGATGCCCTAAACTCTTTTCGACTGCCATTATTGCTGTTAGTAATTACTGCATAAAAATCCTTGACTCCACTTCCAACATCTGTAGCCTGGAACGTAAAGGTACGCTTTCCATCGATCATTTCTTTTTCATTATACTTCTCTATAGCTTCCACGCCTGTTATAGACGGTGCCACATTGTCACCAATCAGCCATATGCCATGGGTTTTGTCTTTCTCCCATTCAGAAAATACCGTTTCTTCTTCAAAATCTGCACCTGCCACAGGAACTACCCACATTTTTTTCCCATTTACAGATGGCTCCATTGTAAAGCGTTGCTCTATGGACAGACGTTTACACTGATCACTTCTTCTGGTAACCGTATACAAATCGTCTTTCAACTCAGATTTTCCGGAAAGTGTCTTCGTCACCTGAGAGGCATTTGAAAGGACCATATTCCCCGTAATCACAGAAACATTTGGCGTGTACACATCCAGCGTTACGGAATCACCATTTTCATCCTGCATATTGTACATGAGATGATTTACCTGATAAGCAGGTGTCGCCTGCCCCATTATCAGCCCTGCAAAATCCAGTCGGAATGGCGTTTTCCCGTCACATTTAACATAATAAGTATTTTCTTCTGCCTGGTATATCGAACCGTTTGAAGAGCTTATCTGAAGAGCCTCTGTCACAATCGGCCACGCCACCTCTTCATCCGCCTTTCCAATCTCTATATGCGTTGTAGCACCAATATTTCCAGCTCTATCTACTGCTGCCACATGAAAAAATTGTTTTGACTCAGTCAGCTCTATAGAAGCACCGGTCTCCTTTATCAACTTTCCATTCCTGCTATCTAAACAGGTTCCTGGCTCTTCGTCTACTAGATAATAATAGCCTGTCACACCGGATATCAACGTGTTCCTGGTCACATTGGAATGGCTCAACACCTCTGTGCTTCCCGGAAGATAAGACTCTGCCCTATGATAATAAATGCTGCCTTGATCTGCTGGTGCCTCCCATGTAAGAGACAACGTACTTTCTCCCTTTGCATTCTTAACCATCTTTTCTTTATCTATTATGTCCGGTGCTGCATGATCCGGTGCTTTTACTCCCTTTAAATACAGTTCTTCCTGGTAACCGATCTTTAGAGATTCTATGCCAAAAGCGCCATTACCCGACTGCGTTCCTGAATCCTGTCTGTAATCTGTAACATATTGTGTATTTACATAGTTACTTCCTCCATAAGCCGGATTCGCTGATACCAGTTGTCCATCCTCATAAGCACAGAGCTTGATTTTTTTACTTCCGCTAAAGCTTATTTCCTGAATGGAAGCTCCTATCCAGGTTTCATTTTCTCCCACCTCACTAATCAGACGGATTCTTACGCCTGTGGTACCTTCCGGAAGTGTAACAGCTTCATTCCAATAGACCATTGAAACATCTATGTTTCTCATACCGTTATAGAAGCCATACCACCCACTTCTGGTACCTCTCTTTCCTCCTGTATTTCTCTCAAACTGATTCAGAAAAAAATCAATGCTTGCCTGATTATAACCATTGACGTCTGTGTACTTGGTCACCTGACTCAAAGTCTTATAAAATAGCACCTGCTCGTTTTGATCATACACGATCAAGCTGCCATCTCGAATGGTTCCATGCCCTCCGCTGGTATCTGACAATATGTGAATATGAAGGACACTGTTTTCTTCTGTAGGAATATAAGCTTTTGAACGGCTCCAATTGTCGTCAAGGTACTCTCCAATGCTTACATCTACTCCCGCCACAGCATTATCACGACCATGAGCTCCTATGGTCCATATATTTTTTGCTTCTCCATAAAAGGAACCATAGGCATAATAACAATAATCAAGCTGACTATAGTTTTGCGCCCAGCTGCTTAGATAATCCGGATAACTCATCACTGTATAGGATGTATCTTTCGTCCAAAAACAGTCCTCTGAGTGATAGTGATAAACTGCCTCTCCAGCGGTACCGCCCCGATATCCACCGCCTCCTCCAGCACCTCCGCTTTCTCCGCTATATCCCGTACTCAGATTACTGGCTGCAGAGCCTCCCATGCCTCCATCTGCAATCATGGTAGCCCCGCCACCGCCTCCGGCCACAAACAAAGTGCCTTTGATATTGCTGATCACAGTAGTACAGCCTCCACCATTACCGAAAGCCGATGCACTGCCACCTCCATTATACCCATTCTGCCCTCCTATGTTATAGGTTATTTTTTCTCCTTTTTCCAGCCAGACCTTTCCCACAATACTTCCGCCATATCCGCCTTTGCAGCCTCCATAGTCCTTACCCTGAGCTCCGTTTACTTTCAGCGTATATAATCCGGTATAAGGCACTACATAAGTCTGTTCCTTTCCAGTAAAAGAAAATGTACGTTTCACTTGATTGCTATTACTGATATCCTCCGAATCAGATACCAAGATCCAGTTCTTGTTGTCAGTACTCTGATAGATCATATATGTCTTACTTTGTCCATCATTCTGCGCCCACGACAGATCAACAGCGCCTTTACCGTTATTTGCAGAATAATTATTCTCTGCATCCAACGCAAGATCTACCCATTTGGCATACAGTGTAACATCCTGTTGCAAAACAATACTTTCTCCAGCGCCTCCGGCAGGCATTGTACACTGTGCATCAAAAAACCATCCCCCAAAAGAGCTGCCTGCTTTCTGAGTTGTCGGCAAAATCACCGTTTCTCTTTCATATTCTGCAGTGACCGTATCTACACTGCCCTCCCCAGCAGTGTAAGAGTATACATTGCCTTTTAACTCTCCATAAAATGGGGGCTCCATTATCCACTCATGAAACACCATTCTACCCGTAATAGGAGATACACTTTTACCTCCATTCGTCTCAAATGTCACTATGGCTCCCTTTGGCGGTGTCAGTTCAAAAACATCCAACTGATAAGAAGCTCCATACTCTCCCGGCACTTCTGTAATCCCGGGATTTCCTTTATAACTACCTCCTGCAGGATTGATTCTCAATAGACTGGAAGACTTCTTCCACTGGGCATATAAAACAACAACTCCGCTGCCAAGCTCATCATAATTCTCATGGGTCAGATTGAATATCTTTTCCTGATCTGCATAACTTTTGCCACTTCCATCCGGCTCCGTATTCCAGCCTGCAAATTCATATCCGATTCTGACATATGTATTTTTGCTGAGCCGCTCAATCGGTGTCACTTCTCTGCCTTCGAATACAGTCGCATTATTATACATGTGAAAACTGTTTTCCATATAGCCGCCTACCCAATCTGTCGAGTTGCAATCATATTGAACCTGATATCTATTCCATGAAATTTCCCGGCACCAATGAGTACTCAGGGGGGCGCCTTGCTCCAAATTTGTACAGAAAGGGCACAAGTAATAGTAATCCAGCTTCGTATCCAATTCTTTTATGGTTGCAGCAGCCTCCTTGCTCATATAAAAATAATTGGACTGTAAGGCTTCCTCACAATCAGCACAGTAAGGGGTCCAGCCAGAGTAATAAAACGCTTTACAGTTTTCTCTTCCAAATGCAATCCCGTGATAAGATACCCCTACAGGAGGATAAGCGGAATGGCAACAGTTCCCGGTTTTATAGCTCACCTGCCATCTACCCACAGGCAGTCTGCCGGATCGTGCAGCCTGATAATAGTGCTCCCCATCCTCTAATGCTCTCAGCGAGGATTCCACACCCGTATCCACAACCGTACCATACTCATACCATTCCACATTTTGATCCATCCCATTGGTCGTAAATGCCTGACCATCCGGACTAAATGTAACATAGGGACTGTCATTTAACGTTTGCGCGTATCCTGTCTGCGGTAACAGTAACCAGCACAAAATCATCAACATAACCGCCACGATTGCCAGAAAGAAACCTTTTGCCTTTTTCTGCATACTCCCTCCTAATCCATTACTTTTACCACACGCAAAGA
>JAZSFW010000150.1:0-3441 GCA_045532445.1 Acetatifactor sp. | reverse complement strand
CTGTTTGTATCAACTCCTCCACGTAAGGGTTTCCGCACTGCATGACACCATCGGGGCGCATGCCGTCGATGGAAATTAAGATTACTTTATTTTTCATGATCTTTTTCCTTTCTGGATTTTTCGCTGAAATAAAATTCTATTAATCGATTTAAAACTGATATTATAATTCAATAACAAAATAACATACAAAAAAGGCTGTGTCAAGATTTGAGAGGTAAAACAATTTATAATGTTTTAATAATTATTTTTGAGAAAAAATGTTGACAATATATATTCTAAGTGATATCTTAACTACAGAAGGTGTTAGCACTCGAATTGGTTGAGTGCTAATAACCTGAAAGAAGGAGTGGTAGGAATGCAGTTGGATGAACGAAAGACAAAAATATTGCAGGCCATTATCCGCAATTACCTGGAAACAGGAGAACCGGTGGGCAGCAGAACGATATCCAAATATACTGATCTGAATTTAAGCTCTGCCACTATCCGTAATGAAATGGCTGATTTAGAAGAGCTGGGATACATCTTGCAGCCCCACACCTCCGCAGGAAGGATTCCTTCAGACAAGGGTTACCGCTTCTATGTGGACACCATGATGGAGGAAAAGGAAAGAGAAGTTGTGGAGATGAAGGAGATGCTTTTAGAGCGGCAGGACAAAATGGAAGTGCTGCTCAAGCAGGTGGCTAAGGTTCTGGCACAGAATACCAACTATGCCACGATGATCTCGGCACCACAGACGCACCACAACAAGGTGAAGTTCATACAGCTTTCAAGAGTAGATGCTGATCAGATATTGGCAGTCATCGTGGTGGAAGGCAATGTGATCAAGAACAATATCCTGTCGGTTGCGCAGGAACTGTCTGATGAGACGTTGCTGAAGCTGAATATTCTGCTGAACACGCATTTGAATGGACTTTCTATTCAAGAGATCAATTTGGGTATGATCGCTGCCTTGAAGCAGCAGGCAGGTATCCACAGTGATATCGTGAGTGAAGTCATTGATGCGGTGGCAGAGGCGATCAAGGCTGACGAGGATCTGCGTATTTATACCAGCGGAACGAACAATATCTTCCGGTATCCCGAATTGGCAGACCAGCAAAAGGCCAGTGAGCTGATCAGTACCTTCGAGGAGAAGCAGATGCTGAGCGGGCTGTTGCAGGAGACGCTGGCAGATGAGACCAACACAGGCATTCAGGTTTACATTGGAAACGAGACTCCCGTAAGCAGTATGAAGGATTGCAGTGTGGTGACAGCCACCTATGAATTGGAAGAAGGAATGCGAGGTACAATTGGTATTGTGGGTCCCAAACGAATGGATTATGACAAAGTAATAGGTACGTTGAAGGCATTACAGAACCAGTTGGATGAATTGTATAAAGGAAAAAACTGAAATAGGAAAGGATGAGATTATGGCGGACAATGAAAAGCAAATGATGGAAGATCTTGACGCTGTGAAGGAAGCCGAAACACCTCAGGAACAAGGCGACGAAGTAAATGGTCAGCCGGAAGGCACGGGGGCTGATGACATGGCAGCAGGGGATGCTTCGGAGGAAGAAACAGCTGCCGAGGAAGCAGAAAAAGAGGATATGGAAGCTTGCGAGGAGACTTGTGACGAAGCTTCCGAAGAAGGAGCAGGAACCAAGAGCTGGGCAGAGAAAAAGGCTGCCAGGAAGCAAGCCAAGCAGGATAAAAAATCCGATGAATGGAAACAGAAAATTGCTGAACTGGAAGACAAGAACAAGCGCCAGCTTGCTGAGTTTGAGAACTTCAGAAGAAGAACTGAGAAAGAGAAGCAGGCTATGTTCGAAACCGGAGCCAAGAGTGTGATCGAAAAGATCCTTCCGGTGATCGATAATTTTGAAAGGGGATTTGCCACAGTAGAACCGGCAGATGCGGAAGATGCCTTTGTAAAGGGTATGAGTCAGGTTTACAAGCAGATGATGACAGAGCTAGATAAGATCGGCGTGAAGCCCATCGAAGCAGTGGGGCAGGAGTTTGATCCGAACTTTCACAACGCAGTGATGCAGGTGCAAAGTGAAGAATATGAAGCAGGCATCGTTGCACAGGAATTGCAAAAAGGTTATACCTACCGTGACAATGTCGTAAGATACAGCATGGTAGCAGTCGTAAGCGAATAAAGCTTACCATAGATCAAAAAGAGCATAATAATACATTTTATATCAGGAGGACTTAAAAATGAGCAAAATCATTGGTATTGACTTGGGTACAACAAACAGCTGTGTAGCCGTTATGGAAGGTGGTAAGCCCACCGTTATCGCAAATGCAGAAGGTGCAAGAACCACACCTTCCGTAGTAGCTTTTACAAAGACCGGAGAGAGATTGGTAGGTGAGCCAGCTAAGCGTCAGGCTGTTACCAACTCCGAGAAGACCATCGCTTCCATTAAGAGAGATATGGGTACTGACAATGGTCGTACCATCGATGGCAAGAAATATTCTCCTCAGCAGATTTCTGCTATGATCCTTCAGAAGTTAAAAGCAGATGCAGAGAGCTATCTGGGTGAGAAGGTAACTGAGGCAGTGATCACCGTTCCTGCATACTTTAACGACTCTCAGCGTCAGGCTACCAAGGACGCAGGTAAGATCGCAGGTCTGGAAGTAAAGCGTATCATCAACGAGCCTACCGCAGCAGCACTGGCTTATGGCCTTGACAATGAGAAAGAGCAGAAGATCATGGTATACGACCTGGGCGGCGGTACCTTCGATGTATCCATTATTGAGATCGGTGACGGTGTTATCGAAGTTCTGGCTACCAACGGTGATGCCCGTCTGGGTGGTGATGACTTTGATAACAAGATTACCCAGTGGATGCTTGCTGAGTTCAAGAAGGCAGAAGGCGTAGATTTATCCAATGATAAGATGGCTATGCAGAGATTAAAGGAAGCAGCTGAAAAGGCAAAGAAGGAGCTTTCTTCTGCAATGACCACCAACATCAACCTTCCTTTCATCACCGCTACAGCAGAAGGTCCTAAGCATTTTGATGTAAACTTAACTCGTGCAAAATTTGATGAATTAACACATGATTTGGTAGAAAGAACAGCAATCCCTGTTCAGAATGCTATGAAGGATGCAGGTTTGACCAATGCTGACTTGGGTCAGGTGCTTTTGGTTGGTGGTTCTACACGTATTCCTGCAGTACAGGATAAGGTAAGACAGTTGTCCGGCAAAGAGCCCAGCAAGTCTTTGAATCCTGATGAGTGTGTAGCAATCGGTGCTTCTATTCAGGGCGGTAAGCTCGCAGGCGATGCAGGTGCAGGCGAAATTCTTTTGTTAGACGTAACACCTCTTTCACTCTCTATCGAGACCATGGGTGGTGTGGCTACCAGATTGATTGAAAGAAATACAACTATCCCTACCAAGAAGAGCCAGATATTCTCTACCGCAGCTGACAATCAGACTGCAGTTGATATCAACGTAGTTCAGGGT
>JAZSFW010000214.1:0-8832 GCA_045532445.1 Acetatifactor sp. | reverse complement strand
AGGATTCCACACCCGTATCCACAACCGTACCATACTCATACCATTCCACATTTTGATCCATCCCATTGGTTGTAAATGCCTGACCATCCGGACTAAGTGTAACATAGGGGCTGTCATATAATTTTTGCGCGTATCCTGTCTGCGGTAACAATAACCAGCACAAAATCACCAACATAACTGCCACGATTGCCAGAAAGAAACCTTTTGCCTTTTTCTGCATACTCCCTCCTAATCCATTACTTTTACCACACGCAAAGACCCAGCCGAAAGCTCTGAATATAGCTGCTCCACATTTGCCTTTTCCATTAAAATATTAACTCTTTGAGCAGCTGTCTCTATGTCGTCAGCATGGATCAAAGCCCCAGATCCATCAAATACGTCTCTAACAAAAATATTTTCCCATACCAGATAAGTATTTTTTGTTTCCGGATCCACCGTATAGATATGGATCCGGTCTCCACTTCTAAGTGTTCCGCTTACCACCTGATATAAATCCTCGGCTTTAAAACCGGCAATTACCGGCTCTGTCATCCCCTGCAGCAACTTATCCAGATCCTGCAGCATAGACGTCGTTATCATTGTTCCCTTATCCAGCTTTTGAACTACCATCTGCTGAGACATCAGTTCTTCCGCTGTAACAGCAGTTTGGGGAATCAGGCTCTTATCCATTTCTTTTTCTTCCAGATACTCTGCCATATTTTCCGGTGTCAAAACAATTCCTTTGGCAATATCTTTGGCCGCCACCAAAATCCCGCCTTTTTCATATGCAGCCATGGCATTCTTCTCCACATTCAGCATAATACAAAAAACGATCACTGCTGCCAAAAGAGCTGCAACTGCCGCTTTGGGTAATATATTTTTTTTCTCTTTTCTTTCTTTTTTCACTTACACCCCTCCCATTTTCTTCTGCAGGTCACTGACAATGTCCACAGTCTTATCCTTTCTGGCTTCCACTTCCACTCCTAATATTCCTTTCACAGGAAAACAGATCTTACTGTACACAGACGTCGATTCCACAGGAATGCCGTTGGGCGTGCAGACATTTCCCAATCCACTTGGAATCGTTTGAACAAACTCCCCCTCCGTACCGTAAGAATAGATTGTGATATTATTTTTCTCTACGTTATAAATCTCATATTTTAATATTTCTACTTGTCCATAAATCAAATTCTTCTGGTTGCTTTCCCAGTTATCATTCAAAGACAGATTCTGTCTGAGCGCCTCCTGATATAATGCAAAAGCATCATCCGGCGATGCTATCTTTACCATTCCCGTTGTCCCATACTCCCGAACATCAACCACTGCTGAAGCCAGATTAGACGCAGCCAGCGCGTCCTCCATATAGGTACCCGCCGCCATAAATATTCTTATCTGTAACTGTACACTCAAAAGGATCAACAAAAAGACCACCATATACATGCCTATAAAAATTTCAATTTTCCCCGCTCGACCATTCCACTTCTTTCTACTCATTTCACTCTCCCCACATTAAGATATTGAAAGGTCAGAACAACGGCCTGAAGCATGCGTGACCCGCTTTTGCTTCAGGCCATGCCCCGTCACATCCCCAACTCAGTTTTTTGCAGTAGATATTCTCCGTTCTTCAAACTCATACAAAAGGATCCCTTGTGTTGTCTGGAACAAATCACTGCCTGTCAAAACTGTCTGAGCCGGAATTTTCCCTCGGATTACCAGCGAAATGGTCGAACCATAATCTACCTGGTTCAACGTACTTCCGGTATAATCCAGCGCTGTAGCTCCCATAGCAGCAAGCTCTTGTGTCATCTCCAAGCGGTCATTCCCCGTCAGATATCCTACGGTTTCCATTTTCAGGATATATTTTCTGGCAATCTGATCAATCTTGGACTTACTATATAACAATTGGATACTGCCCATATATGCCAGCATAAGCACAGTCATTGCAATAATGCAAATTCCTGCTGACATCACCTCAGCTACAGAACCCTTGCTGCATTTTTGCCAAAAGCTCTTCTTATTTTTGTGCATCTACCACCACCTTTCTCTTATGATGTGATTGGGGTTCCCAGAATCGTGCTGGCTTTTGTTGTCATCTCCCCTATAATTTTACTGATAAAGCTGGTCAACTGCTCTTTCATGAAGACGCATAAAAGCAGTGCAATGATACACAACCCTACTGTCACCAGGATACCATCTATACCGTGATGCCTTGCTTCCAAAAACTTTTCCTTAAGTTCTCCACACTTATTCAAAACAACACATTTTACTCCAATTAACTTATAATACATTTACTTTTCCTCCCTATTTTTGATTATTTTTAGGCGTTTGCGAAACGCCACAAGCCGCATAAATACGGCATTTTTTGTTACTAAAAATGAAATAACTCCTCACCGGATATGGTATAATAGAATTGTCCAGAAACTATCAACCATCCAAGAAAGGAGTTATTCTGATACCTATGATACCATATAAACAGCTTTCTGTCGAAGATATTTTACAAGATTGCCAAAATAAATTTAACAATGACAAGCCTGCATTTCTGTCTCTATTAGAACAACATATCGATCTTGATGAAATTATTCCGGTTACTTTTTATAACCATTTTTATGCATCAACGGGAAGATCCCGTAAATACCCTTTAAAAGCTTTTCTCTGGGCTTTGATTATCCAGCGGATTTTTTCTATCCCCACCGACCAGCTTTTATTAACTTTCCTTCACTACTCTAGACCTCTCAGGGAATTCTGTGGTTTTTCCAAGGTCCCTGACGCTTCCAAAATCACACGATTCAAGCAGGATTTCCTGGAAGACTTACAGGCCGTGTTTGATAATCTCGTTGACCTTACCGAACCAATCTGTCAGGCCATTGACTCTGTCAAAGCCGATATGACTATCTTTGATTCCTCCGGTATTGAAGCTTTTGTTACTGAAAACAATCCTAAATACGCAAACAGGATCATCAAACAATTAAAAGCTTATGCCAAATCAATGGGCTTTGGCAAAAACTATGATCCTTACAAGGCAGCTTACGGAAATATGCCATCCCATGCCGCAGCGAATCCAGAAATCAAACAACTTTATATCAACGGGCATTTTTGCTATGTCTTTAAGTTCGGTATCATAACGAACGGTTTGGGCATCATCCGCCATATTTCCTTTTATAACAAGGACTTTTTTGACGCCCACCCTGACATTACCATTGAAAAGAAATCTGATTCACCGGATGAAGATAAATGTGCTCATGACTCCAAGCTCCTTATCCCGACTCTGAAGGACTTCTTTTCAAAGCACCCTTTGATCAATCCCAAAACATTTCTTGGTGATGCTGCTTTCGATACTGCACAGCTTTACAAAGACCTTCTCTCCGGTGATACTTTCGGGGAGAACCGCCATTTCTCCAAAGCCTACATACCGCTGAACGCAAGAGCACACCTCGAAAATGTCGATTATACAATCAATGAAAACGGGATCCCCTGCTGTCCCCATGACGATTCGCTTCCGATGAAACCGGAAGGAACCAAAATGCGAGGGACTGTAACGACCTTTAAATTTATTTGCCCCAAGACTAAGTGGGTATATGATAAAGATACCCAAAAGGTACATCGGGAATGTCAATGTGAAAACCCTTGTACTTCATCCAAATGTGGACGCATGGTGTATATTTATCCCGAAAAGGATCTCCGGACTTATCCGGGAACAATCCGTGGTACAGCCGAATGGGACAACACCTATAAAATACGCACGGCAGTGGAAAGAGATATCAACCACATCAAGGAAAACCTCTGTCTCGCAGGACGTCGTACTCAAAACGAAAAGACTTTGCATGCTGATTTAATACTTGCAGGAATTACCCAACTGATAACCGTGGTCCTTGCGGACAAGATCAAACATCATGAATATATCCGTAGCTTGAAGCCTCTGATTGCGTAGGACTTACCACTTACTTTAACCAACATGGCTTATTAAAGTGCGCCAAAATCATCACTTTTCAGCTTTTATCCAAGATATCTTCCTGCTTTAGGATCCTTTTCCATTCAGTAACTTGATTGCGATCTCGTTTCGCAATCACCTATTTGTATCATATATTAATAAGTAAAAATAACCATCTCAGCTGCCGGAACTGTCACATACCAGGTGTTACTATCTTCACGCTCCACGACAATACCATCACAGAAGTTTCTGACTACCTGAAGCTTGGCAGCTTCTTTGAAGCTCACCTTCACTCTTCTGTCTGCACGATGGTCAATCACATCTCCTTTTTCCAGATCTCTGTCATTTCCTTCATTATTAAAGATTGACAGGTAGCGTGTTCCATCCTGACCAACAGAAAGTACCCAATGCAGAGCATCTACCACACAAGGCAAAACATCTTTTGCCAGTGCATCAATCTGCACTTTCATTGCATCCAGATCAGCACTCTCCAGAATATTCAGGCCTTTTCCGGCTTCTTTCTTTGCAAAAATGCCTTCCTTTGTGGCATCAATCAAACACTCATATTTCCGGAAAATCTCTTCCCCTGCATCTTCATAAATAATATCAAACAGATCTCCAAAACGAGAGTTTGTGAGGGTATGTCCTTCATTTCCGCAAGGTTCTTCATTCCGGGCATAAATATATTTAAGAACATCCTGGATATGTCCGTAGTACAATTTTCTTTCCTCATTCAACGGGATCCGCATATAACCTTCCCGATGAATGCCCACACGGTAATCTTCATACTTGCCATTGAACTCCAAAATACTGTAGTCGCAGGGCAGGACGATTGCAAAAGGAGCAATGGCCTTCAGGGTGCCAAATTCCTCTGCCGTATTGATAAATTCTTTCTTCACCTCACCATATTCAGAAAGGGTAAAATCATTCATATCCGTGTAACTGCAGTTTAATCCCCACTCCTCTGCCACATAATGAGCACCACTCATAAGAGAATAGTACATAATTCTTCGCTGAAGAAGTCGGGAGCTTCCTCCATTTTTCCCATAGCTGGTAAAATCATCTCCGTGCAATTCCTGGGGCAGGTACCATTCATTGCCGGGCTCTGTATTATAGCAAGGCATGGTATATCCTATGTCTCTGCGATGAAACCAACACTCATAATAGGTTCCCCAAGTCTTTCCGCTATTTTCAGCAGTAGCTCTGGTCAATGCCACCTGCTGGCGCATCTGAACCACCTGTGCTCCCACTTCCGGCATAAAGGACTTCATTCCCAGCTCATTTTCCAGCTTCATGGCTGCAAATCCACTGTCACAGGGCAGGATATGTCCATCTACATCTGCCATTCTGCGCCGGAACATATCTTTCATTTCTTCAATGTATTCTTCCACGGTCTCTGCATACCGCATTCTTGCATAGGTTTCAGGGGAATCCATATTTAAGCTATATATTTGGATACCGGTAGCCTGGGTACGTTTTTCATTCAGAAGCGCTTTCTTAAGCTCTTCCACATCATAAGGACCCTTAGACCCCATTTTTCCGGTAATACCTCCCCAGTCGATATAACGGCGGTTAGAACCACTTTCATGAAGCTGGAAACCTAAGAACCAATCACCCAGCATGTCACTGTATTCGCGGATCAATGCCTTATCAAAGTCATACTGATACCAGGCAATTCCGCCGGCAATACGATCCACATAGAAAGGATACTTACCTTCCTTCAGAAAGCTGTGCAATTTACCACCCTTTGCAGCAAATTTATTAAATTTCATCTCCTCAGGAACCGTAAAGCAATGCTGGATTTTAAAGCCGGTATTTTTATTGATCAGACCGTTTTTTTCCAGGCCCTTAAAATACTTTTCGTTATATACATGAAAAAACTTCATGTTATTGTTCCCCCTGATATATTGTCTCTATTTCTACATCTTTCAGAGAAATACATTCGATTCTTTCAATTTCTTTTTCAGGATAAGGGTTTTTATACGCAGCTTTATAGAAAGTTTTATCTCCAATTTTCATTGGAAGCGAGGCACCTGCCACCTCAACAATTCCACTTGTCGACCCCTCTGCTGTTTCATAACCTCCGGCTACGTTGATGGCTTCGGTGCAGGAACGAATATTATAACCAAAGGTTATCGGCAGTACCGCCTTTGTTTTGTCAGTATAAGTGACCACATACTCACCTATTGCCCATTCCTCGGGAATAATATACACTCCATCGTAGAACGCTTTATACGGGCGGTCATAATCCGTTGTGTGAACAAGCTCTATAATATTATCACCCAACGATTGTTTATAGGAATTATAAAGCACATTCATTACCTTTTCGGTTATTTGGCCACTCATGCTTGTATCGTAATGATCACTCCAAAGAGTCCACGCAAGTGCGGCGAGGTTAAAGTACTGCCCATTTCGCTGCATATACTCAGAAGCATAAGAACCCCAGTTGCTGACAAGCGCGCCACCTACGCCCGCAATCCGTTTTCTGTAATCTTTAAGCTTTAGTGGCTGGAAGTTGCCATAGATCATGCTATATCCCATATCAAGCAAATTTTGTTCTTCTTCCGCCGTGGAATATGGCCAGTACCAGTGGAAGAGCAGAATATCCTTCGGCACCTTTCCCACACAGCCTGCAAGATAAGGGATGTCCCAGCGCTCATCCGCAGCGCCTCCGAAGCCGTGTATGGTTCCGTCTTTGTCCTCGAGAAACACGTTGCCGAAAAACTTATCCGCCCACATAATGCTTTTGATATTTCTCTCTTTGAGATAATCGTTTATCTTAACAATATCTCCCACATAAAGCTCTATGGGATCCTTTCCGATGCATCTGGGGCACCTTGCAAGGGAATAGCACTCATCGTGACCGATATTCACATAGTTTGGCTGAAATACCTCAATTACCTCATCAAGAATATCAAACACAAGCTCATAGGACTTCGGATTTGACGGACAATAAGTGTCCGGATAGGTATCACCCAGTCTTTCACGAATCTCAGGGTGCGCCATAACGATGTAGTCACTGTGTGAAAGTGTAGGAACTTCCGGAATCACCTCAAGTCCCCGTTCACGACAATATTCAATAATCTCGCGCATTTCCTCCTGTGTGATAAACGAACCGTCTCCATTGTCAAATTGGATACAGTTTTTCCGCCACTGAGGGTGTGTTTTTCTTACAATACGCTCCGCTTCATTCGGTCCTCTGCGAACTTCTTTTCCCAGTTCAACCCACTTTTCATTGATTTCGGGATGGCGCTTATATTCCATAGCGCCTCCAACTTCAATCATCATGGTATTGTACTTCAGGTAAATAAGGTTGTCTACAACCTTTTTAAATGCAGGTATGTTGTCTCTTCCCGGAGTATATGCCCGATATCCGCGGATTTCTTTGTCGGGATAATCAAAGAGAAGCATTTCACGGATATTTCCACTCTCAATCAGCTGAAGAAATGTTGAAACTGCATAGATCAATCCATTATCTGTCAGTGCATAGAGATTGATTTCATTGTCCTTGATCTCTACTGCATAGCACTCTTCATTTTCCGAAAAAACGTCCCCCAGCTTTTGCCTTATTTCTTCCGACACAGAAAGATAAAGATTCACACTTACAACCTTACCTTCCTTTGTACAGCCGGCAACTACCTTTTTAGCATATTTCTTGGCATACTTTTCTGTTTCGGAATTTACTTTGGATTTTGAGGAAATTTCAAATGCATTCCCCGCTGCATTTATATATTTGAATTCAAAAAACATATTTTCAAGCGTCATTGTATTTCTGCTCCTTTTATTTGAGAGATTTCATGATTTCTATGGATGCCTCAACAAGCTTCTCGGCAGTCCCTGCCACATAACGCGACGCATTGGCTTCATACCCGTTTTCAGCAAAAGCATCTTCCATCGGATAATACCCCTCAAAGCCATTTGCACAGCCTGCAGGAATGGTAAGGGCAAACGGAGACATATTCTTTACCCGACGGCCCACTTCCGTAAACGGCTCACCGGGGAAACCCGCAAACACAACATCTCCGACAGAAACAGCGGTGACAATAAGCTCTTTGTTATCAGGCATTGACAACATGTCATGAATTCTTGTTGCTTTTGATATGATCTCAGCCCGCGACATTCCGGGGACATTCGATTCAGGCAGTGCAACATCCAAACCGTACTTATAATAACGCTCTGCAAGCTCCAGCGCGGCAGGAATTTCTTCGGGCTTTCCCTTGTTAAATTTTACGGTAACGATTTTCTTTGCATAATCAACTTTATCACCATGGATCTCTTTTGCCAGCTCATAATTTGATAAAACAGACATCGCAATTTTCTTGCCCATATAGCGTGCGCGTTCATATCCAAGAGCACAATCCTTTTCGGGATCAAGACGAAGATCAAAGTGGTTTGCATCTCCATTGGTGCCGTTTATATACATACAGCGAGAATTAGGAATATTTAATTCGTAAGTATTACGTACGAACTGCGGATAGTCTGCCGAAAGATATTTTTCTCCCATAACATCCGCGTGGACCTGGAAATTAACGATGCCAATCTCAGGTTTTCCTTCACGCTTGATAATGAACAGCGAAGACTGCTCATCCGGCTCACTCAGCATATGGAGAATATCGGGGTTCTGAAATCCCGGATTTGTTCTCGCTCTTCCGTCTTTCATTCGGTAACGACGAATAAACGTCACATCTTTTGCCTCTCCGCGGGTGTATAAAAGCTTTTCTGCCGGTGCAAGGTCATTAAGGGCAAGCACAGCCGTATCTGCAAGCCGTGTGATAAGCCATTTACCGTACTCAGGATTCGGAAAATTGCCTGTTTTAGCAGTTGTAGGTGCAACTGCCGGTCCGTAATGCGTGTGTGTGCAGGTAATGAATATATCAATATTATTCTATCTAATAAGAAAGAATCACCAATTCCGTCGCAGGAAC
>JAZSFW010000003.1:0-6746 GCA_045532445.1 Acetatifactor sp. | reverse complement strand
GGTTCTAAATAAAGACCCCACAGTTTTCCTTTGCCTTCTGCGATACCCCTGGCAAGCGCCACGGCGATTCTCGTCTGTTCAATCTGCCAGCCAACTTCCGGCATGAAGGAACGCATACCAAGCTCATCGTGAAGCTTCGGCATAAGATAGTAACTGTCGCATGGGAAAACATATCCATCCACATCATCCATGCGATCTTTATACATTCTCAAAAGGTCTTCATATATTTCTTCTTCTGTCTCAGGGTATTTATAGGGAGCATAGTCCTCCGTCGAGCCATGACCAAGGAGAATGGTCTTACCTTTTGCGCCTCCATAAAGGGACTCTTTTCCTTCTGACACAAACAGCTCATTCAGCTTGTTGATATCATAGGGACCCTTGGAGCCTGTTTTTTTGTAGATATCTTCCCAGTCACAGAGAATTCGGTTGGATGCACTCTCATGGTGCTGGAAGCCCAAAAACCACTCACCTAAAATATCCGCATACTCATGGATGAGATTTTTATCGTATGTAAACCTGCGAAACCACGTGCCTCCTGCAATTCTGTCAATATAAAACGGAGTTTTGTTTTCTTTTATGAGGGAATGAAGCTTGCCCCCACATTTTGCAATCGTGTTAAAATGCTTCTCGATCGGCATACGGAAAACATTCATAAGTTTATATCCCGTATCTTCGTTAATAAAGTTATTCTTTACAAGACCTTCGTAATATCTTTCGTCATATACATGGAAAAATTTCATTTTCTCTCGTTCCTTTCACATTCAAAGTGTCTGGCGCTGATCCCTGATTGCACCTGTTCCACAGTTTTCTATCTTATTGTCTGCAATTAATATCAGCTTCTATCTTCAGCAATTTGTGATTTCCATATCGTAGAAACGACAGGGGCCTTCGCAGCCGGTGATACCAAGATGGAAACTGTCATAGATGTCGCCACAGTAAAGAGATACCTGTAGGCCGTCCAAAATGATAACAAATCGGTCCTTCTGGATCTCAAGAGAAAAATCGTGGATTGCGCCCTGCTCCACAGGCATCTTGAGTTCCATCAAGTTGCGGATCTGGACTGTGCCAGTCTCATCAGTCCACAAATTCCAAGCATTGACGCCATTCTTCCAGATCACTGCCTCCAAATAGTCGCCATAGTATAACAGACCATCCTTTTCCGTAAGATCTTTAGCAAGCACGAACAAAGGCGCAGCCGCTTTTTCAAAAGCACAACGACAGGAAATCTTTACACTCGGTGCTAATTTTTTCTTGGTCACCAAAGAAACGTAAGCGTATCCCTCCTTGCATACTATGGTGGGGGCGTTTTCGATGCAGTCCTCTGCCTGAGAAAATTCTGGCATGGGATCAAAGCGTGTAGAAAAAGCATGGGTTAAATCATCCATGTTCCAGAGACCTGATTTAAAATTATATTTCATAAGCACACTCCTTGTATAATTTTTTTATTCAATTTGTCTAGGCACCTCTTTTACGACCTGTATCTACAGGATCACGCCTGTAGGATTTCCATCATCGTCTAACATTTCCACACCGTGGATGTTGAGCTTATCGCAGATTGCTGTCCACCGCTCCTGCATACCGGTGTCAAACAGTACCGGCTGAAAGCCACACTGCAGATAGGTGCGAACAGCAGAGACACGCCAATCATCCGACTTTAAGCGCATCATACGCTCTCCAGGCTTCATTTCCCGAACCATCTTGTGGATACCGTAAGCCGTCATAGAAGTGGCCAGACGGTGTCCTCTCGCCTCAGGCAGAGCACCCAGCATATGGAGCAGAGCCACGGTATCTGAAAGGGCAAAAGCAGTACAGGTAGCAACAGCCTTGCCCGTCTTATCGCAAATAAAATATACATCTCTTTCCGGAACCAAGGTATCCATAGCGAGCATGCACTTGCTCCAACCCTCATCCAGTTCCTCTTCATTCAGAAGACCATAGCTGCAGATCTCTGTCCATGCAGGCTCATCCCCAGGCTGGTACATTCTCAGGGAAAAGCCTTCTGCCAAGTTATACTCCGGTAGTTCTTTCAGTTTGTGAATCATTCTTAACTGTTCCATATTTATGCTCCTTATCCATTTGGGGTAGTGTCAAACATTGCTTCTCATTTCCGTACAATGATCATACGATCCACAAAGAGGGCGTTTTCATCTTCCGGTTTTCCACCATAAAGTTCTCCCGAGGGCTTGATGGAGAGATATACATCGCAGGCCTCCATAGGGAAGGTTGCGGCAATTCCGCTTATCTTCACGGAGAGGAAGCCATAATCATAAGCAACAAGGGAACTGTCAGGATAGTTTCTGATATTTTCAAGGCTTCCAACCTTGTAGATATGATATCCGCCCTGAACAAAATCTTCCTTGTAGAGATTGAGCTCAGCAACTGTTGTATCATCCTGATACAGGCTGAAATTAAGAGCTTTCTTCATGGCATCATCCTTTGAAGTAGGTGCCATAATATAATCTCTCTGGGAACCCCTGCAATTATCATAACTTATCTTAAGCACCGTGGAAACAGCTGTCTCCTCATCCTTTGTCGGATAGAAGCCGAAAACAGGTCTGAGTCTGCTGTCGAGCATCTTGGTAATGCCGGCAAGAGGGAACTGATAGATATCTTCAGGATTCACATCAGAAAACATTTCAGGAATATCCAAAATTTCTTCTTCATCAGGAAGATTGGTATAATATTCGATCTCGTCCTTGGATGGGGTATTTCTTCCAATAGTAACGCCACCATGCACCAAGGATGGCGTTTTTTCATTATACTCATTGATTGCAGCTACCACGCGCTCTTTGAGAATTGCTCTGTCATACTCAAACTTCTCACCGTTTGCTTCTGCCTGTTTCTTGAAGTCAAAATATCTGTTGAGCATAACACCGTCAAAAGGCTTGCGCAGCCAGTTAAGGCGTCTTCTGTAAGGATCTTCCTCTCCGATAGCCTCAGTAGCCTTATCAAGTGCAGCTGTACCATCTATTGCAGCCCGGGCATCTATGTAGTTAAAGGGGCTGTCCTCACAGCAGCAATAAGCATGAACAACATTTCTGTCCATGGCATCCTTAAGAACCTCGAGATATTCCTTGACATACTTTCCGCCCCGGCCATAGTAACGATTGGTAAAGTCTTCAATCAGCCATTCCACATCACAGTCAGGATCCTCAAGAAGGTGTGTCAGCACATATTTGTTCAGATCCCAGCAATCGGCGGAATCTTTTTCAATCTCAATAAAGAAACCTTTTACGCCGTATTTGCGGTACTCCTTCATAAAGCTGGGAAGTCCGTAAACAAGCGGAAGAGGATAGTTGGTTTGCAGATTGAACATATACTGCCAGATCTGAAGCTCGGCACCGTTCTTTGCACAAAGCGCTGACCATGTTTTGAGCTTATCCAGATAAGGTCTGTTTGCAGGCTCTACAAAGCCGTGTAGCATATCGGAACGATCACATGCCAGGCGGATAACGAGATTCTCATCCGGAACCGTATCATCCTTAGGCGGGATTGCAAAAATAACATATGCGAGGGTTTCGATTTTTACAAAGGGATAACGTTTTTTTACCTCGCGGGCAACTTTGTTCATAAAGCGGATCACATACCCACTGTGGCCGGATTCCTCTACGATCTTCTTACACTCAGGACATTGGCAGAAAAAGTATGCTGCATCAAGGTCATCCAAAGAAAGAGAATAATAGTAGGGAAGCTCCACACCTGTCTTTTCTGCCAGCGCAACATCTTCCTCTATGTAAGAAAACAATTTCTCAAGTAGCGCTTTGAAAAATCCTTCGTTTGAGAAGCAGTAGTGTCCCTTACGAATGTGTTCCCCTTTTTGCTCGTTCCATGCCCACCAGTCAGGATGTTCATCATAATATTTGTCTGCCGGGAAGTACTTTCCGATCACATGGCAATGGTGGGGTCTGCCCATGGTTAATACATCACCATATTTGCGGATCGCCGGGTCATATACGCCATTTTGAATATCATCATCCAGAGGGGCGATCACGTTGGTACGGGTTCTGGGAAGGTAAGCATATTTGTCGGTTCCCACATCAAAGCCCATAAGGGGTTTGCGGTAAGGGAAGTAAGGTGTTCCTTCTTTGTATAAATCTTCAGGAAGGGAAAGCTCGGCAAGAGAAAGCACATCATCCTCATGCATATTCCACCAACGGACACCTACAAAGTCCTCCAGGAAATGATATGCAGAATAGATGATTCCGCGATCACCCTTGTCTTTACCGCCTGTCAGGATCAGACTGCCGTTATGCATCTTGATAATCCAGTTTTCTTTTGAATTACCTTTTACATTTGCTTTTTCTGCAAATGCTGTTTTTCCGATATAAATACACTTTCCTTCTGCATTATTCTCAGAAACGATGGGCAGCTTTACATTGAGAGATCTTTCAATGTAAGATCGAACTTCCTCTGCTGCAGTTTGTTCTACAGCTGTAGCCTTTTCCGGTATAACGATCAAACAGTCACAGATGCCGTTGGTAAGAAATGTTTTTTTCATTTAAAATATCCTCTCTATTCTTTTAAATTCTTCTCCAGTCAAATTGCACCACAGGAAAGGCGCTGTCTTTTGCCAGTCTGGCGAAAACCTGAGGAGCATCCTCGGGTGAATAAGTTTCCTGTATCAAAGCACTCAGGTCTAACCTTCCGCATTGACTCAGTCGATGCATTGCCATAACATCATCATGGGCTGTCCAATACCCTGCAGAAGATTCCGCACTGGGTCTTGCATTGGTATGTGCACCGATCAGGGAAATTCCCGGTCCATGTACTTTGCGATAATAATCAATACTGAAATTACTGTTACGGGTGCAGCCAAGAAGTGCCACTCTTCCAAACTTTTTCATACAATCCAGTGCACCGTTTAATCCGCCGCCGTTTCCGGTAACTTCAATTGCCACATTGGCTCCACCATCTGTCAGAGTTTTAACTTTCTCAGCAAAATCAGGGACAAAAGGATCCACTGCATAATCTGCACCGTGCTTAAGGGCCAGTTCTCTTTTCTCCGGGTTAGGGTCCACTGCGATGATCGGTGCTGCCCCTGCAGCCTGCAATAATTTCACTGCGATCAGACCAAGGATTCCCATTCCCATAACAATGGCACTTTCCCCGATCTCTAATCTACATTTACGGATTGCCGCAAGGGGGAAGGTTCCTATGTACCAAAGCGCTGCCTCTTCAAAGGATATTTCATCCGCAAGCTTATGAACATTTTTTTGATCCATGACCACATACTTACTATGGATACTTCCGGTAAGCGCAACACGATCTCCTATTCTAACATCCGTTACACCTTCCCCTACTTTTTCAACAACTCCCGAAGAGCTGTACCCGACAACTCTTGGAAAAATAGCCTTGTCATAATAAGCCACGGTACTGACATTCTTATCTCCGATCAGATTAGCTCTCTCTGTTCCGCTGCTGATGGAAGAAACCATTAACCTTACCAGCACTTCACCGGGATTTAAGTCCCGCACCTCACTGCTTTGAAGCTCCGCCACGCCTGGTGACACAAATACAATTGTCTGCGTTTTCATTAGAAAGACCTCCCACACGCTTCTAAAATTGTCCGATACAGATTTAATTCGTAATCATACGAGTAAGGATTTACCTTCTCTCCCCGAACCATGGCACCAAAAGATTCCATCATCTTATCATAGCGCTCATAAACTTCCGAATCCGTTGATTCACCTCGGTCAACCCAGTCAAAAGAATAACACACTCTCTTCGTTGTATAGAGAAGGGAACCAGGCTCTCCACTATACGCCTCTAAAGGTCTCAATTCCACAGTACCCTTTGTGCCGCTTACCACCAGCTGCCGTCTGAAAAAGCCACCTGCTTCCAGGGCATTGACTTTTGCAAAGGCAACTCCTTTGTCGTACTCAAACACAGCCATACCAAAATCCTCTGCTGTCACACCATCAGCACCGGTACACTTGTTCAAGGGAATCACACGCTTTGGCATTCCCTGTATCAGTAAAATAAGATCGATCAGATGACATCCCAGGAAAAACAAGATACCACCCGGGAAGTTTTCCATCCATTGGCGAGTCTCTTTATTGTGGCTGCAATTCATTTGTGCTTCCACAGATAAAATTTCTCCCAGTTTGCCACTTCTAACTTTATCGATTAATTCCACCACACAAGGATTGTAACGGTACATATACCCGGTATGGAATACTTTCCCACTGTTCTTCATGGTATTGATTAACTTTTCAAAATCAGCCAAGTCAATCCCCCCCGGTTTCTCCATGTGAATATGCTTTCCTGCATCAGCCGCCATCTGTGCGTACTTGGTAAGGTAAACCTCCTCCGTCTCGATGGTCACCGCTTCAATCTCCGGATTCTGCAAGATTTCTTCCACTGTCAACTCGGGATACCCTTCAAAATAAGACATTTGATCCGCAAACTTTTCTCCTTCCCGCTCAGGGAAAGCATAACCTACAATCTCAAACACATCACTTTGCTCTTTTAAACTCTTAAAAATCGTCCTGCCATGGCTGTTTTCACTGGTCCCGATCTGTGCTATTTTAATCTTTCGCATTTTTACTCCTAATCTCAGAAATAAAAGTTCTCCTAACAATCACCTATTATTTTTCATTACCAGATAAAGAAGTCATCGCCTCTTAGTTTCAGCATTGCTTCTACAAAATAGAAGTCACCAAACATGTAATTTCTGTGTACTGACTTAGCAATCGCTTCCTCATCCTGAGGATAACTTCCGCTGCTCATCAATACCAATGCATCCT
>JAZSFW010000220.1:0-12333 GCA_045532445.1 Acetatifactor sp. | reverse complement strand
CGGATAACAGGATAACCGCCACGTTCAGACTTGCCATCAATAACCTCATCATTGGAAAGAACTGTTCCCAGCTCCTCACACCAGTTTACGGGCATATCTATATATTTTGCATAACCATCCAGATACAGCTGTTTAAAGATCCACTGAGTCCATTTATAAAAAGAAGGATCACTGGTAGCGATCATCTTGCTCCAGTCATAGTCAAAGCCCAACTCTTTCAGCTGAGCAGAAAAGGTATCAATATTGGTCTGGGTAAAGCCATTGGGATGATTACCGGTGCTGACAGCATACTGTTCTGCCGGAAGACCAAAGGAATCATATCCCATGGGATGCAATACATTATAACCCTGCATACGCTTCATGCGGGACATAATATCTGTTGCAGTGTATCCTTCCGGATGTCCTGCATGCAAACCTACTCCTGAAGGGTAAGGGAACATATCCAGCGCATAATATTTGGGCTTACTGAAGTCCCATACATCTGTCTTAAAAGTCTCATTTTCTGACCAATAGGTCTGCCATTTTTTTTCAATTTCTTTTGGATTGTAAACTCTTTCCATGATTTACCATCATATTCCTTTCTGATTCATATTGCGACTTTACAAGTGCGCAGTTTTGCTGTTCATCAGTACAGCAGGCGCGAAAAAATATAAGCCCTTTCGCATATAGAGACGAAAGGGCTTGCAATTTCCGTGGTACCACTCTACTTCACAGATTAAATCCCACCTACAATCGAATGAAATTTGCTTTGCAAATTTCTGACTATTTTCTCCGGAAAACAATCTGTGCACTTTGACTCTCTGTAACGGGAGAACCCGCCTGCAACTACTTGTAACTGTGCAAAACAGACACAGATACGTTCCCCGCAGATGCTCCGAGGCCAGTTCAGAATCTTGCGATACTGCCTCACACCAACCGACAGCTCTCTGAAATCCTGGGAATCCTACTCTTCCTTTTCAAAGCTTTCACAATATTCATTCTAAAGCTGTAAACATTTTAGCCTTTTTTAGTTCATCTGTCAACTGTTATTTTCACTCTTTTGTTATTTTCACTTTCCGTTCGTGCTCTTCTTCTCCAGTATCTTATTAATGTTCAGCACAAACAAGGTCCCTGCCACACACACCGATAAAAAATCCGACACCGGCTCTGCCAAAAACACTGCAAATACCTTATCATCCAGAAAATTCGGCAAAATAAAGATCAACGGTATCAACAGTATAATTTTTCGCAGACATGCTATGAAAAGCGAAAGCTTTGCCTGACCGAGAGAAACAAAGGTCTGCTGTACAGCCATCTGGATACCGAACAGCCCGGACACTGCCATATAGACACGAAGCGCCCATGTAGCCGTCTCAAACAATTCCGGCGACTTATTAAAAATACCTACAAAGACACCGGGAACCAGCTGAACTGCAGCCCAAAACACCATCGTGTAACTCAGACAACAGATTAACAGCAAACGATAGGCTTTCCGTACCCTGTCCATATCCTTTGCTCCATAATTATAGCTGATGATCGGCTGGGCTCCTTGGGAAAGTCCCTGTACCGGCATCATCTGAAAGGACATGATACTGCTCAAAATCGTCATAGCACCCACAGCCACGTCTCCGCCATATTCAGACAAGGATCGATTAAAAGCAATATTGATTGCACTCTCAGTTGCACTCATAATAAACGGAGATATACCCAATGCCAGAACAGGAAACAGTACCTTGCGATCTATCTTCAGGTATTTCCTCCGAATCTTTATCAGTGTTTTTTTGCCTGTCAAAAACCACAACACCCACAAAGCCGAAATCCCCTGCGAAAGAATCGTTGCAAGTGCCGCGCCTTTTACACCCATTTGTAATCCAAAGATAAAAATCGGATCCAAAATAATATTTGCAACTGCACCGATCAACACGGTTTTCATGGATTCTTTTGAAAATCCCTGAGTCGTAATATAAGGATTCAGCCCCAACGATATCATGACAAAAAAGGTCCCCAGCGCATAAATACTCATATATTCCATGGCATAAGGCAATGTCTGATCACTTGCACCAAAGAGAAGCAAAATATGCTCTCCGAAAACTTCCATAGAAACCGTGATTATCAAAGAGATCAGGATTAACGCAGCAACGCTGCTTCCGATAATCCTCTCTCCTTCTTCATACTCTCCTTTTCCCATGTGTATTGCCACACGCGGCGCACCGCCTCCACCGATCAAATTGGCAAATGCCATAACAATCATAATGATCGGAAAGCACAGTCCCAGGCCTGTAAGTGCCAGGTCTCCTGTTTGGGGGATATGACCGATAAAGATCCTGTCCACCATATTATAAAGGAGATTTACCATCTGTGCCACAATAGCAGGCAGAGAAAGCTTCCACAATAACTTTCCTACCTTACCCTCTCCCAGCTGACTTTTTTGTTCCATCATGTTCCCTCACCTTTCTTACTGCTTCTTTCACAAAAAAGATACTGTGCGCTCAAGGCACAGTATCTTTTGCACTGTCCATATATCTACTTATCCTGGAGCAAAGAAATATTAATCCTCTGTATTGTTCTCTGCCACACTTGCAGCTCTTGCAGCCACTTCCTTCTCCTGTACATCGCTGGGAGCCTGCTCATAGCGTGCGAACTCATAAGCGTAATCACCGCGTCCGCCGGTCATAGAGCGCAGGTCTGTACAATAGCCATACAGGCCGCTCATAGGGATATCCGCCTCGATCACAGTCTTTCCACCTGCTGCAGGGTTCATACCAAGCACACGACCGCGACGCTTATTAAGATCACCCATAACATCACCGGTAAATGCATCGGGAACGGTAACCTTCAAAGATGCGATGGGCTCAAGCAGGATAGGACCTGCCTCCATGAAGCCCTTCTTAAATGCCTGCGTGGTAGCCATCTTAAATGCCATTTCAGAAGAGTCTACAGGATGGTAGGAACCATCATACAGTACAGCCTTAACACCAACTACCGGATAAGCAGCCATAGGTCCCTTCACTACAGAATCCTGCAAACCCTTTTCAACCGCAGGGAAGAAGTTCTTAGGAACTGCACCACCCACAACTTCCTGTGAAAATTCGTAAGCTGATTCCAAATCTCCGGAAGGAGCAAAACGCATCTTAACATGACCGTACTGACCGTGTCCGCCACTCTGCTTCTTATACTTGTATTCTACATCAGAAGTCTTCTTGATTGTCTCTCTGTAAGCGATCTTAGGCTGGGTCAATTCCACTTCTACCTTGTACTCATTGATCAATTTGCTGACAACGATATCCAAATGCTGATCGCCCATACCATAGAGGAGCATTTGTCTGTTTTCAGCATCGTTTACAACCTTGATAGTCTGATCTTCGTGTGTGATCTTCTGCAGAGCCTGAGAGATCTTGTCAACATCGCCCTTGTTCTTAGGGATGTAACGCTTATATGTATAAGGTGTAGAAATCTCAAACTTACCAAATTTGATAGTGGTAGCTTTCGTTGAAAGGCTGTTGCCGGTACGTGCAGCGGTCAATTTAGCCAATGCACCGATATCACCTGCATGCAGCTCAGGCACTTCGATGGGCTTGTTGCCCTGAAGAACATACAGCTTACCAACCTTCTCTTCAATATCACGATCCACATTGTAGATCATGTCATCAGACTTCAGTACACCGGAATTTACCTTGATCAGGGAATACTTACCGATGAAAGGATCCACAATGGTCTTCCAGATATATGCAGATTTCGCCTTGGAGAAATCATAATCAGCATGATAGATCTCGTTGGTCTTCATATTGATACCGGCCACTTCGCGATTCTCAGGGCTCGGGAAATATTTGATGATATCATCAAGCAGTGTGTACATACCCTGACACAGAGTGTTGGAACCCATGGTCATAGGAACTACGCTGCCGTCACATACATTAATACGGAGGGCTGCACGAATTTCTGCCTCTGAGAAAGTCTCACCACCGAAATATCTCTCCATAAATTCTTCACTGGTCTCAGCAACTGATTCCAGCAGAGTATCACGGCAAAGATGAAGGTTTGCCAAAGAATATGCAGGCACTTCACAAGGCACTACTTCTTTACCCTGCCATCTGTTACCGGTCTCAGCAATGACATTTACATATCCTACAAACTTCTCATTCTCACGGATGGGCAGATGGAAAGGTGCCATCTTCTTGCCATATAACTCGGTCATATCTTCAACAACCTGGCGGAAAGATGCATTGTCAACATCCATATTGGATACATAAATAATTCTGGGCAGCTTATACTTTTCGCACAGCTCCCATGCTTTCTGTGTACCTACTTCAATACCGGATTTGCCATTTACTACGATGATGGCTGCACCAGCTGCACTGACAGCTTCTTCCACTTCACCTACAAAATCAAAATAACCCGGAGTATCAAGAATATTGATCTTATAACCTTCCCACTCAATAGGGATTACGGAGGTACTGATGGAGAACTGTCTCTTCTGTTCTTCCTTACTATAATCGCTGACTGTATTTCCATCGGATACTTTGCCCATTCTGGATGTAATTCCGGAAATGTATGCAAAAGCTTCTGCCAGGCTGGTCTTACCTGCTCCGCCATGTCCTAATAATACCACGTTTCGAATCTTGTCAGTTGTGTAAACATTCATAAGTCTTCCTCCAATTTTGGTGTATTTTGGGTATTCTGCCAAAGCGAAATTGGATGCTAAAATTCCCATAGTGTTATTGTACTAAATTTCCAGACATTTTACAAGTGTTAATCTGTTTTTTGCCACTATTTTTTTGCATTTTTAATACTTTTTGAGAAATCAGCATTGACTTTCGCACGTTGAAGTGATATAGTTCTTAGGGTAGATTCTTTTATAGGAAGAGGAGGAAAAAAAATGTCACGATTGACCTGCGGATTTATTGGTCTGGGTCTGATAGGAGGTTCTATCGCCAGAGCCTTAAAAGAAAGAATAAACGAGGTATTTATCATCGCTTATGACATCAATCAGGAAGCACTCCATGCTGCTTATCTTGACGGTGTAGCAGATCTTATCTGTGACAGTATTGATGAACGCTTTAAGCCGTGTGATTATCTTTTCCTATGCGCTCCTGTACAGAAAAATGACGAAAATCTGTTACAGATCACAAAATTTCTTTCACCGGACTGCATCCTGACAGATGTGGGCAGCGTAAAGACTGACATTCATCAGCATATTACAGCTCTTGGTCTGGAAGAGCAGTTTATCGGCGGACATCCTATGGCAGGCAGTGAACGAGTGGGCTATATCAATTCCAAGGCCCTTCTTTTGGAAAATGCCTACTACATCCTGACCCCTACCGAAAAAGTGCCAAAAGAAAAAGTCAATGCATACCGTGATCTGGTAGAACGCCTGGGTGCCATCCCATTGATCCTGACTTATGAACAGCACGATTACGTGACTGCAGCCATCAGCCATCTGCCTCATGTAATCGCTTCCTCTTTGGTAAATCTGGTTCGTGACAGCGATAACGAGGAGGGGATCATGAAGATGATCGCAGCCGGTGGATTTAAAGATATCACCCGTATTGCATCTTCTTCCGCTGCCATGTGGCAGCAGATCTGCCTTACCAATACAGATAATATTTTAAGTTTGCTGGATCATTATATAACCTCCTTACAGCAGATGAAAACCCAGCTGGAAAGCCGCGAAGAAGACGGTTTATATCAATTCTTTGAACAAGCGCGTATTTACAGGGATTCCTTCATCAGTGCCTCCAGCGGTCCCATTAAGATATCCTATTCGATGAATGTGGATATTGCTGATGAACCCGGTGCACTGGCAGCCATCGCAACGATCCTTGCTCTGAATCAGATCAGTATCAAGAATATCGGGATCCTTCACAACAGAGAAATGGAAAACGGCGTACTTCGCGTAGAATTTTACGATGAAGAGGACGTTAATAAAGCAGAAACCGTTCTTACAGGGAAGGGCTATCACACCTACAGAAAAAATTAAAAACAAAAACGTTTTTGAAAGATGCCACATTTCTTTCAAAAACGTTTTATTATTAGAACCTATTTCCTTTTAGCTTTAACCTTCTCTAACCAGATCAACACACCCATCCCAAACACACCGCCACAGGTATCCAGCAAAACATCCCAAACGTTTCCATACCTGTCCGGTACGAACAGCTGATGCATTTCATCCAGGGAAGCTGAGACAAAGACCCACAAAAGGATCAGCACAGAAAGCTTTTTTCCTCTCTCCATCCACTGGCGCCATAAAAGATAGACCAGTACTCCCATGACTGCATATTCACAAAAATGTGCCAGTTTTCTAATGGGGTTTTCAAAATATTCTGCCAGTCCCTTAACAAAGGCTTCTGTCCAATTCTTTCCGGTTATCGTATTTAGAAATTCCGCACACAGTTCTGAGACAAGTGCACTTAAACTGCCGGATTCTTCTCCATTTTGCGCAGAGAAGAAAAAGATCATCGCATATAAGGCCAGCAATAAGCTGCCACAGATTATCGTAATGCTTATTTTCTTTAACAAAGAGTTTTCTTTTAATTTCATTGAAAAAATCTCCGTTTACGTTCATTCCACATCATCTGTCACAAACATCGCATCTCCAAAGCTAAAGAACCGATAACGTTCCCTGATTGCTTCCGCATAGGCACTCAGTACCTGTTCTCTTCCGGCAAGGGCAGACACCAACATCACCAGGGTAGACTCCGGCAAATGAAAATTCGTGATCAGGGCATCCAATATCTTAAAGCGATATCCCGGGTAAATAAAGATTTCTGTGTTGTCACAGCCTGCGTGGATACATCCGCTTTCATCGGCTGCACTTTCCACAGTACGGCAGCTGGTGGTTCCGACACAGATCACGCG
Organism: Acetatifactor sp.; assembly: GCA_045532445.1. Taxonomy (GTDB): domain Bacteria; phylum Bacillota; class Clostridia; order Lachnospirales; family Lachnospiraceae; genus Acetatifactor. Next base: position 5,499 of record JAZSFW010000220.1, on the reverse strand, counting down.
CCCTCCTGCCGCTTTTGTTTCATTGATCAAATCTGCCGCCTCTTTCGTCACTTGATAATACTCTGAATGCATATGGTGCTCCAGCACATTCTCTTCCTTTACAGGGCGGAAGGTTCCCAGTCCCACATGCAGCGTCACATATGCAATCTTCACACCTTTTTTCGCGATCTCGTCAAGCAGCTGGCTGGTAAAATGAAGCCCGGCCGTCGGCGCTGCTGCCGACCCTTCATATTTGGCATACACAGTCTGATAACGATTCTTGTCCTGCAGTTTGTGGGTAATATAAGGGGGCAGGGGCATCTCCCCCAACTGATCCAGCACTTCTTCCCAAATGCCTTCATACTCAAAATGGATCAGTCGGTTACCTTCTTCCACTGTTTCCAGTACCTCTGCCTTCAGAATCCCCCCGCCAAAGATAAGTCTGGTACCGGGCCTGCATTTTTTACCCGGTTTTACCAAGGTCTCCCACACATCACCTTCTCTTCGTTTCAAAAGAAGCACTTCCACATGGGCGCCAGTCCCTTCCCGTTCTCCCAAAAGCCTGGCAGGGATCACCTTGGTATTATTTAACACCATACAATCTCCCGGACGCAGATAATCAATGATTTCCCGAAACACATGATGAGATACCGCACCGGTATCCTTATTCAGCACCAAAAGCCGCGAAGAGGAACGGTCCTCAAGGGGGTCCTGGGCAATCAATTCTTCCGGCAGGTCAAAATAAAAATCTGATTTCTTTAACTCGTTCATTAGATCGTTGCCTCTTCCATAAATGCGATATAACCGCGATAAGTCTCATATACATCTGCTTTACTGGTAGCTTCCCAAGGAGCATGCATATTTAATACCGGTACACCGCAGTCAATTACATTCATGCCATACAGGGCCAGAATGTAAGCAATAGTTCCACCGCCGCCCACATCAACCTTACCCAGCTCAGCAGTCTGGAAATTGATGCTTCTTTTGTCAAAAATATCTCTGATATGGGCAAGATACTCTGCATTAGCATCGTTGGAGCCACTTTTCCCTCTGGCACCGGTGAATTTATTCAGTACCATACCCTGTCCCAGGAAAGCGGCGTTCTTCTTTTCAAAGCAAGATGCAAAAGAAGGATCATATCCAGCAGATACATCTGAAGAAAGCATACAGGAACGGGAAAGACATCTTCTGACATTCAGTTCACTATACTCACCCATCAGATTCAGAAGCTCTGCCACACTGTTTTCAAAGAATCTGGACTGCATACCGGTAGCACCTACAGAGCCGATCTCTTCCTTGTCCACCAACAGACAGCAGATGGTTCTCTCCGCTTTCTGTACATCCAGCATAGCCTGCATAGAAGTATAAGCACATACTCTGTCGTCCTGACCGTAACCTAAGATCATACTTCTGTCAAAGCCGGCTTCTCTTGCCTTGCCTGCAGGTACTACTTCCAGCTCTGCCGACAAAAAGTCCTCTTCTTCCATATCATAATGTTCTTTAAGGATCTCCAGCACACCTGCTTTCATGGCCTCTTTTGCAGGTTCCATTTCCTCAGACCCCTCTTTTTGAATCATCAAAGGCTTACTTCCTACGATAATATCCAGCGCTTCCCCCTCAATCACCTTTGCAGCAGGTTTTGTCAGCTGCTCACCGGACAAATGGATTAGCAGGTCTGAAATAAAGAATACCGGATCACCGGAATCTTCACCAATATTAATTTCTACCGTAGTACCGTCTTTCTTAACTACCACACCATGGATGGCCAAAGGCTGCGCCACCCACTGATATTTCTTGATGCCGCCATAATAATGGGTATCCAGATAAGCAAAGCTGTGGCTGCCATCCTCGTATAAAGGATTCTGCTTCACATCCATGCGAGGACTGTCAATATGTGCCCCCAAAATATTCATACCATCCGTCATCGGCTTACTGCCGATCTGATACATAGCGATGGCTTTATTCATACATACACTGTATACCTTGTCGCCGGTTTTTACCGTTTCACCGTTCTCAATTAAAGTTTCCAGTTCCTTATAACCGGCCGCTTCAATGGTATTGACAATGACATCGATACATTCACGCTCGGTCTTACCATTATCTAAAAACTTTCTGTATTCCTGATTGATCTTTTCCAGTTCTTCCAACTGTACAGGGCTATATAAGCCCCATGTATTTTTCTTTTCCATGTGATAACCCCTCCAAACATTACAACAGTTCAGCCACATTTGAGAGGCTGAACTGTTATGCAATATTAGCTTCTTAATTCTACACCGTATGCCTTGTTTAACTGCTTTAAGATCTTCTTGACGAAACCATCTACGCTCTCAGCGGTGAATGCTTCCTCCTTAGGAGTGAATACGATGGTAAATGCCATACTCTTCTTGTCAGCAGCAATCTGCTCACCTTCGTAAATATCGAACAGCTTAATGCTTGTGATATACTTGCATGCTTCCTTCATACCGGCTTCCATCTCACCGCAGGTAATGTTCTTATCCATTACGAATGCCAAGTCTCTCTGCTCTTCTGCAAATTTGGGAAGCGGTGTAAAAGCAGCTTTCTTGCCATACCACTTAGACAAAATTTCCAGATCTATCTCCATTAAATACACAGGAGTACGCAGGTCGCATTCATCCGCGATATCATAAGCCAGCTTACCAAAGTAACCGATTTCCTCACCATTGCAGCTGATGCTTGCAGTCTGGAAAGGATGCAAAAAAGTGTTAGAAGTATTAGCATAAGTAAATTCTACATGGAGCACCTCTGCCACCTTTTGGGCAATCCCCTTCATGGTAAAGAAAGACTCCTTCTGACCAAATACGGCAACACAAAGGGTCTGGCGCTCATCAGGATACTCTGTCAGAGGCAAAGCCTTGGGGATGAACTTCTTAGCCACTTCAAACAGTCTGCCTTCCAGATTACCTTTCTTCTGATTACGCATGACAGCGTTGATCATGGAAGCCGCCAAGGTGGTTCTCATCAGGGACAATTCTTCACTGATGGGATTGATCAGGCGAATAGCTACACGCTCCGGTGCATCCTCAGGTAATCTTAATAAATCCAGATCAGAAGGTGAGAAGAAGGAGTAATGGATACACTCATGTGCGCCTACTGCGCAAAGTGCCTTCTTCAGACGCATCTCGGTCTTCTGGACAGTATTTTCACCACCCATGGTAACCTGTGCAGCAGGCATGAAGGTGGGTACAATATGCTCATAGCCGTACATACGGATCACTTCTTCTGCCACATCCTGATAACCTTCCATATCTTCACGATAGGCAGGGATCTGTAAGGTCAAAGTATCTCCCGCAATCTTAGGCTCGAAGCATAAATTGGTCATAATGCGAAGAATATCTTCGTCGGGAACGGTAATACCCAAAACGGCATTAACCTTTGCAATGCTTACGGATAATTCCCTGGGTTCTACACTGTTGCCGGTATTTACATCCACATGCAGCTTGGAAACCTTACCACATTCTAATTCTTCGATCAAATGAAGGGCTCTCTTCATGGCCATAACGGTGGCATACTCATCTACACCCTTTGCGTAGCGGGCACTGGAGTCGGAAGATTTCCCCACTGCTCTGGAAGTTCTTCTGATATTGTCACGGGCAAATTTCGCAGACTCAAACAATACGGTTTCGGTAGTCTCTCTGATCTCAGAATTCAAGCCACCCATAACGCCTGCCAATGCAACCGGCTTCACACCGTCACAGATCAGCATGTTTTCCGATGTTAAGGTCAATTCGGTACCGTCCAAAGTAATGATCTGTTCCCCATCCTTTGCACGGCGAACCTGGATCGCATTGCCCTCCAGGGTAGTGTAATCAAATGCATGCATAGGCTGACCCAGCTCTTTTAAAATATAGTTGGTAATATCAACGACATTGGAAATCGCGCCGATCCCTACCAATGCCAGTCTGCGCTTCATCCATGCGGGAGATTCGGAAATCTTTACATCATGTACATAGTGCGCACTGTATCTGTGGCAAAGATCCGGACAGTCTACCGTCACCTTGAAGCCTTCCAGGGTAACATCATCTTCCGTATAGCTTAAATCCGGTGCCTTAAATTCTTTTTCCAGTACTGCTGCGATCTCTCTTGCAATGCCGACGATACTCTGGCAGTCAGGACGGTTTGCAGTGATTGCGATATCAAAAATCCAGTCATCCAGACCTAAGATAGGCTTTACATCTGCACCTACGGGAGCATCCTTGGGAAGTACCAAAAGCCCGTTATAACCTGCACCGGGATACATATCCTCACTTACACCAAGCTCCACACCGGAACATAGCATACCCTGAGATTCATAGCCTCGAAGCTTACCCTTGCCGATGGTCATAACACCTTCTACTGTCTTGTGATCCTTTGCAGTTGCATATACGGTTGCACCGATTAATGCTGCAGGGAATTTGCCGCCTGCTACCACATTATCAGCGCCACAGCAGATCTGGAAGGTTCCGTGCTCACCACAATCCACCTTACACACATGCAAATGGGTATCCGGAATGGGCTCACACTCTAATACATAACCAACTACTACCTTGCTGATATCCTTGCCTACTTCATATAATTCTTCTACTTCAAATCCACAGGAAAATAATTTCTCTTCCAGTTCCTGGGGTGTAATATCAATATCTACATAATCCTTTAACCAACTTAATGGTGCTAACATAGTTCTTTGCCCAACCTTTCCTCTTATTTATCATTCAACTGATTCAATACCTTAATATCAGACTCAAACAACATCTTAATATTGTTGATACCGTATTTTAACATGGCAATACGCTCAATACCGATACCGAAAGCCAGACCGCTGTATTCATTCGGGTCAATGCCGCAGTTTTCCAGTACCTTGTTGTTTACGATGCCGGCACCGAGAATTTCAATCCAGCCGGTACCCTTACAAAGCTTACAGCCCTTACCACCGCATTCGAAGCAGGAACAGTCTACTTCTACGGATGGCTCGGTGAATGGGAAGTAAGAAGGACGGAGACGGGTCTTGGTGCCTTCGCCGTAAATCTTCTTAACGAACTCGTCTAACATACCCTGCAGGTCGCAGAGGGTGATGCCCTTGTCAACAACCAGACCTTCCATCTGGGTGAACATTGGGGAATGGGTTGCGTCGTCGTCGGAACGGAACACCTTACCAGGAGATAAAATCTTGATTGGTGGCTTCTTGTTCTCCATTACGTGAATCTGACCAGCGGAAGTCTGGGTTCTGAGCAGGAACTCAGGGGACAGGTAGAAGGTATCCTGCATATCTCTTGCCGGGTGATCCTGTGGTGTATTTAATGCGGTGAAGTTGTAATAGTCAGTTTCAATTTCGGTGCCCTCGAAGATTTCGAAGCCCATGCCTGCGAAAATGTCGATAATCTGGTTCTTTACCAGTGTGATTGGGGGCAGGTTGCCCTCTGCCACGGTTTCTGCCGGCAGGGAAATGTCGATTTTTTCAGATTCGTAGCGGTCCTGTAACTCCTTTGCTTTCATCTTTTCATCAAGAGAAGATAAGAATTCCAG
>JAZSFW010000199.1:0-3258 GCA_045532445.1 Acetatifactor sp. | reverse complement strand
GCAGAAGTTGTAATTACTGCTCGCAAGGAGCTGGAGAACAGACCGTTAGCGGCTGATGAATTCACCTTTGAGCTTAGAGATATGCAGGGCAATCTTGTTGATACAGCTCAGAATGACGCAGCAGGAGACGCAAGCTTCAACGCACTGGAGTTTACATCGATCGGTACCTATCAGTATAAGTTGACTGAGCAGAGGGGCACATTGGATAATGTAACCTACTCGGAAGAAGTATACAAAGTAACGATTGAAGTAAAGGATGACCTGCAGGGCAAGATGATTGCAGAAGTGACTTATGTAGCAGTAGATGGTAATGGCAATGAAAGTATTGTATCAGAGCCCACATTTACCAATATCTACACACCGGATCCTTCCGCAGTAGTCATTGATGCCTCCAAGCAGTTGACCGGACGAGACCTGATCGCAGGCGAATTCCAGTTTGTGATCAAGGACGAGACCGGCAAGGAGCTGGCAACTGGTTCCAATACAGCCGATGGCAAGATTTACTTTACAGAGTTTAAGCTGCCGGAAGGCACCGGATACAAGCTGTACGTGTCCGAGGTGAATACGGGACTGGAGAATGTATCGTATGATGGTACTACCTATACAGTGCTTGTGGATGTTGCAAATGATGGAAGCGGTATTCTGAAGGCTACCGTGAACTATCCGAATGGCGGTATTGTCTTTAGAAATGAGTACGAGGAACCGAATCCCGAACCTGAAACCATCATGACCTCCTTCGCATTCAATGCCACCAAGGTATTGACCGGAAGAATTATGGCAGCTGGTGAATTCCAGTTCCAGGTAAAGGATAACAGCGGAAATGTAGTGGCAACCGGCGTAAACGACATAAACGGAAAGGTACAGTTATCTCCTCTGGTAGTATTTGAACCTGGAAGATATGTATATACCGTATCTGAAGTAAACACCGGCAAGCTGGATATCACCTACGATACTACCGTTTATACAGTAACAGTAGATGTAGGAAGAGTAGGCAATGATCTGGCAGCGACAATCAAGTATCCGGAAGGTGGATTGACCTTCAGGAACTACGTGGGCAGCAAAGTACCTCAGACCGGTGACAGTACACCTATCGGACTGCTTCTGGCTCTGATGCTTGCGAGCGGTGCAGGCGTGGCAGGACTCATGGTGCTTAAGAGAAAAAAGAAATAAGATAAGCAATGTGGCAGGAATTTCTCTTGATTGAGAAATTCCTGTCTTAGAGTATAATTATCATTGGCAAAAAACGAAAGGTTTTATACCGCGGACTTTCGGATAGATTAGCCCAAATTCACAAATCTATCTGCCTCAAATCTCTTATATTTCATTGTATAGGAAGATAGATTTGAAGGAATGTCGGTTTCTATCCTATTTTTCACTAAAATTTTCCTTGAAAAGAGGAGGGTTTCCCTCTTTGGGGAAGATAGATTTCCTCAAAACAAGAAATATATCCTACGATGGGGTTCGCTTTATTATGAGCAGGGCAGACTCAGCATTCGTCAGAAGGACCAGTAACAATTCCTGCTTTTTTGAATAATCATCTTGAATTTCCCCTATATCTTTGCTACACTATTAATAGGTGTGTCCTGTTTGAAAGAGATGGTTCACACAGAAATTATCTGAGTTACCTGATGTTAGGGGAAAAGGAGCGACATTATGAACAAACATGTTACATTTGATTATGCAAAAGCGAAATCTTTTATTTCTGAAGAAGAAGTAAGCTATATGAAGAAACTTGCGCTGGATGCCAAGGATGTATTGGTGGCCAAGACCGGTGCGGGCAATGATTTTCTGGGTTGGATCGATCTTCCGGTTGAATATGACAAGGAGGAGTTCGCCAGAGTAAAAGCAGCCGCTAAGAAGATCCAGAGTGATTCTGAGGTTCTTTTGGTGATCGGTATCGGCGGTTCCTATCTGGGAGCCAGAGCAGCCATTGAGTTCCTTGGTCACAGCTTCTACAATATTGTAGACAAGAGCATTCGCAAGACACCGGAGATCTATTTCTGCGGTAATTCCATCAGTTCCACTTATTTGAAGCATCTGATGGATGTGGTGGGGGACAGAGATTTCTCCATCAACATGATCTCCAAGTCCGGCACTACCACGGAGCCGGCTATCGCGTTCCGCGTATTTAAGGAGAAATTGGAAGCTAAGTACGGCAAGGCCGGTGCGGCTAAGAGAATTTATGCGACCACCGATAAGGCCAGAGGGGCTCTTAAGAAAGTGGCTGACGAGGAAGGCTATGAGACCTTTGTCGTGCCCGATGATGTGGGAGGCCGGTTCTCTGTTCTGACTGCTGTGGGTCTTCTTCCCATTGCTGTCAGCGGTGCCGATATTGACAAGCTGATGGAAGGTGCTGCAAGCGCGAGAAAGCGCGCCCTGGAGAATGCGTTCGAAGAGAATGATGCCCTGAAGTATGCAGCGATCCGCAATATTCTTTTGAGAAAAGGCAAAAATATTGAAATCCTTGCCAACTATGAACCCAGTGTTCACTATGTGTCTGAGTGGTGGAAGCAGCTTTACGGCGAGAGTGAAGGTAAGGACCAGAAGGGTATTTTCCCGGCAAGTGTGGATCTGACCACCGATCTGCATTCCATGGGTCAGTTCATTCAGGATGGTGCCAGAACCCTTTTTGAGACGGTATTAAACGTTGAGACATCCAAAGAAGAGATCATCATGGGCGAAGAGGCAGTTGATCTGGACGGACTGAATTATCTGGCTGGTAAGACTGTTGATTTTGTAAATAAGAGTGCCATGAACGGAACGATCCTTGCGCATACAGACGGTAATGTACCCAACCTGATGATCAAGATTCCCGAAGCAGATGAATTCTGCCTGGGCGAGCTGTTCTACTTCTTTGAGTTTGCCTGCGGTGTCAGCGGATATATTCTCGGGGTGAATCCTTTTGATCAGCCCGGTGTGGAAAGCTATAAGAGAAACATGTTTGCTCTCCTTGGCAAGCCTGGTTATGAGGCGCAGAGAGAAGAATTGCTGAAGAGACTGTAATACCTTGCCTGCGGAGGGTGGATGCTCTCCGCAGGTTTTTACAAAAGAGATGAGGAATAAAAAAGGAGTAAATGGGTAGGCTTATGAAGATTGTAGTATTAGAGAGAAACAGCGTAGGTACGGATATTGAAGTCTCTTGTCTGGAGCAGCTGGGCGAAGTGACCTATTATCCCAACACGGTAACCATAGGGGAAGTGAAGGAAAGAATCAAGGACGCTGACATAGTGGTAGCCAACAAAGCGCCTCTTAAGGCGG
>JAZSFW010000101.1:0-3321 GCA_045532445.1 Acetatifactor sp. | reverse complement strand
AGGATGCGCCCGATGCCCGGGATGCTGAATACCTGCTCCACAATAATACTGCCTGCGATGATGTCTGTAAAAGTCATTCCCAGAAAAGTCACCACCGGCAGCATGGCATTTTTAAGGATATGCTTGTACAACACAGCCTTGGTGTTATTTCCTCTACTGTAGGCGGTTCTCACATAGTCTTTTCTTTTCTCACCGATCAGCGCACTGCGAAGGAGCTTGACTGTCATGGAAATCTTAGGCAAGGCAATGGCGATAGACGGAAAAATCATATAACCCAGGAAGCCTGCAACACTTTGGGTATAGGACACATACCCGCCCGGCATAAAAAGCTTCAGTACAATGCCAAACAACAGCGTAATAAGGATTCCTGCAAAAAAAGGCGGCACTGCCATGATCACCTGATTGACCCCATAAATCACCCGGTCTGCCACACTGCCCTCATGCTTTGCCACATACAAGCCCAGAGGAATGGAAACCAGGATAATGATCAAAATGGACATAATACTCATGGTAACCGTGATCGGCACCTTATCTGCCAGCATTTGCCCTACGGGCAGTCCATAACTGTAGGATGTTCCCATATCGCCTTGTATGAAAGAAAACAGCCAGTCACCGTACCTGACCATAAACGGTCTGTCAAGGCCCATCTCTTTTCTCAGCGCTTCCACTCTCTCCGGTGTCGCCTCTGTGCCCAGCTTTGCGAGCGCCGGGTCACCCGGTATTACCGTAAAACACAGAAAGACCAGAAAAGAGACCAGCAAAAGTGTCAGGCACATGGTTAACATTTTTTTACCAACGTACTTCACCTTGGGTCTCCTCTCGTTATTTATTCCTCGCCTACGATATACAGCTTAGAGAAATCCTGCACATAAAGGGGATAAAACTCATAACCTGCATACTTTTTGTTCAAAGCAACAAATTCAGCCATATCCTGAATGTATACATTGGCAGCCGTTTCTGTCAAAATCTGCTGGCACTCCTTAAACGCCTTTGTACGAGCCTCCTCGTCAATGGAAGTCTCTGCCTTCGCATACACTGCATCATATTCCGGATTGTTGTAATTGATAAAATTCTTGGAGCTGTCTGAGGTAAAACGGATCAGCATAGAGCTGGCAGTCAGACTGGAGGCATCCAGACCCACAACCGTTCCTTCAAACTTTCTTCCGGAATATACATCACTGACCCAGGTCTCCCACTCGATCAGTTCAATCTTGGCTGTCACACCGATGGCCTTTAATTCCTCAGCCAAAACCTGCGCGGTCTCAACATGAGGGGCATAGTTGGAAGGCACCTTGATCGTAAAGGTAAATCCATCAGGATAACCTGCCTCTTTCAAAAGCTGTTTCGCCTTCTCCACATCCTTGGTATAATAATCTGCCAATTCTGGCATGTAATACTTACCAAAGGCCGGGAACATACTGCTTCCCACTGGGGTACCATGTCCGTCAGAAGTCATATCCAAAAGATACTGCTTGTCAATCCCGTAGCACAGTGCCTGCCTAACCTTCTCATTATTAAAAGGTTCCACCGCATGGTTCAGATACAGAGCCTGTACCAGATTCATGGTTCCTTCCAAAACCTCAAACTGATCATTCAGCTGAGAGGCCTGTGTGGAAGTAAGTCTTGCGTACATATCTATGGCACCGCCGTTCAGATTCATGACAATGGAATCTGCATTGGCACATACCTTCAGGATCACATTGTCGATGTGTGCCTTCTCTCCCCAATACTCCTCAAACTTTTTCATGACAAAGCTCTCCTGGGGTGAATGGGAAACGAACTTGTAGGGGCCGGTTCCGATGGCCACGGTATCCGGTGTCTTATTGGCTGCCGGTAAGATAGCGGTATCCATTGCCGCCAGGAAATCTGCATTGGACTCTGCCAAAACGATCTCTATGGTCTTCTCATCCGGTGTATTGATACTTACAATATTAGCAAACGCCGCTACCAAAGGGGCTCCTTCACTGGTATCGGCGCATCTTTCAATCGAATATCTGACATCCTCTACTGTGACCAGGCTCCCATCGTGGAACTTCACACCCTCCCGCAAGGTAAATGTGTAAGTCTTCTTATCCTCTGATACTTTGTAATCACTGGCTACAGCAGGGTTTAAATTACCATCGCTGTCCGGCTTCACCAGACCTTCAAACATGTTGAAAAATACCTCTTCCGTTCCTGCCGCAACTGCTTTGTGTGGGTCAAGACTGTCCTCTACATCCTGAGGTATTCCAATGGTAATCTGAGATCCGGTACCCTCACCCTGCCTCTCACCTGCGCATCCCGACAGTGTAAGGGCCAGTGACAACACAATCATCAGAAGAGCTGTTAACGCTTTTCTATTCATTGTGTGCTTCCTTTCTCAAACAAATTTACAAATAGATTCTCTTTATGTTGTTACGAGCATATTGTAACCTGTTTTTTAAGAAAAATCAAGATATTGCGACTGTGTTTTGAAAAAAATACTCAGACGTTTGTCCGATACTGCTCCAGGTATTCCTCTACCATTATTTCTGCCTGTTTCCTTGCCTTCGCTGCTTCTTCCAGCGTTTTAAAACGTCCCAGATAATAACGTTTCTTGCGGAATGTCAATCCTGCCTGATAAGTTCCATCCGCTTTTAAAGTCACCCCTCGTATCCCCGTTGTACTTGCCTTTGTTGGTACTGATATTTTTTCCAGAAATTCTATACATGTGTTATCCTGATAGGTCAGATTTTTCAACATCTTTCCTTTATCACTCTCCACCTTGATACAGCCACAGCTCTCCACATGTCCACTTTGAAGAGAAGTCGCCCTCTCCTCACAGATATTGCCGCAGTCGCACCGGCACTTCCACACCACAGATTTCCCATCTCTTTTTTCAGTTGGTTCTAAGGCAATCAGCCTTCCGTATCGCTCTCCTGCTTTCACTGCAGGCTGCCTCCATGCACATCCGCAGCTGGTGGCACTTCCCCAATTCAGCTCTCCGGTGGGTTTTAAACAGATATTTCCACAATCACACTGGCACTCCCACAGAACACAGCCACGCTTCCGCTTGTCAGTTTTTCGCAGTACGACAAGCTTTCCAAACCGTTGTCCGGATAAATCTTTCATTTTTTCGCGTTGTACGCAACCACAGCTTTTCCTGGTACCGGCATTCAGATGACCTGTTTGTGCATATACAATGTTGCCGCAGTTACACTGGCATTTCCATCTAATATTGCCAGATTTATCCTTTGTCTTCTCCAATACCGTAAGAAGTCCAAAACGCATTCCTGTTAAATCATGCATGTTATATCACTCCGCAACTAATTCGACTTTGTCACACGATTACAAAAAGCCACC
>JAZSFW010000261.1:0-6522 GCA_045532445.1 Acetatifactor sp. | reverse complement strand
GCAAAAAAATATTTGGGTAAAATCTTAATGTATTGTTTACGATACCATTTATCTACATTCATATAGAGTTCATATTTGCTCATAATAAAATCCCCCCTTTTTATATGATATGCGAACATAAGAAAAGCACACCCCAAAAGGTGTGCTAGCACTTTATATTAGAATTTGCAATAACGCGTGTATGTTGTTTATCTCATAATCAATCATTATATCATTGGGTTTCCCTTTTTTCTTTGGGTTATAAAAGCATACATCCATTCCTATGGACTTGGCACCTAAAATATCGTTTGAAATAGAGTCGCCAATCATTAGGCATTCGTGAGGATTACATCCTAAATCTTGGAAAACATAATCAAAAAATTTTTTCGATGGCTTAATGCTCTTTATTGTTTGAGAAATATAAGTTCTATGTGTATATGGTAAAAAAGAAGATATACGTTCTTTTTGTATTTTTTCTATTCCATTTGTTGCTAATACTAATTTGTAGTGTTGAGCCAACTCAATAAATACTTGTAATGTATTTGTCTCCATCAAGGTTTTAGAGGAAGATATACTATTGATGTAACAATCTACTAGTTCGTTTGCATTAAATGTCATTCCCAATGCTTGCATTAAATACAAGTAATGCAATTCTAAGTATTTAAAATAGTAAGTGTGATAATTCTCTTGCACATCGCTTGAATTGGTATCATCTAAACCACTTTCTTTCCAAGCCTTCCAACCACACTTTTCATCCAAATTAATGTATTCTTGAGAATAATCAATACCTAATTTGTTGGCAATATCTTTTTGAGCCACTTGAAATGCACTTCCAAAATCAAGCAATGTATCATCTACATCAAAAATAACATATTTGTAAGTTTTCATACGTCCTCCTTTTCTCTAACTACATTAAAGTGATAAATATGATAATTGTATCATATTTCTAAAAAAAAAAGAAAGACCAAATCTCCATAGAAATTTGGTCTAGTTACACTTTGGTTACATTTGTAAATAACGAGATACGAAATGCCCTTTCTATCAATATTCTTGAGAGCGAGACCTCGTTCAAATCCCTCTCTCGCTATTTTAAAAAGCTTAAAGTGTTTAATGAACAACATTTTAAGCTTTTGTTTTTGTCTAAATTTCACAATTTATCCTCCATGAAAAATTAGACCCATTTTATTTCACAATTCCGTTTTCGTCGTAAAGAAAGATGCCATAACCTTGCCCCATAACCTTGCCCTGCATGATAAATTGCAGCATATTTTTCTGTAGAGAGGTTTTTAGGGGAACATTGCTCAAATCTTCTCCCGGGTAGGGACAACCAAAAATATTAGAAAAATTCACAAAATCCCCCTCGTTTTTGCCTATTATGTCAAATAGCCTGGCAAACTTTTGCAAATTCCCGCCCTCTTTAAAAACTCCGTTCAAATACGGTGGATATATAAGCCAGGAATGTGTGATAAAAGGAACTATCCTGTTTTCAAATCGATCTTTAAAATAATTGTAGCCATTTTTTAAAGACTCCATTACTTCCTCCACATCAAGCGGGCTTCCACCGGGTATATGGATCAGTATTACAGGATCACCCTTTTTAATTCCTTTATACGAAACGTCGCAAAAATGATAAAACGGCTCAAATTTCAGTCTGCCAAGTTTCACACAATGCCAATCATGAAACATCCATTGCCAAAATCCCTCTTTAACACCCCAAATATCAGATTTTTCTTTGCAACTTATCAGCTGTGCTTTCAAGACTGTTACATGCTTATCAAATTTTTCTTTTAATCGCGCTTCTTCATAAATTTTGCTCAATGACTCTAAACAAGAAATACACAGTACTATATTTAACGTGTAAGGGTGTATTTTTATTGTTTCAACTATTTTTGCCGTTGCTTCGTCATACAAAATGTTATTTGGGTGTAAAAGACTGTCAGAAGCTGTTTGAAACAGGATATTTACTTCCGTATTTTCTGTAACGGACTGATACGCTTTTTCCAGGACCGGTAAGCTCTCCACCGGAAAATCAAGTTCCTTGCAAAGTTGTATAAACATACAGAATACTCCTTTCAAACATCTGTCAAGACAATTCTACAACCAAAATACAATCATTATCACAGTCCCATAACTTCAGCCAGTACTGTACCAATAATATCTGCCATTCGATAAAATCCCAGATCGTTAGGGTGATTACCATCAACAGTACAACTCATGCAACAGTCGCCGGTAAAAAAGGTCTCACCGTCAATAAAATAGACATTCCAGTCTCCATTTTCCCTGGCTTTTTCATAAGAAGCCTTTATAATATCTCTTCTTACAGCGTTCGCCTGTGGATTTTCTCTGAAATCAGGCTTCGTAATCATGATATACGGAATCTCCGGATATTTCTCACGTATCACCTCATAAAAGGAATAATGCGTCGCCTGAAGATGCTCAACACTCGGTGCATTGTGATCGTAATCGCAGACAAATAGGCTCATCTCACGTCCGGCAATATACTGCGCCATTTCACGCTCCCCCCTTGCCCCTCCGGCGAATCCCAGATTAATATAATTCAGATTATATTTCTGAGAAATAAACGCCTCATAAGTATTTCCCGGGCGACTGGCAGCTGCACCGTGGGTGATAGAGGATCCATAGAAAATCACAGGCTTTTCATTTATATATTTCTTACCCCTCTTCAGCCTACTTCCTTTCAGCAAGCCTATGTATAGCTTTTTCACTTCAGCAAAGCAGGGCATATTCAAGGTGTAAAAAACGCCTGAAGATGCTGTTTTTTTCGCAGCTGTTCCACTCATATCGTAAACTGACAGAAAAACACAGTGGTTCAGCTCATTCGCACCGGGGCGGAAGGTATGTAAGAATTTCTCTTTGCCGTCCTCATCCGCAGTATACAGATCAAAGCCATACGCTGCACAAGCACTAAGACATGTAACATGATTGCCCTCTGCATATTCTGCTTTGACGGCAATCGTCATGGAATCGGTATAAAACCGGACTCTTCCACCGGCCGCAAAGCTCCCCTGCATCAGCACCCATTCATTCACATTCTTTGCAATCTCCTTGGGAAGTCTCTGAGAAAGGATATCTCCGTTTTCCCCATCAAAGCCATACACATCAAAAATGCCCTGACTGACATCGTGCCAAACGATATTCTCATCAATGATCGGATTATCTACCGCCATATTTTTATTATCATATACAATTTTCATTTTGACTTATATGATGTTTATAGAAGCAAAAAACAACATATTCCTTTCTTTTTAATATCGTGGTTTCATACATTCAGCTTCTCCAGTTGGCTTCCCACGGTCATTTTGGAACTCCACGAATAATTCAGGTCTCAAAGCCACAGGAGATCTGCCGACAAAGTCAAAATCACCCAGTATACCGTCCACAAAAGCTCTCATAGTACTTATATCGGAAGAATAAGCATTAATATACATATCTGCCGTTTCAAAATAATTGTAATAAAGAGAAGGAACATCAAAGGAACAAACTACTGTCTTTTCCGCACCGTAGGAAAGAGCAGCAAACAGTGTGGTCAGATTTTCACGTGTTGAGTAAAAAGGCATACCCTTCAGATAGCCCTGGGCAAGACAGCAGGCGTAAATTATGAGATCCTCTGTTTCCGACAATTCCTTTAAATCATCTTTCGATTTTATTCCGTCCACTATATTTGTGCGTATGCCCCGCTTCTCAAAGGCATCTGCCATCACTGAAAGACTTTCCAGGAAAGGCCTGTCAGGAGAAATACCAATAATTGTCACTTTATGAATTGTTTCCGGGTTAAAAGGAATTCTTTCGTCCGTATTGCTCAGAAGGGTCAGAGCATTCTTGGCAATATTGTAGTTAACTTCTTCAAAATGTCTGTTCTCTTCTTCCGACAGTCCCTCTGCTGCCTTCACTTCCTCATCAAACAGGCCCAGCTTTTCCTTCATATCCAGAATTCTCTCCACGGATCTGTCAAGGCGTTCCATGGAAATGCGGCCATCCAGTACGGCCTCCTCCATCACATCAATATAATCATCATGCACAAATAAAATGACGTCATTGCCTGCATTGAAGCATTCAATGTAAATATCATCATGCGCAAAGGCTGAAGCAAGAGCCTTCATGCTTACTGCATCCGTAACGATAACACCGTCAAAGCCCAGATCCTTTCTCAGAATATCATTGACCTTGGAAGATGCGGACGCCGGTCTGGGGACCTTTCCCCTTGCATAGGACGGGTCGATGGCCGGGAAAGATGCATGACCTACCATAAACGAGAGCACGCCTGCATCTACAGCAGCCTTCCATACCGGCTTCATGCGGCTTTCCCACTCCTCCTTTGTTACATTGATACCTGTGGAGCAAAAATGGGAATCGCGGTAATCCCGGCCGCCGGAAGGGAAATGCTTTGCAGTAGCAGCCAGGCCGGCTGTCTGAATCCCCTGTATCATAGCCGGATAAAGCGAACACGTAATCTCCGGGCCGTCAGACATGCATCGGACACCTGACGTGGAAAAGAAATTGCCGATCAAATCACCAACCGGAGCAAAAGGCCAGTTTACCCCAAAGGATTTCATTTCCTTGGCCCACATATATCCTCTTTCAAATGCCAGCTCTTTGGAGTGCGCAGCACCCACCGACATATTGGACGGAATACGATGTAACTCAGGAAACAGCGTATTGGCCCCCATTTCATAGTCACAGCTGACCAAAAGCGGTATGTCTAATTGGTTGCTTGCATCCGCAAGCGCCTGAGAGATTGCCTGGGGTGACGAAAATTTATTCCCTTCCGCGTCGGTAATACCACCATCCACATACAAGCCACAAAAAGGAAATTCCCTAAAATACTTATCATATCCACCGCAACGCTGAACTCCCTTCCGCACTTCGCCAGGACCGGGCATCCCTGTCTGCCCCACTTTTTCACGGATGGTCATTTCATTAAGCTTTGGTCTTTTCACAATAACTACCTCCTGATTCCTTCCTTATTAAAATTGCAGGATTACAAAACTTGCTGCCGGAACAGATAGTAAATAGTTGTAGTCATCAACCTTTTGAATGCCTGTTGCCTGAGGCGCCTGTTTTAACAGGTTTATCGTCACAGCTTCCTTAAAGGTAACCTTTACCTGTCTGTCAGCCTCCGCGTGAATAATGTCACCTTCCTCCAGGCTTCGCTCATTACCCTCATTGTTAAAGACAGATAAGATACGCCGGCCACTTTCATCCGCGGATACCAGCCAACACAGATCATCCACATAACAGGGCATCTGCTCCTTAATCAGCTGCTGCATCCTTACTTCCAGTTCGCCCAGATCTGTGCTTTCTAAAATTGCCAGTCGACTCCCCTTATTTTCCTTTGCAAAACCACCGTCCGGACTTGCATCAATGAAATATTTATAGTTTGAGAGAGCTTCCGGTGAAGCATCCTCATAGATAATGTCCATTACATCACCAAATCGGGAATTGGTAATCACATGTCCTTCGTTGCCAATGGTTTCCTTTCTGCGATAGAACAATTTCAGTACATCCTCTACATGACCATAAAAATATTTCTCTTCTGCATTCAACGGAGTGTCCAGGTAGGTATCACTGTGCTCCCCTATTCCCATGAGACTTTTAAAAGTCCTTATTTCTACGAACGCATATTCTTTCGGAAGCACAACAGCAAATGGTGTGATCGCTTTTACCCCTCTGAAATTCTGCGTATCCTTTATAAAGTTTTTCTTCAACTCCCCATAAGGCGAAAGGGCAAAGGTTTCCATATCGCTATAACTGCAATTTAACCCCCATTCCTCTGAGAAGTAATCTGCCCCGCTCATAAGGGCATAGTAATAGATTCTGTTCTGCAGTAGTCTGGAGCTTCCGCCGTTTTCTCCCCTTGACCAGAAATCATCTTTTCCCGGAGCCGGTTTTGAATACCATTCATTCAGAGGATAATCGTTGTAACAGGGCATACAGTAACCAATCCCCGGAATCAGCCGCCAGCACTCATAATAGACACCCCAGGTTTTATTACTGGCCTTTGCGCATCCCCTGGCAAGAGCAACCTCAATCCGCATCAGTGGTATCTGACATCCCACCTCCGGCATAAAACTCTTCATCCCCAGCTTTTCCTGCATCCAGGCAGCCTGCGTTGCACTGTCGCAAGGCAGAACATGTCCATCTACCTCCTCCATTCTTCTCAAGAACAAATCCTTCATTTCTTCAATAAATGCTTCAACCGTATCTGCATATTGCCGCTTGGCATACTCTTCTGCAGAATCCTGCGACAATTTCGGAAGTATGGTTCCATCCGGCATAACGGAAATCGGATCCAGCAAAAGCTCCCGCAGCTTATCGGCATCATAAGGCCCTTTGTGCCCGCAAACCTTCAAAATTTTCATCCAGTCACCACTACGGCGATTGCTGCCGCTTTCGTGAAGCTGAAATCCCAGGAACCAATCTCCCAGCAGATTTTCGTACTCACGGATCAGTTCCTTGTCAAATTCATATTTATGATAGGTTAAACCTCCTGTGATGCGATCCACATAAAAGGGAATACTCCCT
>JAZSFW010000194.1:0-3013 GCA_045532445.1 Acetatifactor sp. | reverse complement strand
TAATTAAAAACAAAGCCAATATCAGGATAGCTTTTACCATGTTTCGTTCCCAGCCCCTTGCCCATAGGATATTTATCATATGAAATATTATATAATATGCTGCGGCTGTTGTATAGATGTAATTTTTACAAGTACATATCTTTTATTTCCAGAACAAACATCTCCAATCTACTATCTCTTCCCGCCTTATTATTTCTTTCTGCATCCCCATATACCAACAACCACCAAAAGGGCTCCTATCAAGACCTCAGCGATCACACTTCCACTCCCCAGAGCCCCGACCACCATAACCGCCGTAGGACCATCAGCTCCACCGATAATACCCACGGAGCCAGCTGGCCGCGCCTCCAATATTGCTCCAAGGATCATGGGGGCAACTCCACTGATCATCATAAAGGCCCCTACCATAATTATCACAATTGATATCATTTTCTTAACCATTTCCTTTGTCCTCTTCCTATTTCTTCTGTGCCTCAATACATGCATCAATCACCAGAACTACCGCCAACGCTGCTACTTCATCCACACCGGTACCAAACCGAATCTCATAGGCATCGCCCCAAGTCATCCACTCCTTTGACACCGATGCAACCACAGTATTACCATCTGTAATCTCGTATTCATGATCCCAGAAATCACCATGTACCTGCCAGCCCAAACCATTTACACTGTACTCATGTTTAAAGAAAGTAAACTCTTTCACCACTTCAGCCAACTCTTCTCCGTCCCGCAATATGTGATACTTGGGAAGAAAAGTCAGCAACTCCTGCTCAATATATGCAAGTTCTCGTCCCTGCACATCATACAGATGCAGTTTTTTGCCCCAAGTGAAAACCTCGCCTTCCACATGATATTTTTCGTTTCCCGCTTCATCATACACAGAGAACTGATCTCCCCAGGTAAATATATGCTGCTTGATATATAAATTCATTCTGCACCTCCCCTTTATCGATTTATGACTGTAGAAACAACCGGCTTTCCATCGCGATCCAGCAAAGGTGTCATTCCGCCTGCATATCCGCTTTGGCGAAATACATAGTTTACTCCTGTCTCTTTATCCACCCAGATTTCCATTACATTCATTGCTCCCTGAGAATAAACTTTCTCAAATCGATCATTCTTAGCCATTGTCTTTCCCTCCTTATTACAATTTCATATCACGCTCTTATATGCTTAATGTTGCCAGTAACGAATGATACCGTTCAGATTTTATTCGGATATCTTCCTCTGATACAAAGCGCCTAACAGGCTTGCAATTAATCCAGTCTCCGGTTCACTCCATCAGAACATAAATATATGATTTCTATGATACACTCATATTATATAATACATGAGTGGTACCGTATAGATTGTTTTTTTGCACAATATCTGGCAGAAACGTGCATTTTCAGTTAATTACTTTTCCTCTTCAGCTATTTCCTTACGAACATACATATCGCCTTCCCATTCCCATGACCAGTACAGGTAATTCCTTTCGGGATCCCCCTTCACTTCATATATGTGAAATATGTAGTCACCAGACTTAATAATACCAAGATGCCTGCCTCTGTCAGATCGATTGTAAGGAATATCATAACCGCAAGTACCTTCTCTTACGTAGGTAATACCATCGAAGTACCATTATGGGCAACAGCCATTTACGTCTCTTCATATGCAAACCTCCAATTTAAAATTTGCAAAAGTACGGTCCGCAACATCCCTCTTCATGCGTACGCACATAGGTCCAGGAAAAATCCTTTGCTACGATATACACATCACCTGCCCGATCTTTATCAACTGCCTTTGCTGTAATCTTCTCTATCACGGAAACCTTTTCAATATGTCCAGCATATCCATCATAAAACCGTATTGCCTCCTCATATTGTAGCTCATCAAATGCATTTCTCGCATCATCTCCCTTTAGACAAGGGACTTCTCCCCAGGTAAACAAGTGCCACAAAAGATTTCCATAAGAAGTCACATGTTCTTCCATCATATTTTTATCAACACTTTTTCCGAATGTAGACAACCATTTCTCCATCAATGCTTCATCCGACAGTTCCGTATACTTTACACTCTTTTTCATACTATTACCTACAAAATCGAAACCTTCTCATACAGTCCTTCATCAAAGATAGCCTGTACTGTTTTATCTTCTACAAAATATGCTCCCACTTTGCTCACAAGCTGCTGGAAGTCACTAAACTCACAGACCTCCACTTGATCCACGCCATCATAGAACCACCAGCGGCTTGTATGATTGGTAATGGCACATTCACGGCCATTATACACAAATTCGATCTCTCTGCCATGCATGAAAAAATCTGCAATATCACTATACTTATATACTCTTGGAAGTCTAACCCAAAACTCCAGATCAAAATGAGGTTCCGGGAATCCCAGTGCTCCGTAAGGATACGGTTCATGACAGCAGCGCACTTCTACTTTCCCTAAATCCGGCGTTTTTCCTTCTCTTTCCTTCAATATATTTCCAACCATACGATAACTGAACTGATACAAAATCCAATAATCTTCTGTGATC
This sequence comes from Acetatifactor sp., assembly GCA_045532445.1. Taxonomy (GTDB): domain Bacteria; phylum Bacillota; class Clostridia; order Lachnospirales; family Lachnospiraceae; genus Acetatifactor. The sequence goes on along the minus strand of JAZSFW010000194.1, from coordinate 492 downwards.
ATTTCACAGACATAGGTTGCTTTCTCAGAAGCGATCCCAAACTGATCCAATATCTCCAGTACAACTGCAGGCAATTCTCTCTTTTTTGCCAATGCTACAAAATACCTGCAATCTCCACAGTCGCAACCCCATTCCTTGGCATTAACGTACCATTCCTTTGTTGCAACTTCATCAATCTCGACTTGGAAGCCAAATAAATCTATTTTATTCGTTTTCATACACCTCTATCCTTCAGAAAACAATACGAATCACAATGCACAATTCACTTATCAGCCTGAGATTGCTTTATCGCCTGTGTGACAGTCAATACTGTAATTGCAAGCAGAAAACACACAATAGAAACGATTGTAAGAACCAATGCTACATTATCCATTTTAGCTATTCCATGTCCGCTAAACTCGCCACTAATCCAGCCATAACCCCAAAGAATAGCAGATATCGCAAATAACAGCCATCCCCAAATTTTCAATGCTTTCATACAATCACACTCCT